>CP063848.1:2183407-2495322 GCA_015277795.1 Massilia sp. UMI-21 | reverse complement strand
CGGCGCCATCCTGCGCGCGCTGCTGGCCGAGCGCATCGACGGGTCGCTGCGCAAGCACGCCCTGTCCTGGCTCAACGGCGCCTCCAACCTGGGCTGGCTGGCCGGTCCGCTGCTGTCCGGCCTGAGCGCCGGCTACAGCATCACGCTGCCCTTTTGTATCGCCGCCGGCGGCCTGCTGCTGGGCGCCGTGCTGGCGCTGCTGGCCCTCCCGCCGGAAGCGCTCCCCCGCGCCGCCCGCAGCTGGTGGTCGCTGGCCCGCGAACGCCACGCCTTCACCCTGCTGCGCCACGGGCCGCTGCAGACCCTGTTCCTGATCCACCTCGCCTATTCCTGCGGCGTCGCCGGCTTCTACGAATTCTTCCCCCTGTGGCTGGTGGAAGTGGGCGGCTACGACGCGGCCGGCATTGCCCTCGTCAACATGGCGATGTGCGGCGTGATGACGGTGACCGCCCTGTTCGCGGGCCGCACCCACCCGGTCGATCCGCGCCTGCGCGTGAGCGGCCAGGCCGGCGCGGTGGCGCTGGCGATCCTGTCCGTCGGGATCGGCAACCTGGGGATCGGCATGGCGGCCATCATCGTGTTCGGCCTGCCGCACGCCTTCTACAACGCCACCCTGCAGGGCTGGGTGGCCGAGCATTTTGCCGCGCACGGGCAAGGCGCGGTGATGGGACTGCTGTCCACCACCTTCTGCCTGGCCAACATCGTCATGGCGCTCGGCGGCGCCCTGCTGGCGCTGGCCGACACCCGGCTGGCGCTGGTCGCCGGCGGCCTGCTGGCGGCCTGGGCGGCATTCTCGATGCGCCGCTGGAGCCGCCAGGGCGACTCGATCCACCAGGAATTCGCATGAACACGGCCGAACAGGTTTTACTGCTGCTGAAGACCCGCGGCCCGCAGACCGCCCAGGGCCTCGCCGCCATCCTTCACCTCAGCTCGATGGGCGTGCGGCGCCAGCTCGAAGCCGCCGAGGACAAGGGACTGGTCGGCTACCTCGACAGGCCGGGCAAGGTGGGCCGCCCGGTGCGGCTGTGGCAGCTCACCGGACTGGGACACGCGCGCTTTCCCGACCGCCACGCCGCGCTCACGGTAGACCTGATCGGCCAGGTACGCGCGCTGTTCGGCGAAGCCGCCATCGACCAGCTGATCGACGCCCGGGAAGCGGCCAGCGAAGCGGCCTACCGGGCCGCGATCGACCCTGGCGCACCGCTGGCCCGGCGCGCCGCCGCACTGGCCCTGCTGCGCGAGGCGGAAGGCTACATGGCCGAGACCGAGGTGGCGCCCGACGGCAGCGTGCTGCTGGTCGAGAACCACTGCCCGATCTGCACCGCCGCGCGCGCCTGCCAACATTTCTGCCGTTCGGAACTGGACGTGTTCCGGCGCGTGCTGGGGCCGGACGTGCAGGTCGAGCGGGTCGAGCACGGGTTGGCCGGGGCGCGCCGCTGTGCGTATCGCATCGTCCCCATCATCGCGCACGCACCGCCTGCTCGATAAACCGCGCCGCCTCCGCGGCGCCGCACTCCCCCGACAGCTGTTCGCCGATGGCGGCTGCCCGTCGCCGCATGCCCGGGTCGTCGACGGCCTTGAACGCTGCCGCCAGGATCGCGCTGCCGAGGCGCCTGCGGGGAATCGGCGCGGGACCGGCGCCGAGCGCCGCGACCCGCCGGCCCCAGAACGGCTGGTCGCCGAAGAAGGGGCAGACAATGGTCGGCAGTCCGGCCCGCAGCGAGGCCGCCGTGGTGCCTGCGCCACCATGGTGCAGGGCCGCGCTGACGTGCCTGAACAGATGCGCGTGCGGCGCCGCCGCGATCACGTGGACATGCTCGGGCGCCTGCGCGACCTGCAATGCACCGCCGCCGGTGGCCAGCACGCCGCGTTTGCCCGCCATCGCCAGCGCCTCGATGACCTGCCGGGCCAGGGCGCCGGCATCGATCGCGGGCATGCTGCCAAAACCCACATACACCGGCGCAGCGCCCCGGCCGAGGAAGGCGTCCAGCCCCGCGGGCATGGTCCAGTGGCCTTCGTCGAGGAAGCAGTAGCCGGCTACGCACACCGAACTGTCCCAGTCCGCCGGCCTGGGCAGCACGCTCGGGCTATACGCGTAGAGCGTGGCGAGCGGTCGCCGGCGCGCCCTGCCGCCGCCGAGACCGAGCACCTCGCGCCGCCACCGGCCGAGCAGCCTGCCGAACAGCAGGTCCCCGCCATGCATCGAGAACCAATGGCTCATCCTGTTGAGCGGTCCCAGCGTCGATACCGGGAACAGCGGGCTCGGAAAGGCCGACGTGGGGGTAAAACCCGGCAAGGGAGAGGCCAGCATGGCGGGGATGGCAAGGCGCTCCGCCATGTGACGCGAGGCGAGCGATTTCGGGTGGTAGACGATCAGGTCGGGCGTGAATGCGGATACCGCCTGCCACTCGGCGTCGAACAGCCGCCGCATGAGCGGCTGCACCTGCTTCAGGAGTTTGCAGGCCGCGCCGATGCCCCGGACGCCCTGCATCGCGGCGGCCGCCTCGGGCGCGTCCAGCAGCGCCAGGAACTGCGCCGGCAATGGGGCGAAGCCGACGCCCCGGCTTGTCGCCAGGTCGTGAAACTGCGCCGGACCGGCGAGCTGCACCCGGTGCCCGCGCTGCGACAGTTCGAGCGCCAGCGCCAGGAAGGGCTGGACGTCGCCGCGGCTTCCCAGGGTCTGGATGCAGATCCTCATCCGACGCCCGACAGCGCAGGCTCAGTCGCGCCCGCGCTCGCCCGACGGCTCCTGCTTCCAGGCGGCCGGCCAGGCCGGCAGCGGAATGCGCTCGTCGTCGCCCGGCACCGGCACGAAGGCGTTCGCTTCCCAGTCGCGCGCGGCCTGCTCGATGCGCTCGCGGCTGGAGGACACGAAATTCCAGAAGATGTAGCGGCGTCCGTCCAGCGGCGCGCCGCCGACCAGCACGAAGCGTGCGCCCGCGCTTGAGGACACCCGTGCCGGGGCGCCCGGTTCCAGCATCGCCATGGTGTCGGCCGGGACCGCTTCGCCGTCGACCTCGATCGCGCCGATCGGCGCGTACACCGCGCATTCCTCGGGCAGGCCGTCGAGCGCGATCGATCCGCCCGGCGCCAGCTGCACGTCGAGGTACAGGGTGGGCCCGAAGGCCGGCACCGGCGAGCTGCGCCCGAACGCCGTACCGACCAGCACGCGCACGCTGGCGCCCTGCAACGCGACTTCCGGAATCTGGTCCGCCGGCGTATGCGAGAAGGCGGCCGGCGCCTCCTCGTGCTCGCGCGGCAGCGCCGCCCACAGCTGCAGCCCGTGGGTACGGCGCACCTGCCCCAGCAGGTCTTCGGGGGTGCGCTCGGAATGCACGATGCCGCTACCGGCCGTCATCCAGTTGATCGCGCCGGGCTCGATCCGCTGCTCGGTACCCAGGCTGTCGCGGTGTTGAATCGCGCCTTCGAACAGGTAAGTGACGGTGGCCAGGCCGATGTGCGGGTGCGGACGCACGTCGTGGCGCGCACCGGGCTGCGCTTTCACCGGCCCCATGTGGTCGAAGAACAGGAACGGGCCGACCGACTGGCGCGCGGCCGCCGGCAGGATGCGCCTGACCGTGAAGCCGCCGCCGAGGTCCTTGTCGTGCGATTTGAACAGGTGGGCGATGGCCATGGCGAGGTCTCCGTGCCGGGATAATTGTCTTACTGTACACCATTCTCACTCAGCGAAGTTCGCGCACCACGCGCAAGCCGACGATGTCGTTCGACAGCACGCTGGAGAAGCCGTTGCGCAGCGCCGAACGGAGGTAGCGCGGATTGTACAGCCAGCAACCGCCGCGCAGGATGCGGCGGGCCTGGTCGCCGCCGGCCTCCCAGGCGCTGCCGTCCAGCGGCGCGCCTTCGTAATTGTCGTGGACCGCGTCCTGCACCCATTCCCACACATTGCCGTGCATGTCGTACAGGCCCCAGGGATTGGCCGGGAACATGCCGCACGGGGTGGTGCCGCCGTGGAAGGCGCCGTACGGGCTGCCGTTGTAGCTGAAGCGGCCGTCGTAGTTGGCCTGCCCGGGACCGATGCTGTCGCCGACACTGAAGGCGCCGCGGGTGCCGGCACGGCAGGCATACTCCCATTCGGCCTCGCTCGGCAGGCGGTAGCGCTGGCCGGTGGCATCCGACAGCCACTGCACGTAGCGCTGCGCGTCGTGCCAGGTGACGCCCACCACCGGGTGCGCATCGGTCTGCGGAAAGCCCGGCTCGAGCCAGCTCAGCTCGCCCGTCGGCTCCCAGCCGGTGGCCTGCACGAACGCCCGCCACTCGCCCCGTGTTACCGGATAGCGGCCCAGCGCGAAGGGCCGCTCGATGCCGACCCAGCGCTGCGGCGTCTCGCGCTCGAGCCATTTCCGCTGCGCGCCGGCCGCCATCGCGATCTTGCGCTCGTGCTCGTGGGAGCCCATCTGGAAGCGCCCGGCCGGGACCGGGACCAGCGCCGGACCGCTGCCGGCGCCATCCAGGAACGCATCGCGCAGCACGCCATCGCCATCGACATCGCCATCGACATCGCCATCGACATCGACATTGCCATCGCCATCGGCCACCGGCGCGGCCGGGCCGGGCATCAGCTGCCGCAGCTCGGACGCGCTGCGCGCCGCCTGCAAGGCGCGCGCCCGCTTCTGTTCGGCCAGGTAGGCTGCCGCGGCCTTGCGCCGCGCAGCCTCGCGCTGCGCTTCCTCCTGCGCCAGGGCGGCCTTGGCGGCTTCTTCCTCGCGCCGGGCCAGCAACTGCCGGCGCAGCGCCTCCTTGCGCGCCGCCCGCGCCTGCTCCTGGGCCGCGCGCTCGAGGCGCTGCTGCTCGCGCCGCTGGCGCTCGACCTGGGCGCGCGCCGCCGCCCTGGCCTGTTCCTCGGCTGCGCGGCGTGCCGCCTGCTCGCCCTCGCGGCGAAGGGCATCGCGGCGCGCGACGGCTTCCTGTGCCGCGATCTCTTCCGGCGACGGGCCCGCCGCATCGCGCAAGCCCGCCAGCAGCGCGCGCACGCTGGCCGGGCGCGCCGCCGGATCGTGCGCGAAGCCGGCGCGCAAGGCCTCCCATTGCTGCGGGTTCAAGGCGGTTGGCGCCGGCGCGGGATCGGCCGGCAGCGCGCCCTCGAGCATCTGGTAGATCATCATCGACACCGCGTACACGTCCAGCGTGGGCGCCGGCTGGCGCTGCGGCTGGCCGGCTTCGGGGGCGCGGTAGCCGCTCGTGCCCGATGCGCCCGGCGCATCGAGCGCCCCGCCGGGTGCAGGCCTGCCGCCCACGCCCCGGCCCGCCGAACGGGCGCGCGCCGCGATGCCGAAGTCGAGCAGCTTCACCTCGCCGCCCCGGGTAAGGAACACGTTGGCCGGCTTGATGTCGCGGTGGACCAGGCCGTGCCTGTCCCAGGCATGCTCGAGCGCGGCGGCCACCGGTTCGAGCAGCGCCAGCACCCGCGCCAAAGGCAGGCGGCCCGCGCGCGCCAGCAGGCTGTCCAGGTCTTCGCCCTCGAGGCATTCCATGATGATGAAGTAGCTCGCGGTGGCCGGATCCTGGGCCCATTCGTAGACGCGCACGATATGCTCGTGGGCCAGGCGGCGGGCCCGGGTGGCTTCCTGGATCAGGAGCTTGGCCTGGACCGCCGACTGGGTCAGCTGCGGCGGCAGGATCTTCAGCGCCACCTGGGCGCTGTGGCCCAGTTCGGCGTGCGTGGCCAGATCGGTGGCCTGCCAGACCTGGCCCATGCCGCCGAGCGCGATCAGGCGTTCGAGCCGGTAGCGCCGGTTCTGCGGACCGAGCTCCTGGCCCGCCACCAGGCCGATCTCGGTGCCGGGCCGGACCGGTCCGGCAGGCGCCGCGTCGACACCAGGATCGGCCAGGCCCGCGGCCGATGGTTGCGCAGGCAGGTAGGCGGCATCGAGGATCGCGTTCTTGCGCAGGTCGAACTCGGCGCGGCTCAGCAGGCCGTCCTCGTGCAGGGCACGCAGTTCACGGATCTTGTCGATGGCGGTCTGCATCGGGTCCGTCAATGGGGCACGGCGGCGCCGCACGCGGTGCAGAAGCGGTCCTCGCTGCGCGCCGGATGGCCGTTGGCGCAGCGGCGTGCGGCCGGGGCCGCACCGCTGTTGCCGATGCTGCTGGCGATGCTGTGGCCGAAGCGGGCCTGGGCCGCCAGCAGTTCGGCCTGGTGGCGGCGGTCCCGGTCCACTTCGGCTTCGCGCCGGGCCTGCTCGTCGCGCACCATCTGCAGCGCTTCGGCTGTGCTCAGCTTGCCTGCGCCGACCATGCCCGCCAGCGCGGCCAGCTGGTCGGCGTCCATCGTCGCGTGCACGCGGGTCTTCATGAAGTCGTTCAGGGCCGCCGCGTTCGGCGCCGCGCTCAATGCCAGTTTGGCCGTGTCGTCCATCGCCGCGAAGGCTTCCAGACGGCGCACTTCGAGCGCATGGCGGCGCTCCTCGGCATCGAGCTGCACGTCCTGCCGGGCGCGCTCCTGGCGCGCCTCGAGCTCGATGGTGCGTGCCAGCTTGTCCTGCTGCGCCGCGTTGCGGGTGGCGTCGATGCGCTGGCGCGCCTGTTCGTCTTCCCATTCCTGCAGGCGTTCGGCCTCGCGCCGGCGCGCGGCGTTGGCCAGCGCCAGCGACTGGTGGCGGGCCAGGTGTTCTTCTTCGTCGATTGCGCGCGCGCGGCGCGCGCAATCGGCTTCGCCGGCGCGCAGGCGCACCAGTTCTTCCTGCCGGCGCGCGCCGTCCTCGATCAGGGCGGCCTGCTCGAGCTTGTTGCGGATCTGCTGCTGCAGCAGACCCTGCGCGAAGCGCTGGCGCGCGATGGCCTGCGCCTGGCGCGCCTCTTGCTGCGCCACGTCGAGTTCGCTGCGCATGCGCAGCTGGGCCAGCGCGCGCAGGTGCTGCCATTCGCGCGCCTCGTCCTGGCGCTGCGCGCCCTTCCGGGCCATTTCGTGCTCCAGCTCGGCCAGCACGTCGCCGGCGCCCCGTTCCAGCGCCTGCTTGCGCGAACTGGCGTCGAGGATGCGCGCGTACAGTTCGATCTGGCGGGCCCGTACCGCGTGGGCGCGGTCGGCGCCGCTCAGGGACAGCTCGGCGCGCGCGATCGCGTCGTCCTGGCGCAGTTCGCGTTCGCGCTGGCGTACCCGCGCCGCCTGCTCGGCGCGCCGCAGGCGCTGCCATTCCTCCGCGTCGTACAGCTCGTCGAGGTGCTGCGCATGCGCGATCTGCACGTGGCGCTCGTCGGCGGCCAGCCACAGGCTGCCGACCCGCGCGCGGTTGGCGTCGAATTTGTCGTGGCGCAGCTCGACCGTGTCGACCTTCACCACCGCCAGCCCGTATTCGGCCAGCAGCAGCCCGAGGCCGCCCTGCAGGCGCTGGTCGAGCTGCTCGCGCAGCGCGCGGTCGCCGGCCATGTCGCGGATCGAACGTGCGCCGACGAATTCCTCGGCCAGCTGGCGCACCGGCGCCGCCAGCAGTTCGCGCAGCTCGCTGGTGCCGATCGTGCCCGGCATCGTCATGAAATGGCGCGCGAAGGCGGGCACGTTCTCGATGCGCAGGCTGACCGTCAGGCGCGCGCTCACCGCCAGCTGCTCGCTGGTACGCACTTCGTCGAAGCGGAACTCGACCGGCAGCGCGGCCGTGCGGGTCACCAGGATCTCGGCGTGCTGGTCGCGCAGCAGATGGTTCAGGCGCGTGAAGAAGCCCTCGATCTCGTACTCGCCCTGCGGCACCTCGGTGGCCTGCTCGCCCTGCAGGATGTAGGCGCGCGCCGTGGCCGGTACGCGCAGGGTCTTGACGAACACCCCCGACAGCGCGCGCACGCCGAAGAACACCGCCAGCTCGTCCGGGCCGGCGACCCAGCGGTTGTCGCGCAATAGCGGGACATTGCGGGGCGCGCCCAGGATCAGGCCGCAGCCGGCGCAATAGCGCGCATCGCCGCCGTGCTTGCGCTCGCAGCGCGGGCAGCTGGCGCCGCCCAATCCGAACATCTGGAACATATCCGACTCCGTTTCATCCTGTGCAACACACCCTGTACAACACATGGCCCAGCGATTCTAGCGCAGCCGGGCCGGATTCAAATGATCCCGATCCTGTCCACGCAGGCCAGGCTCGCGCCGCAGGCCCGGATCGCCTCGCGCCAGCCCGGCGGCAGCCGCGCTTCCCAGGCACGCGGCACCAGGATGCGGTCGCCCGGCGCCGCCAGCCGCGCCAGCAGCGCGCACTTCGGCGCGATCCCTTCCACGGTCTCGACCGCCCCCGTATGCCAGGCCGACGACTGGCCGCTGGCCAGCACCCGTCCGCGCGGCAGGAACTCGCGCCCGCGCGCCATGCGGTCGGCCATCACCAGCGCCAGCTCGAACGAGCCGCCCTGGAAACGCGCTTCGCCGAACCGCACCGTGCTGCGCCACTGCCCGCTACCGCGGCCGTCGAAATGGCGCGCCCCGGCCAGCACCGTGCGCACGCGGGCCTGGAGCGCGGCGTCGACGCCGGGCGCGGCGATGCTCGCTTCTTCGTCGCCCTCGTGCGGCGCCGGGCGCACGCTGACCTCGACCCAGCACAGGCTGTCGTCCTGGCCGCCACTGAGCAGCGGAAACCAGGCGCGCGCGGTGGACACCCCCGCCGCCGGATCGGGATGGCCGCTCAGGGCGCCCAGGTGCGGCAGGCCGTCCGGGCCGCCGGCCAGCACCCCGACCGGCACCTGCCGCAGCTGGTGGCCGTCGATGCGACCGAGCTGCCAGGCGTCGGACCAGCCGTTCGCCACCGGCACCGGCGGCTGCGAATGCAAGTGCGATTCCGCGTGCGGGTGCGGGTGCGGGTGCGGGTGCGGGTGCGGCGGCAAGACGCCGCGCACCAGCCGGTCGGCCAGCACGCAGGCCAGTTCCCAGTCGCGGCTGCCCGGCAAGGGCGCGCGGTCGAGGCTGAGCAGCACCTGCTCGCGGCTGTCGACACGCGGCTCGGTGTGGCGCGCCAGGCGCACCACCTCTTGCATGCGCCGCGCCAGCTCGGGCGCATCCGGCACGCTGCACTTGACGTCGGCGCGGCCGCCGCGCGGGCGCACGGTGGCGGTCACGGTGAGCAGCGAACCGTCCGGCGCGATGCTGCGGCAGCGGATCGGCGCACCGGGGACGGACGCGTTCATGCCTCCTCCCCTGCCGTCTCGCGCCGCGCGGCGCAAGCGCATTCGAGGTTGGCGACGATGCGGTCGAGCTCCTCGAGCAGGAGCGGCAGCATCGCGGCATCGCTCAGCTTCAAGCGCGCCAGCAGCGCCCATGCCTCGTCGAGCGCGCCTGCCGCGCGGCGGCTGTGGCGGGCGCGGCGCAGTTGCGCGGCGCCCGCCAGCGGCCGGCCCGGCGCCGCCAGCCCCAGGCTGGGCATGGTGCCCACCGCCAGGCTGACCAGGTCGAGCCGGCGCAGCAGTTCCTGGTGGCGGCGAAAATCCGCGCCGTCGGCCGGCAGCACCGCCAGCCGCAGGCCGCACATCAGGCCCGGCAGTTCGAGGAACAGGCGCCGCAGCGCGCGCGCGTCTTCCGGCGCCGCATCGAAGGCTTGCGGCGCCGTCGCCGCGGCGGCCGGCGGCCGCGCCGCCTCCCTGGCTTCCGGTGCTCCCTGTGTTGCCTGCGCTTCCAGCTGCGCCGTCAAGCACGCCGCCAGGCCGCGCGTGGCGCCCAGGTCGGCCGGCACGCAATCGTCCACCATCACGCCGAAGCGGGTGTACAGCAGCTGGTTGAAGCCGGTGCGAAAGACATTCCACTCCTCGAAACTGGTGCAGGGCGGCAGTTCCAGGTTGCCCTGGGCCAGCTCGCGCTGCAGGGCCGCCTCGAGCGCGGCCACGAAGCCATCCAGCGCCACCCGTTCGCCGCCTTCGCTGGCGAGGAACAGGTCGAAGCGCTGCTGCGGCTCGCGCGGGTCGGGCGTGTCGATGGCAAAGCTCACCCGCAGGCCGATCTCGGGCGCGGCGGCGAAGGGCAGCAGCGCGCAGGCGTAGGGGCCCGGATCGACGCACCATGCGCTCTCGCCGTCCAGCGGCGCGACGCGCGCGCCCTCGCTCTGGCGCCGCGTGTGCCCTTGCGCGTTGGCCAGCACGGCGAAGCGCCCGGCCGGCACCGTGCAGCCCTTGGCCAGCGGCAGCGCGATGAAGTCCGCGCCCAGACCGGCAAGGCGCGGCGGCGGCTGGCGGAACGGCCGGGTGAACAGGTCCAGCATGCTAGACACCGTCCGCCTCCACCGGCTCGACCACGAAGCGGGCGCCATGGCGCTGGAAGTGCGGCCCCGCCGCATCCTCGAATGGCCAGCGGCCCTCGCACTCGCCGTCGCTGTCCAGGACGCCTGCGAGGACCGTCGCGCCGGCGCCGTCGCGCACCCGCAGGGCCTGCCCGCCGCGCAGCAGGCCGGCCGCCAGCGGCGACTCCGGGTCGAGCTGCAGGATCACCCGGTCTCCGACCACGTGCAGGCGCCAGGCGCCGTCGTCCGTGACCAGGGGCGCGAAGGCCATGCCGCTGTCGGCGGCGCGCAGCATGCCGGCGCTGCCGGCCCAGCGGCGCGGGGCGGGCAGCGCCGGCATGCTGCGCGCCGCCTGCGCCAGGCAGCGCAGCCGGCGCGCCGTCAGCGGCGAAGCCTGCAGCGCCGCCCGTTCGCCCGCCGTCAGCGGGCGGCTGCCGTCGAGCGCCGCCAGCAGGGTCGCGTCGTCCAGCACCAGCCGGTCGCCTTCGACCCGGCGCCGCGCCAGCAGCCCTGCCTGCAGCTTGCGATCCAGTTCCGTCATGCTCATCGCGTTTCCTCCTTCATGCCTGCCGCCGCGCCCAGCCTGGCGATCGCCGCGTCGCGCCGTTTGCGCAAGGTCGGCAGCGAGATCCCGTCCAGCAGCGCCAGTTGCTGCATGGTCGGCAGCTCGCCGGTGGCCGGGTCGAGCCATTCGATTGGATAGCTGTCGTCGTGAGGCCCGAGCAGCTTGAGGTAGACCGCCAGCCGCACCGGCACCGAATCGGCCTCCATGATGCGTAGCGCCCAGCTGCCGCGCTCCTGTGCCGCCGCCGCCACCTGAAGGTAGCGGGGGGACAGTGAAACGCGCGCGGCCACGGCTTCGTCGAGCAGCGGCGGCGGCGCGGGGGCTTCCTGCGCATGGGCATCGGCCACGGCCGGGCCGTCTTCCAGGTCGAGCGCGTCCTGGCGCGCCTCCAGGATCCGGTCCGGACCGGGCGTGCCGGCCTGTTCGGACTCGCCCAGCACACGCCAGTAATCGAGCATCCAGGCGCCGGCATCGTCGGCATCCTGCAGCCAGTCGCGGTCGCCATTGGCGGACAGGGTTTGGTACTCGCCGATCTCGCGCAGCATCGCGCCGATCTTCTCCGGATGCTCCTTCAGGCCGGCGAAGCGCTTGGAGCGGGTGTGCAAGGGTCCGGGGCTGCCGCCAAAGCGCTCCAGGCTCGCGCTCCAGCGCAGGATCCATTCGGGCCGGCAGTCGGCCACGCTGCGCAGCTGGCGCGCTTCGATCGGCTCGGCCTCCAGCGTGCGCCCCAGGATGGCGCCGACCTGCTCACGGTGCTCGCGCCAGGCCCCGAACAGGCGCGCCACCTCGCCATAGGCGGTGTCGAGCATCCGGTAGGCGTACATGCGGTTGGGGCTGCACGGGCGGCCGCAGGCGGCCTGGTAGTTGTCGCTGTCGACCTTGTCGCGCAGGACGGCGTACAGGTCGTTGAATTTCTTGCGCAGCAAGGCGTCGCCACCGGGCGCGGCCCAGAAATCCGGCAGGCGCGCATGCTCGCCCGCCACCGCGTGGCGCAAGGCATGCCAGTCGGCCGGACGGGCCTGCAGTTCGTACACCAGGCTCAGGCCGAGCTCGAAAACGCTGTCGCCATAGCTGTTGCCGGGCATGGCGCCGCGTCCGCCGCAGTCGTGCAGCGCCCGCGCGACCGCGTCCACGTAGTCCGCCAGCAGTGCGTCGTCGGCCGCCAGCAGCCGGGCCGGTCCGAGGCGGGCGAGCGCCCGCAGCGAGCATTGCCCCAGCAACTTGCGGACCTGCTCCCAACCGTGCTCCTGGTACCGGGTTCCCGGCAAACGCATACCTTCCTCATCCTCGATGGCCATCCGCACGAAGGCGGATTGTCAACAGATGATGCCATACAAACACAATATCGCGGCGCGCAGATTGGGGGGGCAAGAGGGGGTGGCGCGATGCCGAGCGAGCGCCCTGCTATTCCGACGGCCGCCCTTGCCGATCTTGCATGCCGCGCAACACGGCGGCCAGGATAGGCGCGGCGTGGCCCCCGCCGGTCGACTGCGAGCGGCTGACGAAGGCGGCGAAGGCGAGCCGGCGTGTCTGGCCCGGCAGGCTGCCCGGCTCCAGCCAGCCCATGAACCAGACCGTCGCCATGCCATCCTGGCCGACCGGGGCCGTGCCGGTCTTGCCGAACAGCCCGGCGCGCAGGCGGTCGAACTCGCGACCGCGGAAGGCCCCGGCCGCCGTGCCGCCGTCCACCACGCCTTTCATGCCGGCGCGGATGCGGTCCAGGCGCACGCCGAGCGGGCCGCCCGGCGCCGGGCCGGCCTGCGCCGCGCGCCCGTCCAGTTCCAGCAACAGGCGCGGCCTCACGGGACGGCCCTGGCCGACCGCCGCCGCGACCAGCGCCATTTGCAGCGGGGTCGCCTGCATGCGCAGGCCGATCGCCATCTGGCGCACTTCGTGGCGGGTCGCGATCGGGTCCAGCATCGACGGGGTGGCCTGGAGCGCGTCCCAGGCCGACCAGCGGAAATCTTCCGGCAGCAGGCCGCCGTCGAGACGCAGGGGCGCGCCGAAACCGAGCCTGCGCGCCATCCCGGCCACCGGGCGCGCGGCGTCGAGCGCGCCCGGTTCGATCTCGCGCAGGCCGGGCATGCCGCCCTGCGCCGCCCCGCCCAGGCTGCGGTCGCCCAGCTCGGCCGTCCAGGCGAACCAGGTGTTGACGCTGTGGGTCAGCGCCTGCGCCACGCCGAGGCGCCCGGCGACGGCGCGGGCCCCGGCCAACTGCTCGCGGAAGTTGGTGATGCGGGCGCCGCCCTCCACCGGATAGGCCGGCGCTCCGGTGCGGAAACCATAGCCGGCGGCGCGCGCCACGCCGTCGATCTCGGCCAAGGGCAGGCCGCCCAGCAGCCGGTCCAGCCGGGCGTCCTCGCGCGCCACCGCCTCCAGGCCGAGCGCGGTGATCACCTTGAAGGTCGAGCCGGGCGCGCGCTCGGCACCGCCATCATGCTGAAAGGCCGGCAACCGCAAGGGACTGCGCGCCGGATCGGCGCGGTCGAAGTCGCGCACTTCCGGCCAGCGTGCCGGTTCGGCCTTGCCGACGCCGCCGCCGGCGGCGGCCAGGATGTCGCCGTTGGCGGCGTCGAGCAGCACCAGGCCGGCCTGCCGTTCGGGCGGGGCGGCTTGTCCGCCGAGGCAGCGCTTGCCGTCCCATTGCCCTTCGCGCAGGCCGATGCATTCCAGCGCCGCCTGCGCCGCCGCCTGCAGCTCCAGGTCCAGGCTGAGCCGGGCCGCGTGGGCGCTGCCCGGCAGCCGCGCCAGCATGCCGGCAACACTCGACGCATGCTCGCGGTGCACGCCCAGCAGCGGACCGAGTCCGGCCGCCAGCGCCGCGGCGCTGGCCCTGCCGTCCGCCCACAGGGCCTGGCCATCGCGTCCGCCGAGCCGGACTTCGGCCAGCGCCGGCCGCAGCGGCGACTGCGCCGCCGGCAGCGCACGCCATGCCAGCCGGCCGTTCTCGACCCGCACGTGACGGTAGGCGGCGTCTTCGGCGCCGGCAAGTCGCGCCAGGTCGAGCGGCGCGGCCTCGAGCACGATGCGGCGCGCGCCGGGTTGCGGTATCAGCCGCACCCGCTGGACGGCATCGCGCGCACGGCAGGCGCGGCCGTCGCATGCCGGGACGATGTTGGCGGAGGCGCCTGTCACACGGCGCAGGCGCCCGACCAGCAGCAGTTCGACCGGCGCCGCCGCATCCAGCGCCAGCGTCGCGCTGTGTGCGGCACTCTCCGCCGCCCCGCCGCCGTCCCAGGCGGCGACGCGCCGCCACGGTTCCCAAGCCTCGGGCAGGCGCGCGAACAGGCGCATCGCGGCGACCGGCAGGCCCTCGTCCTGCGCTACCGGGACGCCGCCGACGCTGGCTTGCCACTGCCCGGGGCTGCCGGGCCGCACGCGCCAGGCCAGCAGGCGGCGCTCGCTGTTGAAGACCCGCAACTGTTCGCGCACGAAGGCGCCGTCGGCCCGGTAATACAGGCGCTCGAGCAGCTTGCGCTGGTCCTGGTCCGGGCGCAGCTGCTCCCAGCCCGGCAAGGGCGCGCGCTGCCCCGGCGCGGCCGCGTTCCAGGCGGCCAGGTCGCGCGGCGCCAGCTCGACCAGCCCATGCGCCCCCAGGCGCACCAGTCCGCGCGCCTGCAATCGTTCGAACAGCAAGGCATCTTCCAGCCCGCGCGCGGCGGCGGCCGGCACGCGGTACTCGCCCGGCGCCAGCGGCAGCGCCGGGAACGCGGCGCCGGGGCCGAAGGCCTGCACCAGCCCGGCGCCAGGCCGGCCCGGCACGGCGCGCTGCAGCAGCAGTTCGCCGGCCTGCGGACAGGTGCTGCTCGCACGCCGGGTGAAGCGCAGCGCAGCGTCCTGCCACACCAGCCAGCCAGCCCTGGCGAACAGGCCTTCGGCGCTGGCGCCGCGCACCACGCCGCCATCGCCGACCCACGCCGCTTTGCCGGCGCCCGCGTCCCAATGCAGGCGCAGCGCGCCGCCGGCTCCAGCGTCGGCGCGCAGCTGCATGCGCGGCATGGCGGACCCGGGCGCGGCCAGCAGCACGCTGCCGGCTGCTCCCTGCGCCGCCACCTCCGGGAACGGGTAGCCGATCCGCAGCGGTGCAGGCTGGCGGCACAGGTCGATCCGCACCGGCGCCGCCAGGCGCATGCCGGACGCCACCACCAGCGCCGCGGGGCCATGCCGGACCACCTCGATGCCCGCCTCGCGCGGCACCCGCACGGTCACCCCGCCGAGCAGCGGCCGGAGCGCCGACAAGCCTGCCGCTTGCGCCGATCCCGCGCCTGCGCCGGCCCCGGACAGCGAACGCGCCGCCAGCGCCAGCACCACGGCGCCGAGCGCCGCCGCAGCGCAGGCCAGCAGCAGCCACGGGTCGACCCCTGCCCGGCCCACGGGCGCCGGGCGCGCACCGATGCGCAGGTTGCGCGCGCGCCGCCGCGCCGTCCTGCCGGCGGCGAAGCTCCCCATCAGTAACGCTAGCCTGGCTGTCATCGGTCTCTGTCCATTCGCGCGGCCCCGGGTGGCCGCCCCGCCCATGCCTAGCGGGGGGGCGCTGAAACCCGTCGACAAGGCCGCGGCGGGCGCAGGTTCGCGCAGGCTTTTCGACAGGTCATTCCGCGTTTTCCGCGTCTCGTCGCATCCTGCTCGCAGCCAGGGCGGGCCTGGCCTACAGTGCACACATCGACAACCCACCTGCAAGGAGAAACACCATGAACATCATGAAACATATGGAAGCCGTGTTCGTCGTCGCCATGAGCCTGGCGGTAGGGGGCAGCTACCTGGTCGACGCCATCCCGGAAGCCCAGGCGCGCAGCTACGCCGCCGCCGACGCCATGGTGGCCAGCGGCGACAGGATGGCGGTCGTGACGGTCAGCGCCAAGCGCCTGCCGGCCGAAGAGAAGGCGGCCGCCGGGGCGCGCGGATGAGTACCGCGGGCCTGCCCGTTGTCGCAGCGCGGCGACGGCGGGCGGCCCCGGGTGCAGCCATTTGTATCACGCTACTGCGCAGTTCGCCGTCGCTTCTGTTTCAGTTGTAAGCATCTGCTTCAAACCGCCCTGCGGTCCACCTGCGGCGATATAGTGGGTCATCCGTTTTTGGATCTGGAGACCGACATGAAACCCACGCTCACCCTCGCTGCCCTGATCGCCATTGGCGCCGCCTTCGCGCCTGTGCCGTCGATGGCGCAGACCGACTTCCAACTGTATATCGGCTCGGCTCCGCCGGCGCCCATCTACGAACGCGTGCCGGGCGCGCGCCACGGCCATGTCTGGGCTCCGGGTTACTGGGCATGGCGCGGCCACCGCCACGCCTGGGTGCCGGGCCACTGGATCGCCGCCCGTCCTGGCTACGTCTACGCGCCGCCGCGCTGGCAGCAGCGCCAGGGTGGCTGGGCCATGGAACCGGCACGCTGGACCCGCTACAGCCCGGACCGCGACCGCGACGGCGTGCCCGACCGCTTCGAACGCCGCGGCTACGCCCCGGTCCATGCCGGCGGCTACCGCGATGGACGCGAATACGGACGCGAATACGGACACGGCTACCGTGACCGCGACCGCGACGGCATCCCGGACCGCTACGAGCGCCGCGGACACGGCCGGGCCCACGATACCGACCGCGACGGGGTGCCGAACCGCTACGACCGCGATATCGACGGCGACGGCGTACCGAACCGTTACGACGGGCGGCCGGGCAATCCCTACCGCCGTTGATAGCGAGCTGCCGGAAACGGAAACGGGCGCCTGCGGGCGCCTTTTTGTTATTCTTGCGCCATGCCTGACCAAAACGCCGACCACGCCGCCGACCACGCCACCCTGCTCGCCGCCGCCTTCAAGGGCGAACTCGCCGCCAGCCGCAGGCTGGCCGCCCGCACCGGCATGCCCGAAGCCGAGGCGCTGCGCGCCACGCTGACGCTGCACGCGGGCGCGGCCGGGCTGGACCGGCTGCTGGCGGCGCGCGCGGCCGAGCGCCTGCGCGGCGAACACGGCGCCGCAGCGCGCCGTGCGCTGGCGGCCGCGGCCCTGGCGCGGCGGGTGCGCCAGCCTGCCGCCCCCGCGTGGCGCGCCTGGTTCGACGGTTCCGCGCGGCCCAATCCCGGACGCTGCGGCATCGGCGCCGTGCTGGAAGGGCCTGGCGGCGTGCGCATCGAACTGTCGCGCACGGCCGGACACGGCAACAGCAGCGAAGCGGAATACCAGGCCTTGATCGCGGTGCTCGAAGCGGCCGTACGGCATGGCGCGCAGGCGCCCGCGATCCACGGCGACAGCCAGGTCGTGATCGACGACGTCCACGCGCCCGGCAGCGCCAGCGCACCTGTGCTGCGCGCCTACCGCGAACGGGCGCGCGCCCTGCTCGCGTGCCTGCCGGGCGCCACCCTGCGCTGGATCCCGCGCCACAAGAATGCCCAGGCGGACGCGCTGTCGCAGCGCGCCGTGCCACCCGAGCCACCCTCCACCGATGAAGCGCTGCATGAATGAACTGAAGAACGAGCTGAAGAACGAGCCGAAGAACGTGCCGAAGAACGCGCCGAAGAACGTGCCGAAGACTGATCTCGCCAGCTGGCGGCCGCGCCTGGCCGCCATGGCCGCCATGGCCGCCAGCGACGCCGACGGCGCCCAGGATGGCGCCCACGACGGCACCCACCTCGAGCGCGTCTGGCGCAATGCCCAGGCACTCCTGGCCCAGCACCCGGAAGCCGACGCCCTGGTGGTGATGGCGGCCTGCTACCTGCACGACCTGGTCAACCTGCCGAAGAACGACCCCGCGCGCGACCAGGCCTCGCGCCGTTCCGCCCAGCTGGCCCGCCACCAGCTGGCGTGGATGCATTTCCCGCCCGATCGCCTGGACGCGGTGGCGCACGCCATCGAAGCGCACAGCTTCTCGGCGGCTATTCCGGCCGAGTCGCTGGAAGCGAAGATCGTGCAGGATGCCGACCGCCTCGACGGCCTCGGCGCAGTCGGGCTGGCGCGCATGTTCTATATCGCCGGGCGCATGGGCAGCGGCCTGGCGCACCCGCAAGACCCGCTGGGACTGGCGCGCGAATTCGACGACCGCAGCTATGCGCTCGACCACATCATGGTCAAGCTGGCCAGGCTGCCCGACATGATGCAGACCGCGGGCGGGCGCGCGCTGGCCGATGAGCGGCTGGCGAGCCTGATGGCGTTTCGCGCGGCGTTCGCGGCCGAGAGCGGGGCCGCCTGAGCGCCTGTCATTTTTCCTGATCGGTGCTTGCCCGATCGGCGCTTTCCCAATGTTAAGATAGATGCACGTCGTCCCTTCGAGGCATCCATGACCAGCTCGACCGCGCCCCAGCCCACCACCGCGCCGGCCAGTACCGGCAAGCTGAATTTCGTGCTGGTCTGCATCTTCATCGACATGCTGGGCATCGGCCTGATCGTTCCGGTGATGCCGCTGCTGGTCGGGCAGTTCGTTCCGGGCCGCGACGACCAGGCCCTGTGGTTCGGGGTATTGGCCGCCACCTTCGGGGTGCTGCAGTTCCTGTTCATGCCGGCGCTGGGCGCGCTCAGCGACCGCATCGGCCGCCGCCCGGTCCTGCTGTACTCGATGGCGGGCATGTGCATCAACTTCCTGGTCACGGCCTGGGCGCCGACGCTGCTCTGGCTGTTCGTCGGCCGCATCATCGGCGGCATGTCCTCGGCCAGCATGTCGGTGGCCGCGGCCTACGCCTCGGATATCTCCACCAGGGACAACCGCGCGAAAAGCTTCGGCAAGATCGGCGCCGCCTTCGGCCTGGGTTTCATTTGCGGCCCCATGCTGGGCGGCCTGCTCGGCAACAACGACTTGCGGCTGCCCTTCTACGTGGCCGCGCTGCTCGGCGCCGCGAATGTCGTGTATGGTTACTTCATGGTGCCGGAATCGCTGCCGGCCGGGCAACGCCCGCCCTTCGCCTGGGCGCGCCTGAATCCGCTGGCGGCCCTGCTGCGCCTGGTGCGGCGCACCGACATCCGCGGCCTGGTCCTGGTCATCGCCCTGGTCACCTTCGGCCAGATGATGCTGCAGTCGACCTGGGTGCTGTACACGACCTTCCGCTTCGACTGGACCCCGCGCGACAACGGCATCGGCATGCTGTGCGTCGGCCTGGTGTCGGCGCTGGTGCAGGCCGGGCTGCTGGCGATGCTGATCCGGCGCTTCGGGGAAGTGCGGCTGGCCCTGATGGGCATCACCTCGGGCGCCTTCGCCTTCCTCGGCTACGGCCTGGCGACGCAGGGCTGGATGATGTACGCCCTGATCTTCGCCAACGTGCTGGGCTTCGCCGCCGCCCCGGCGCTGCAGGCCATCGTGTCCAAGGCCACCCCGGCCAACCAGCAGGGTGAGCTCATGGGTTCGCTGCAGTCGATCGCCAGCCTGGGGGTGATCGTCTCGCCGCTGATCGGCACCGCGATCCTCGCCGGCGTCAGCCACCTGCCGCGCGGCGACTGGCGCATGGGCAGCCACTTCCTGCTGTGCGCGGCGATGCAGGCGGCGGCGATCCTGGCGGCCTGGCATTACTTCCGCACCCATCGCGTGCATGACAGTCATGGCGAGGCCCGGAGCGTGAAGGCCTGAAGCCTGATAGCAGCTAGAACTTCATCTCGAGCGTGGTGCGCAGCTTGACGCCGCCCGGATAAACCCAACGGCGCTTTTCCAGGCCGGCCACCGGGTCGAAGTAACTCGGCTCGAAGGCATTGTCTTCGCCGAGCAGGTTCGATAGCGCAACGCGCAGCACCGTCTTCGGATCGACGGTCCAGGCCGCGTAGGCATCCAGGTCGGTGCGGGCCACCGTATAGAAACCGCGGTTCGCCGCCACCCGCACATAGCCGCCGCGCCGGTGCGCCACGCTGGCACCCGCGGCCAGCGCGCCCGACTTGTAGTCGAGGCCGAGGTTGGCCGTGAGCGGGGTCTGCTGCTCCATGCGGTTGTGCGGGCCGGGCACCGACGCTACCCGCGACCAGTTGCGGCTGACGCTGGCGCGCAGGTCGAGCGCCGGGCCGGCGGCGAACAGCGACTTGAGCGGAAACCTGGTCTCGACCTCGAGGCTGCGCAGCAGCGCGCGGTCATCGTTGACCGGGGTGAAGATCCAGCGCAGGCCATCGAAGTAGATGCGGTTGCTGGTGTAGTCGTCGATGCGGCGCAGCGCGCCGCTCACCGAGACCATCGCCCCTTCGGCCCAGTAGTGTTCGTAGGCCGCGTCGATGCCCCAGGCCAGTTCCGGCTTCAGCTCGGGATTGCCCTGGTAATCGGCCTCGGTGGCGCTGTTGTTTTCCCATTCCGCACGCTGCGGCACGATGGCGCCCAGGTCGGGGGCCTTGTAGGTGCGGCTGACGGCCAGGCGCAGCCCGTCGCTCTGCTTGCCGTCCTTGCCTGCAAACTTGTACAGGGTCTGCAGGATCGGGCTCAACACGCTCGAGCGCACCCGGGTCGGCACGACCGCATCGCCCGTCACGCGGGTGCGCACCCCTTCCCAGCGCGCGCCCAGGTAGAGCGACCACTGCGGATCGATGGTCCATTCGTCCTGCAGGTAGAGCGCCGCGCGGCCGACATTGGCGCGAAAGCCTTCATCGAGCAGGTAGCCGGGCGCAAACACCCGGATCCGGTCGCGTTCGACGCGGATCTCCGAACTCCGGTCGACGCGCAGGTCCCAGCCCAACGCCAGCAGATGGCCGCCGTCGAAGCCGCGCGAAGCCTTTCCCAGCGAGTTCAGGCCGCGCGCGTGGGTGTCGGACAGCGTGCTGCCCTCGGTCTCGGGCGCGCCGCCGGCGTCGCGGCCGCTGCGCCGCACGAAGCGCTTGTGCGAGGCCCATTCGGCGCCGAGCTTGACGTCGAGTCTGAGGCCGGAGGCGGTGCTGCGGGCCCAGTTCAGGCTCGATGTCAGCGTCCGGTCGTCCATTTCGCCGAAGGTGTCCAGGTCGGGCGTCTGGGGCGGGCGCCCCGCCAGGGTCGTGACCACGGGATGGCCGTGGTTGCGGAAACTGCTGCTGGTGAACAGCGCCTCCCATCCCAGGGTGTCGCCCTTGTCGAGGGTCCAGTTCAGGCGCGGGCTCAGGTTCAGCCGGTTCATGCGGCCGTTCTCGGTAGCATGAACGGTGCGGAACATGTCCACCATGCCGCCGGGCCGGGTGTTCTCCTCGAAGCCGCCCCATTCGCGCGACATGCTGTCGTGGTTGCCGCTGGCGGAAAACGCCCATGAGGAATCGTCGTCGCGGCCGGCCAGCTCGGTGCTGAAGCTCGGGCCGTGGAAGTCGCCGGCGAGCAGGTAGCCCAGCTTGGCCTCGCGCTGCGGCTTGCTCACCTTCTTGCGCAGCACGATGTTGATGGTGCCGGCCACCGACTCGGCGGAAAACTCGGCGCTCGCCACGCGCAGCACCTCGATCCGCTCGATCATGTCGGGCGAGAGGGTATCGAGCGCGAAGCCGGCCGGGGTGCGTTCGCCGTTCACCAACACCCGGGTGTAGCCGCCGCCCAGCCCGCGCATCCGGACCTGGGTGCTGCGGCCCGCCCCGCCCGTAACCGTCACGCCCGGAATGCGCTTGAGCGCGTCGGCCACGCTGCTGTCGCCGTAGCGCAGCAGTTCCTCGCGCTTGACGACGATGCGCGCTGCGGTGTCGTCACGGCGCGCGTCATAGCCGGCCCCTTTGATTTCCACCTGCTGGATGGGTGCGCCGGCGTCGGACTGCTGGGCGAAGGTCTGGGCGCTGAGCCCGGCGGCGAGGACGAGCAGGTGGCGGGGGCGCAGCATGTTCATATTCCAGTCTCCAGAAGTTTTTGTTCGATTAATTTGAACAACTATATTCCAGATAATAGCAATGTGTAAAGCACACCAGGCATATTTGATTGCTAGTGCATAGCAATTATGAATGCCTTAAAAAGGAAGTACATATTACGGCCAGACCAATGATCCCGAAGCGAATCGCGTATGTATGTAGCAACTATTTTCCACGCATACGCCTTCCGTAAGGGCACTGGAGTACACTGCAGCCAGCACGGGCGACAAACAAGCATTGCCGCACGTAATCATCGTTATAATGCGCGACCGATTGCAACCCTAAGAGGCCTAATAAAGTGTCCCGGATAAAAGTTCTGCCCCAATATGTGATGCCGAAAACGGCGCTGACCAATCTCGCCGGCCGCGTCGCCGGCGCCAAGGGCGGCGCGATGACCACGCGCCTGATTCGCTGGTTCGTCGGCAAGTACGGCGTCAACATGGACGAGGCGGCGAATCCGGACATCGCGAGCTACAGCAGCTTCAACGAGTTCTTCACCCGCCCGCTGCGGGCCGACGCGCGCCCGCTGGCCCAGGCCGATTTCGTGTGCCCGGTGGACGGCGCGATCAGCCAGTTCGGCGACATCGACGAACACCACATCTTCCAGGCCAAGGGCCACCAGTTCACGTCGAGCGAATTGGTGGGCGGCGATGACGCGCTGGCCGAGCATTTCCGGCACGGCCATTTCGCCAACCTCTACCTGAGCCCGAAGGACTACCACCGCATCCACATGCCCTGCGACGGCCGCCTGACCCGCATGATCTACGTGCCGGGCAAGCTGTTCTCGGTGAACCCGACCACGGCGCGCGGCGTGCCCGGCCTGTTCGCCCGCAACGAGCGCGTGGTCTGCGTGTTCGAGTCGGACGAACACGGCCCCTTCGTGATGACCCTGGTGGGGGCGACCATCGTCGGCAGCATGGCGACCAGCTGGCACGGCGTGGTCAACCCGCCGCGCATGCCGCGCATCTGCGAGTGGCACTACGGTACCGACTCGAACCAGCAGCAGGTAGCGCTCAAGAAAGGCGAAGAGATGGGCCGCTTCCTGCTCGGCTCGACCGTCGTCATGCTGTTCAAGAAGGGCGCGATCTCGTTCAACGGGCAGTGGGCGCCGGAACGCCCGGTGCGCCTGGGCGAGACGATGGGGAATCGTCCGCGCTGACGCCAGGTCGGCGGGCGCCGCCCTGGCCCCGCTCCTTGCACATCTCTTCCATCAAATCCAGGAAGGCCCGGGTCTTGGCCGGCATCAGCCGGCGGCCCGGAAACACCGCCCAGCCGCTCGCGGCCGGCAAATCCCACTCCGGCAGCACCCTGACCAGTTCGCCAGTGCGCAGGTAGGGCTGGGCGAAGGTCAGCGAACTGCCGGCAATGCCGGCCCCGCGCGCCGCGATCCTGGCCAGCAGTTCGGGCGAATTGGCCGTCAGGCGGCCCTGCAGCTGGCGTTCCCAGCGTAGCTTGCCCCGGCTGAGCACCCAGGGCACCGCGCCGCCGTTGCGGCTGAGCAGGCACAAGAGCTCGTGCCGCGGCAGGTCGTCGGGATGCTCGGGCAAGCCGTGGCGCGCCAGGTAGGCGGGCGCGGCGTACAGGCCGAAATATTCCATATTGATGGGCCGTGCATTGAGCGAGGCATCGTCCGGCAGGTCGCCCATGCGGATGGCGATGTCGAAGTTCTCGGCGATCAGGTCGACCCGGCGCGGCGACAGGTCCATTTCCAGCATGACATTGGGGTAGCGCTCGATGAAGCGTGCGATCACCTCGTGCATGCCGATATTCGCGAAGTCGCCCGGCACCGACAGGCGCAGCTTGCCGCTCGGCGCGGCCTGGCGATGCTGCGCCAGCGCGGCGGCCGCCTCCACCTCTTCCACCACCTTGCGCGCATGCTCGAGCAGGCTGGCGCCGAATTCGGTCAGCATCAGCTTGCGCGTGGTCCGGGCAAGCAGGCGCTCGCCCAGCTTCTGTTCCAGCAGCGCGATGCGGCGCGAAACGGTCGACTTCGGCAGTTGCACGCGCTCGGCGGCGCGGCTGAAGCTGCCCGCCTCGACGATCCGGGCGAACAGTAGCAGGTCATTCGGCTCGACGTCCATGATTGTTCCACCAGTAGAATAATGTAATCCATTCTACTGTCTTCCCGCACGATTTTGGAACCATTACAGTGTGTCCATCAACCACTTTATTTGAACAAGGGACAGCATATGAACATCCTGCACATCACCTCCAGCGTCCGCGGCAAGGATTCGGAATCGACCCGCGTCACCCAGCTGATTGTCGATAAACTGCTGTCGTCGAACCCGGACGCCACGCTGGTGCGGCGCGACTTCGGCGCCCAGCCGCACCCGCTGCTGGACGGCGCCGCCGTCGGCGCCCTGTTCACCCCGGCCGGGCAGCGCAGCGTCGAACAGTCGGCCCGGGTGGCCCTGGACGACGCCCTGATCGCCGAAGCCCAGGCCGCCGACGTGATCGTGATCGGCGCGCCGATGTACAACTTCGGCATGCCGGTGCAGCTGAAGAACTGGTTCGACGCGATCGCCCGCTCCGGCGTGACCTTCCGCTATACCGAGACCGGTCCGGAAGGCCTGCTGAAGAACAAGAAGGTGTACGTGGCCACCGCCCGCGGCGGCATCTACCCGGCGGACGCGGACCCGCAAGTGCCGCACATCCGCATGCTGCTCAACTTCCTGGGCATGAGCGACCACACCTTCATCTACTCGTCGGGCCTGAACATGGGTCCGGAAGCGGCGGCCAAGGGCCAGCAGGAAGCCGACGCCGCGGTGGAAGCCGCGCTGGCATGATCGCGCTGGCCGCAGGCGGCGCCAGCCAACCCATCACCAAGCAACGCATGAGCAAGCAGCACATGAGCAGCAGCACATGAGCAAGCAGCACATGAGCGAGCAGCACAAGGAGGACAGCATGACCCAAGCAGCCAAACCTGCGACGCGCACGCAGCTAACGCTATCGCGCGGCGTCGAGCGCCTGGTCCAGGGCCAGTTCGTGATGGACGGCGCGGGCGTGAAGATCAATCGCGTGCTGACCGGTTCGCTGCAGCGCCGCCTCGACCCTTTCCTGATGCTGGACGCCTTCGGCAGCGACCAGGCCGGCGACTACATCGCCGGCTTTCCGGAGCACCCGCACCGCGGCTTCGAGACCGTCACCTACATGCTCCATGGCCGCATGCGCCACCGCGACAGCGCCGGCAACGAAGGCCTGGTGACCAACGGCGGCGTGCAGTGGATGACGGCCGGCCGCGGGGTGATCCACTCCGAGATGCCGGAACAGGACGCGGGCCTGATGGAAGGCTTCCAGCTGTGGCTCAACCTGCCGGCCAGGGACAAGTTGATGGCGCCGTGGTACCGCGACATCCCCACCGAGGAAGTGCCGCGTTTCACCAATGAAGACGGCGTGACGGTGCAGGTGATCGCGGGCGAAACGCATGGCGTGGCCGGTGCGGTACAGCGCGAACACACGCTGCCGCTGTACCTCGACATCGCCATCCCGGCCGGCGTCACGTTCGAGCAGCCGATCCCGCAGGGCCACAACGCCTTCCTCTACGTCTATCGCGGCGACGCGGTGGTCGAGGGCAAGGGCGTGGGCAAGACCCGGATGGCGGTGCTGGACAATGCGGCGGGCGCCGATGGCGTGCGCATCAAGGCGGTCGAGCCGACCAAATTGATCCTGCTGGCAGGGCGGCCGCTGAACGAGCCGATCGCGCAGCACGGACCCTTCGTGATGAACACCACCGAAGAGCTGTACCAGGCCTTCGACGACTTCCGCGCGGGCCGTTTTGCAGCCTGACATCGGCGCCTGATACACTGACGGGATGACGCAAGCTCATCCCGCGCAGTTTCAAACCGATTCCGCATGCCCCTGATCGACACCGTACTGGACCTGCTCGGACGCGCCAGCCGCGCGCTCGGCTTCGAGACCGCGGACGCCTTCCCGCCCGGTCACGCCTATGCGCGCACGCGCTGGAACAAGGCTTATTTCGACATCCCTTCCGACTGCAAGCCCGAGGCCATCGAGCAGCGCATGTGCGAGGCCATCGCCAACACGCCCGCCCTGTTCGGCGCAATCGAAAACCCGACCCCGCGCATGCAGCGCACCCTGCTCGGCATCATCGAAGCGCGCCTGCGCCGCGGCCAGGGCGCGCCCGGCGACCTGGCGCAACTGCTGGTGGCGGCCTACCGCAGCCCGCACACCATCGAGGCCGTGCCCGGCCTGCGCCAGGCGATCCGCGCTACGTCCGGGTATGAACCGCATGTGCAGGCCAACGCCATCCTCGCCTTCCTGGCCGATGCGCCGGCGGCCTTCGGGGTCATCGAAGCGCGGAACTAAAGAAGCACGTCGGCTGGTCGAACAGCGCTTGAACGCGCGGCCGGGAGACCCGCCCACCCTACGAATCTCAGTCGGGTCCAGCTACACGACAAGCTGTCGCGCCTCCGGCCGAACGGAATGCGATGGCACGTAGCGCTCGCGCAGCCGCATGAAGGGTGTTTCCACGAACCGGTACAGCAGCCAGCCGGTCAGCACCGACAGCGCCAGCAGCGCCACGATCGTCAGCGGGTGTTCGGCGCCATAGCCCTGCCCTTGCATCCACCCGGCCGCCATCACGCTGACCGGCTTGTGCAGCAGGTAGATCGCGTACGACCACAGCGCCAGCGGCCCGGCGCCGGGCACGCGCAGCGAGCGCAACACCGAGCCCGTCGCCACCGCCGAGACGATCAGCATGGAAAAACCGAGCGCCATCAGGGGAAAGCCGAACACGGTGATGCCGTAGCCATAGCGCTGCTCGACGAAGCACCAGAAGGCTACCGCGCACACGAGCAGTCCGCCCAGGCCCATCAGGTTGCCGTGCCGGGTCAGCCGGCCCCAGGCGCCGGGATGGTGGTTGCGCAGCAGCGCCAGCGCCACGCCGGCCAGCAACTCGTCGACCCTGCATAAGCTAGAGTAATAAATGTACTTGAAATAGAAGTAAAGCTGATAGTCCTGCCCTGCCATCTCCTGCCACAGGTCGGCCCGGACCAGCATGCCGGCAAGGAATGCCAGCGCGATCGCGACCCAGGCCAGGCGCAGCGAGGCGGCAAACCGCGCGCCACACCAGGCGCCGAACAGCGCCAGGGCCGGCAGCAACAGGTAGAACTGTTCCTCGATCGCCAGCGACCAGGAGTGCGAGAAGGCGCTGCCGGGTTCCAGCGCGAAGTTCTGGACGAAGCTTGCGTACTTCCACAGCGGCAGCAGCGGCGCATCGGCGCGGAAGGCCGGCCACAGATAGTACAGGGCCAGCACCACCCAGTAGTTCGGCAGGGTGCGCAGCAGGCGGCGCGCGTAGAAGCGCCGCAGCGAGAAGCCGTCCGGACGCGCCAGCGCCGCGAAGATCTGGTTGCCGATCAGGTAGCCCGACAGCGCGAAGAACAGGTCGACCCCGACCCAGCCGACCTCGCCCACCCAGCCGAAGGTCGGCGCATCGCTCACGAACAGCACGTAGTGGTGCAGCACCACCAGCGTGACGGCGAGGGCGCGCAAGGTGTCGAGGCCGTGGATGCGGAGGGTGGACGTGGACATGCCGGTTCCAGAGGGACGAAATGGCGGATCATGCCACGCCGGCCGCATTTTCTCAATTTGCCGATAGAATATCGGCACCCGCGTTTCGCCAACCCTTTTACCCCGGATCCGCATCGCAATGACTTCCCCGAGCACCTACCAGTTCAAGTCCGTCAACTACACCGGCCTCCAGCCCGGTCCGCGCCTCATCATCATGGGCGCGACCCATGGCAACGAAATCTGCGGCACGGTCGGCATCCGCCGCGTGATGGAAGAAATCGACAGCGGCCAGCTGCACATCGCGGCCGGCAGCGTGAGCTTCGTGCCGGTGGTGAACCCCAAGGCCTACGAGCAGAACACCCGCAACGGCGACCGCAACCTGAACCGCAACCTGTTCCCGAAAGACGACCCGCAGGACTTCGAGGACCACATCGCCAACTGGCTGTGCCCCCTGCTGGCCCGGCACGACGTGCTGCTCGACCTGCACTCCTTCAATGCGGTGGGCGGCGAGCCTTTCGTGATGGTCGGTCCGCTGAACAACGACGGTGCGCTGCAGCCTTTCAAGCATGCGGAAAAAGAACGCGCGTGGGCGCGCCGCCTGGGCGTGAAACGTTTTGTCGACGGCTGGCTGGCCGCCTACGGCGACGGCGTCAAGCGCCGCAGCCGCAATGTGGATGAATTGGAAACCGTGCTGCGCTACGGCGTCGGCACCACCGAATACATGCGCACCACCGGCGGCTATGCGCTGACCCTGGAGTGCGGCCAGCACCTCGACCCGACCTCGCCCGACGTCGCCTACCGCGCCATCATGAATACGCTGGCGCACCTGGGGCTGATCGACGCGCCGGACCCGGCGCCGGTGCCGTTCGAGGACATGGAAGCGCTGTCGATGGTGGTGGTGCACGACAAGCTGCACGCCGACGACCGGTTCTCGCGCGCCTGGGCCAGCTTCGACCCGGTGCACGAAGGCGACGAGATCGGCGTGCGCGCCGACGGCAGCAAGGTGCTGGCCGAATTCAGCGGCCGCATCCTGTTCCCGGACGTGAAGGCCGCGGCGAATTCGGAGTGGTACTACCTGACCCGCCCCAACCCGTCCTTCGGCCGGGAATAAGGGAGTAAGGGAGCAAGGACTCAGGCGGGCGACAGGAACTTGAGCGCGATGATGCCGCCGGCGATCATCGCGATCGCTCCCAGGCGCAGTGCGCCGGCCGGTTCGTTGAGCAGCACCATGCCGGCGATCGCGGTGCCGACCGTGCCGATGCCGGTCCAGATCGCGTAGGCGGTGCCGAGCGGCAGCTGGCGCAGGGCCAGGCCCAGCATGCCTATGCTGCCGAGCATCGCCAGCAGGGTCCACAAGGATGGCATCAGCCTGGTGAAGCCCTGCGTGTACTTGAGGCCGACCGCCCACACTACCTCCAGCAGTCCCGCGATGAACAGATATACCCAACTCATTGTGACTCCCCGTCATACCCAAAGGCGCCGAGTATACCGGTAGCCAGCAGGATTTCCGGATATATCGTAAGATGACGATATTCGGATCGAAAAAAACCGATAGATGTTGTAGATAAGGGAAGAACGCATGGACATCGACGCGATCCACAAGGCCCTGGCCAACCCGGTGCGGCGCCAGATCCTGCACTGGCTGAAGGAGCCGCAGCGGCACTTCGCCGAGCAGGAATACCCGCTCGAGCTGGGCGTGTGCTGCAAGCTGATCGACCAGCGCACAGGCCTGTCGCAGTCGACCGTGTCGGCCCACCTGGCGACCCTGCACAAGGCGGGGCTGGTGAGCACGCGGCGCGTCGGCCAGTTCATCTTCTTCCAGCGCAACGAGGAAGTGATCCAGACCTTCCTCGATCAACTGAACGACGGACTTTAGGAGTACCTCATTTGAACACCAAGACCACGATGTTTGACCCGATCAAGCTGGGCGCACTCGAACTGCCGAACCGCATCATCATGGCGCCGCTGACCCGCTCGCGCGCCACCGGCCCGGGCCGCGTGCCGAACGCGATGATGGCCGAATACTATGTGCAGCGCGCCTCGGCCGGCCTGATCCTGTCGGAAGCCACCGCCGTCACGCCGATGGGCGTGGGCTACGCCGATACCCCCGGCATCTGGTCGGACGAGCAGGTGGAAGGCTGGAAGACCGTCACCGAGGCCGTGCACCAGGCCGGCGGGCGCATCTTCCTGCAGCTGTGGCACGTGGGCCGCATTTCGGACCCGGTCTTCCTCGACGGCCAGCTGCCGGTGGCGCCCTCGAGCGTCGCGGCCAAGGGCCACGTCAGCCTGGTGCGCCCGAAGCGCGACTACCCTACCCCGCGCGCGCTGGAAACCCACGAGATCCCGGCGATCGTCGCGGCCTACCGCAAGGGCGCCGAAAACGCCAAGCGGGCCGGCTTCGACGGCGTCGAGATCCACGGCGCCAACGGCTACCTGCTCGACCAGTTCCTGCAGGATTCCACCAACCAGCGCAGCGACCAGTACGGCGGCCCGGTGGAGAACCGCGCGCGCCTGATGCTCGAAGTGACCGACGCCTGCATCGAAGTCTGGGGCGCCGACCGCGTCGGCATGCACCTGGCGCCGCGCCGCGATGCGCACGACATGGGCGACACCAACCCGCGCGACACCTTCGGCTACGTGGCGCGTGAACTCGGCAAGCGCGGCATCGCCTTCATCTGCGCCCGCGAAGCCATCGGCGACGACAGCCTGCGCGCGTACCTGAAGAAGGAATTCGGCGGCGTCTACATCGCCAACGAGAAGCTGAGCAAGGAAAGCGCCGAGGCGCTGATACAGTCGGGCGAAGCCGATGCGGTGGCCTTCGGCGTGTGGTTCATCGCCAATCCGGACCTGCCGCGGCGCCTGCAGCAGGATGCGCCGCTGAACACGCCGAAGCCGGAGCTGTTCTATGCGCCGGGCGCCGAAGGGTATATCGACTACCCGGCGCTGAACTAAGCCAGCGGTACGCGAAGGAATGGGTCCCGGCCTGCGCCGGGCCCCCATTCCCGCACCGGGCGGCACTTCCTCCTTGCACCACGAACCCGTACATACGTTCTACAATCGCATATGTATGTGGTGTAAATGACACCTTGCTCATGCTATTCTTGCGCGAATATTTCTAAATGCGCACCGAGCCTGCGCTGTCCCAGGAGACCACGTGAAACACATCGCCCCCCGCGTAATGGCCGTCGCCATCGCTTCCGCCTTCGTCCTCAACACCGTCAGCGCCGCGCCGGCCCAGGGTGGCAATGCGCGCGCCGAGAACGCCTACCTGTCGCAGGCGGACGCCATGGCCCGTTCCGCGCGCGTGTCGAACGTGGACTACGTGCTCGACTTCACGCTGACCGGCAAGGAGAACTTTGCCGGCACCACCACGGTGGAGTTCGACCTCAAGGATAATGATGCGCCCCTGACCATCGACCTGGACAAGGCAAGCATCAATTCGCTCACCGTCAACGGCAAGCAGGTCACGCCGCGCTACAACAACTGGTTCATCACCCTGGCGCCGGAAGACCTGGTCAAGGGCCGCAACACCGTCACCGTCGGCTACGAGCGTGCCCACAGCACCAACGGCGAAGGCCTGCACCGCATGGTCGACCCGGTCGACGGCCGCGTCTACACCTACTCGCACTTCGAGCCGGCTGCCGCGCACCAGATGTTCGCCGTGTTCGACCAGCCGGACCTGAAGGCCACCTATACCGTCACCGTCAATGCGCCGGACGGCTGGCACGTGATCACCAGCACCCGCGAATCCGGAATCGTGGACGCGGCCGGCGGCAAGCGCTGGACCTTCCCGAAGAGCAAGAAGCTCAGCCCCTACAACTTCTCGCTGCACGCCGGCCCCTACCAGGTGTGGGAAGACAAGAGCGGCAAGTACCCGATGCGCCTGTTCGCGCGCCAGTCGGTGGCTTCGCAGGTGACCCCGGCCGACTGGTTCCGCTACACCAAGGCCGGCCTCGGCTTCTTCGACGAGTATTTCGGCATTCCCTACCAGTTCGAGAAATACGACCAGCTGCTGGTGCCGGACTTCCTGTACGGCGCCATGGAAAACGCGGCGGCGATCACGTTCGCCGAAGGCGGCTTCCTGTACAAGTCCGAGATGACTCCGGCGCAGAAAGCCAGCCTGGCCGAAGTCATCATGCACGAAATGGCGCACCAGTGGTTCGGCGACCTGGTCACCATGAAGTGGTGGAACGGCCTGTGGCTGAACGAGAGCTTCGCCTCCTTCATGGCGACCCTCGCCACCGCCGAAGCCACCGAGTTCAAGGATGCCTGGCAGTCCTTCTACCAGCAGGACAAGCAGGGCGCCTACATCCAGGACCAGAAGGTCTCGACCCACCCGATCGAAGTGCCGGTGCCGTCCTCGGCCAACGCGTTCGACAACATCGACGCGATCACCTACTCGAAGGGCGCCTCGACCCTGAAGCAGCTGCGCCACATGCTGGGCGAGGAAGTCTTCCGCAAGGGCGTCCATAACTACCTGACCAAATACGCCTGGCAGAACGCCAAGCTCGAGGACTTCATCGGCAGCCTGGGCCAGGCCGCCGGCCGCGACCTCTCGAAGTGGACCAAGGACTGGCTGTACCAGGCCGGCGTGAACACCATCAGCGCCAACTACAGCTGCAGCGCCGGCAAGGACGGCAAGATCACCGCCTTCTCGCTGGCGCAGAGCGCACCGAGCAAGGATCTCCCGACCCTGCGCGAACAGCGTGTGCAGGTCGCCGCCTTCAAGCTGGATAACGGTAAGCTGGTGCTGGCCAAGAACGTGCCGGTCACCTACGCGGGTGCGAAGACCAATGTGCCGGCCATGGTGGGCGCGGCCTGCCCGGACCTGGTGTACCCGAACTACCAGGACTGGGGCTTCGTGAAGGTCAATCTCGACAAGCGTTCCTTCGAGACCGCCCGCAGCGCCCTGGCCAGCGTGGAAGACCCGCTGCTGCGCGCGATGCTGTGGCAGGCGCTGTGGGACGGCGTGCGCGACGCCAAGCTGCCGCTGAACGAGTTCATCGAGGTCGCCCTGGCCAATGCGCCGCAGGAGAAGGATTACACCTTGCTGGGCGACGTGCTGGGCAAGGTCGGCATGGCGAAATACTATCTCGAGGCGATGGGCCTCGATAACGCGTACGCGAAGCAGACCAAGAAGGCGCTGGAAGACATGGCCTGGCAAGGCGTGGTCGCACACAAGGGCAACGACAACTTCCAGCGCCGCTGGTTCAGCACCTACCTGGGCCTGGCAAGCAGCCCGGAAGCGCTGGGGCGCCTGGCCGGCATGCTGGAAGGTAAAGGTACCGAAGGCCTGAACATCGGCCAGGATCAGCGCTGGGCCATCATCAATCGCCTGAGCCGCAATGACTACCAGGGCGCGGCAAGCATGCTGGCAGCCGAGCAGGCGCGCGACAAATCGGATACCGGCCAGGCCGCCGCGCTGGCCGCGACCGTCGTGCGTCCGGATCCGCAAGTGAAGGCCGAGTGGCTGGGCACGGTGCAGGACCTGAAGACCAAGCTGCCGTTCTCGCGCATCCGCACCGCGATGGGCGCCATGTACCCGGTCGAACAGCGCAAGCTGGCCGAGCAGACCGCCGGCGAGCGCCTGGCGAAGCTGCCGGCGCTCGACAAGGTGACCGGCCCGGTCTACATGCGCAGCTACGCCAACACGATGATCCCGTCGAGCTGCACCCCAGCCAGCGTCCAGCGCCTGCAGCGCGCCGCCGACAGCATGAAGGACCTGTCGGCCGGCACCCGCCGCGCGCTGCTCGACACCTTGCAGGAAGACCAGCGCTGCGTGGCGATCAAGGCGGCGTTGAGCGTACCGAAGTCCTGATCCCGGGTGCACGCGGGTCTTGCGCGCCGCACGCCCGGCTGGCCCCTGCTGGCCACGCTGGGCGTGCACCTGCTGCTGGCCTGGAGCTGGCGGATCGCGCATCCGCCGGCGCCGGGCCCGGGCGGGGAACGGGTCATCGACCTGGTTCCCGTGCCGCCGCTTCGATCGGAACCGCCGTCCTCCCGTTCCAGCGCTGCCGTGTCGCGCTCCCGTAGTACGGCCGTGGTAGGCGACACGGCGCACAATACAGCGCACAATACGGCGCACAACACGGCGCGCAACGCGGGGCACAACACGGCGCCCGAACCGGCCCTCATGGTCCTGTCCCCGGAGGCGCCGTCCACTGTCGCCGATCCCTTCGCCATCACGGCGCCCCAGGCAGCAACCGACACGGCGCTCGATGCGATGGTCGGCCGCGCCAGGCGTGACGCCCTCCTCATCGATCGCGAGATGCGCAAAGGAAGATCCGGCGTGCCGGCGGTCGCCGACACCTCGGGGGGACGTTTCCGGCAAGCGCTCGAGGGCGCCCACAAGGACCGCAGCCTGGGAGTCACCAGCGAAACCTATACCGCACCCGACGGCCAGGTCATCTACCGTTTCCGCCGCGGCGGCAAGTTCAAGTGCCGCAGCGGCGGCAGCGTCGGGCCGAAGATCGGCGGCGCCGTCGGCGGCGGCGAGGTGCTGTTCGACGTGCAGGGAGGGGGCGGACGCGCGGGCCAGGTGAGCTGCCCCGGCCACGCCGACTGGAAGCCGGACTAAGTACTCGCCCAAAAATACATGTGCTTTTGGCTGCCATGAGCGGCGCGCTGCTGCGTTGGCTCCTGCTTGCAGTGCTCGCACTGCGGCGCACTCGCCGCCTTGCATCGCATCGGCAAGCCGCACCTCCGGTTCCGTTTGCCAAAACTCACATTTATTTCTTGTCGAGTACTTAGCGCTCCCGCATGGGGCGACGGGGAATCGGCCCGCCCCTCACTTTTCCTTCGGCGACTGCGGCGCCGGCGCGCACAGCTCCGTCACCCGGCGCCAGGCCCCGGTGCCTTCGCAGACCACGGGCGGGCGGCCCTGCAGCAGCTTGCCCAGGTCGACCGGCTTGCCCTCGTTGACGATCACGCCGCGGTTGACCGGAATACACATCGCGTCGTGCCAGGCCGCCGCATAGCCCTGCGGCGTCGGCAAGGGTCCGCGTGCGCGCACCGCGGCCGACTCGCAGGCCTTCCTGGTCTTGTAAGTTCCGCGCAGGCTAGTACTCTCCAACATTACATCGCCGTTCTGCTGCAGGTAGAGCAGCAGGATCATCGTAAACATCCCTTCTCCTTTGCGCTGCCCGGCGCCTTCTCCCACCCGCCTGAGCTTGTTCAAACGTCCAGCCCGGCCCGCACGTTAGCCTGAGGGTCAACGAAAGGACCCCTCATGTTCAAGCTCGTTACCTGGAATATCCAATCCGGCCGCAGCCCGGACGGCAAAACCGACCTCGACCGTATCATCGCATGCCTCGATCGGTTTTGCAGTTTTGACATGCTTTGTGTACAAGAAGTTTCAAACGGCTATACCCCCGCGGGCGAGGACCAGTTCGCCATGCTGCGCGAACGGCTGCCGGGTTATGCGGGCTTTGCCGCCCTCGCCTGCGACACCCTCGGCGAGCGTGCCGGTGCGGATGGGCAAGGGGGCGCGCGCCGCCACTTCGGCATGATGGTGTTCTCGCGCCATCCGGTGCTGCAGGCGCTGCGCCATTCGCTGCCCTGGCCGGCCGAGGCCGACGTCATGAGCATGCCGCGCAGCGCGCTCGAACTGACCGTGGCGGCGCCCGGCGGCCTGCTGCGCGTCACCACCGTCCACCTGGAATATTTTTCGCAGCGCCAGCGCATGGCCCAGGTCGAACGCCTGCGCGAACTGCACCGCGAAGCCAGCCTGCACGCGCTCTGTCCGCCGCCCGCCGGCAACGGCCCCTTCGGCCTGCCCCCGCGCGCCATGCCGGCGCTGCTCGCGGGCGACTTCAACATGCTGCCCGGCTCGCCCGAGCACCAGCGCCTGCTGGCGCCCTTCGGCGACGGCGTCCAGCCCTGGCGCGACTGCTGGCAGCTGGCCCAGCCGGGCCGGCGCCACGCGCCCACGGTCGGCCTGCACGACCCCAGCCCGGGCGCCGGCGCCCCGTTCACCTTCGATTACGTGTTTGCCAGCGCCGACCTGGCCGGGCACGTGCAGCGGGTGCGGGTGGACGCGAGCGAACAGGGTTCCGACCACCAGGCATTGCTGGTCGAGCTCGACTGGGGCAACTGAAGCGTCAAGACAGCACCCGCTGCGGCGCGCCGTACAATAGCGGCTTTCGCCGACTCGATCACGAGGCCACCTTGGACTGGGATTACCCGCACCCCTTCACCTTGCACGTCACGCCGGAGGCCGCCGACATCGACGGCCTGAACCATACCAACAATGCGGTCTACGTGCGCTGGTGCGAGCAGGCCGGCTGGGCCCATTCGCAGCAGCTCGGCCTGACGCTGGACGACTACCGCCGCCTCGACCGCGCGATGGCGATCCGGCGCGGCGAATACGACTACCTGCTGCCGACCCTGCCCGGCGAGGCGCTTACCCTGGCCACCTGGCTGGTGGCCGGCGACGGCAGGCTGTCGATGGCGCGCCGTTTCCAGCTGGTGCGCGACCGCGATGGCGCCACCGTGCTGCGCGGACGCTGGGACCTGGTCTGCATCGAGATCAGCAGCGGGCGGCCACGCCGCATGCCCGCCGAATTCATCGATACCTATATGCCGGTGGTAACACAGGCGCTGTAAACCTCAAGGCGGCACGCCGTGTTGCGCGCCCTCAAAGTACACATTGAGGCAACCGGCCCCCTTCCCGCTTGTGCCGGGCCAAACTGGCCCCGTCACGTCCGCTGCCCCGAGGGAGAGATGCACCACCACCTGTCCACCGCCCGCTCCGCGGGCCGTCCGCTGTTCGCTTTCCTGTCCACGACGCCCGCCGCGCGGTTTGCTCCGCTGCGTGCCCCGCTGTGTGCCCCGCTGTGTGCCCTCCTGTGCCTGGCGGTCGTGCTCTCCGGCTGCCGGCTGCGCGAGACCGGGCAGGAAGACCTGGTGATCCCGGAGCTGGTGCGCACCCACCTGTACGTGGCGCCGTCCGGCTCGGACAGCAACCCCGGGACCCGCGACGAACCCTTCCGCACGCTCACGCGCGCGGCGCAGGCGGTCACGCCCGGCACCACGGTGCACGTGGCGCCGGGCACGTATTTCGGCGGCGTACGCACCAACACCCACGGCACCGCGGAAGCGCGCATCGTGTTCGAGTCCACCGAACGCGGCGGCGCGCGGCTGGTGCCGCCGCTCGATTCGCGCCAGCCGGCAGCCTGGGACAACCGCGCCAACTACCTCGACATCATCGGCTTCGAAATCGACGGCAGCCAGTACCAGAGCGGCATGAAGTGGCTCAGCGGCATCTACAACGGCGGCTCCCACAACGGCGTGCACTACAACCACATCCACCATGTCGGCAACGACGTACCTTGCGAAGCCAAGGGCGGCGCCGGGATCGGCATCGACAGCTACTACAAGGGCATCGACGCCGAAGTGGTCGGCAACCAGGTGCACGACATCGGCCCACCGGAATGCCGCTACATGCACGGCATCTACATCAGCACCACGGCGAGCGTGCGCGACAACCTCATCTACCGCGCTTCCGGGGCCGGCATCCACCTGTGGCACGACGCCAGGCAGGTGACCATCCGCGGCAACACGGTGGTGGGCTCCGGCACCGGCATCGTGGTCGGCGGCGGCGACTTCTATCACAGCAAGGGGCCGAACGACCATACGCACACATCGAACAACATCGTCTACGACAACGGCTACGGCATCCTCGAGCAGGGCGCGACCGGCACCAACATCAGCTACCGCAACAACCTGGTGTTCCAGAACGCCGGCGGCGACTGGAAGCTGTCTTCCGGACGGGCGCATACCGGCACCATCGCCGCCGCGCCATTGTTTGCCGACTACAGCCGCACGCTGCCCGCGCCGGACTTCCGCCTGCAGCCCGGCTCGCCGGCGATCGGCAAGGGCCTGGCCGGCAATGCCGTGGCGCTGCGCGCGCGGCGCCGGATCGATATCGGCGCGGTGCCCTACACCGAGGCGGAACCTGCGGGCGTGCCCTCGCCGGGCGCCAGATAAGCGGCGACAAGCCCGGCCGAGCGCGGCCCGGCCCAGCGCGGCCCGGCCGAGCGCAGCCTGGTTTCAGAGGATCTCGTGCACCAGCGCGAACGGCCGGCACAGGCGCACGCCTTTCGGCGTGCGCACAAACGGACGGTTGATCAGGACCGGATGCGCGACCATCGCGTCGAGCAGCGCGTCGTCGTCCACGCCCGGCTGGTCCAGCCCGAGTTCGCCATACAGCGCCTCCTTGCTGCGCACCGCCTCGCGCACGCCCAGGCCGGCGGCGGCGATCATGGCCTGCAATTGCTCTCGCGATGGCGGCGTGGACAGGTAGTCCACCACCTGCGGCTCGTGGCCGGCCTCGCGGATCGCCGCCAGGGTATTACGCGAAGTGCCGCAGCGCGGGTTATGGTAAATCGTGATATCCATGTGATGAAAGCTCGCTAATATTGCTGAAAATGGTGCGGCATCATAACCACACCTCATGAAGGGCGCCAACTTTTTTGCTTGTTCCCCGCTTCCGCTCGCTATAGAATGCCTCGCTTATTTTTCCGTCAGAACACAAAAAAAAACTGCCGGGAACTACGACTTTGTACAGCGACGGAGAATCGATGAGCGAGTACCTGCTGCGTCCCGCGGCACTTCCCACCTGGGGCCAGCGCACTGCGCTTCGCCTGCTGAACCTGGCCGGCTGGCAAGTGCACTTCAAGCCTCTGCCGGGGCCGCACGGCATCGCCGTGGTCTATCCGCACACCTCGAACTGGGATTTTCCGATCGGCCTGCTGGGCAAGTGGGCGGTCGGCCTCAAGTTCCGCTGGCTGGCCAAGGATTCGCTGTTCCGCGGCCTCATGGGCCGCATCATGCGCTACTGGGGCGGCATCGCGGTCGACCGCCGCGCCTCGATGGGGGCCACCCGCAAGCTGGCCCAGGACATGCTGGCCGCACCCTGGTGCTGGATCGGGATCACGCCGGAGGGCACGCGCAGCTATCGCCCGCACTGGAAGAGCGGTTTCTACCACCTTGCCACCACCGCCGGGGTGCCGCTGCTGCTGGTCTACATCGACTACGGCGCCAAGGTGCTGAGCGTCGTCGACACCCTGGTCCCGAGCGGCGACGCCGAACAGGACATGGCGGCCATCGCCGCGGTCTACGCGGGCCGCCAGGCGCGCTACCCGGACCAGGCCGCGCCGATCAAGCTGGCGCCGCCGCGCGACCCGGCCGAGCCGCAGCGGCGCCGCGCCTGAACCAGCAGAATCAGCAGAATCAGCAGAATCAGCCTGCCAGTGCGCTCCAGGCCATCGCGGAGCTCAGGAACAGCCGGCCGTCGAGCGCCTCCAGCAGGGTGCTGTGCTTCAGGCGGTCCATCACCGGCCCCTTGACCTCGGCCAGGTGCAGCAGCACGCCGCGCTGGCGCAGCGAGGAATTCAGCTCTCCCAGCCCGAACAGGGCCGAGGTATCGATCGCATTCACCGCCGACATCACCAGCACCAGGTGGCGCGTGTCGGGACGCGCCGCGAGTTCGTCCTCGATGCGCTGGTTGACCGCTTCGACGTTCCCGAAGAACAAACCGGCGTCCACGCGCAGCATGAGCAGGCCGGGCGCGGTCTCGGCCGGATAGCGGTCGACGTTGCGGAAATGCTCGGTGCCGGCGATGCGGCCGAGCACCGCGATATGCGGGCGGCTGGCGCGCCAGATCAATACGCCCATCGACAACGCCACGCCCACCACCACCCCCGCCTCGACCCCCAGCGCCAGCACCCCGGCGGCGGTGGCCAGCAGCGCGATGGCGTCGGCGCGGTCGTAGCGCCAGGCGGTGTGCAGCAGCGACAGGTCGAGCATGCCGAGCACCGCCACGATGATGGTCGCCGCCAGCACCGGCAGCGGCAACAGCGCCAGCCAGCCGGTGGGCGCCACCAGCGCCACGGCCAGCAGCACGGCCGTGATGACGCCCGCCAGCTGGCTGTTGGCGCCGGCCGCGAAGTTGACCGCCGAACGCGAGATGCTGCCGGTGACCGGGAAGCCGCCGCTCAGGGCGCTGCCGAGATTGGCCGCGCCCAAGCCCAGCAGCTCACGGTTGCTGCCCAGCTTTTCGCCGCGCTTGAGCGCCAGCGTCTGCGCGCCCGACATGCTGATCAGGAACACCATGAAACCGATCAGGAGCGCCGGTTGCAGCAGCGCCTGCCAGTGGGCGCTGGAGGTCGCGAGGTTCAGCCCCGGCAGCCCGGCCGGCACGGCGCCGGTGGTGGCCACGCCCAGCGCGTCCAGGCGCAGCGCCGGCACCAGCGCGATGCCGGCGAGTACCACCAGCATGGGCGCGAGCTTGGTGCCGATGTCGGCCGCCACCGGCGACAGCCCGGCGCGCACCAGGCTGCGCGCCATGAACTGGCGCGCCCATACCAAGAGGGCCAGCGCGCCCAGGCCCAGCGCCGCGCTCGGCGGGTGCCAGGCGGGCGGCATGGCGCCCAACAGCGGGCGCACCTGGCCCCAGGCGATCAGGAGCGCCGAACCGATGGTGAAGCCGCTCATCACCGGGCGCGAGAAGAAATTGGCGAGGAAGCCGATGCGCAGCAGGCCGCAGGCCAGCAGCACCGCGCCCGACAGCAGCGCCAGTTGCGCCGCCAGCACCCCGTACAGGGCGCTGCCGGGGGTGGCCAGCGGCGCCAGCGTGGACGCCGTCATCAGCGAGATGATCGCCATCGGGCCGACCGACTGGGTGCTGCTGGTGCCGAACAGCGCGTACAGCAGCGGCGGCACGATGCTGGCGTAGATCCCGGCCACCGGCGGCAGGCCCGCCACCAGGGCATAGGCCATGCCCTGCGGGATCATCATCATCGCCACCACGATACCGGCGCTGATGTCGCCCGGTAGCATCGAACGCCGGTAGTGCTGCAGCCACTGAAGCATAAGGTATTGCCTGAGAGGAAAGCCGCTAGCCTATCACAGCGGCAGGACGGCGCGCAGCCACATAGCCGCGCAGCCGCGTGCTCAGCGCATCGCCAGCTCGACGCAGTTGCGCCCTGCCCGCTTGGCGCGGGCCAGGGCGGCATTCACCCGCACCGCCAGCGAATCGCCGGTTTCGAGTTCGCCCAGCTGGGCCACGCCGAGGCTGATGGTCAGGTGGTCGCAGCCCGGGATCTCCACCGCCTCGATCGCCGCGCGCAGCTTCTCGGCCAGCTTCAAGCCTTCGATGGCGCTGGTGTGCGGCGCAATCACCTGGAATTCCTCGCCGCCGGAGCGCACCAGCACATCGCTCGAGCGCAGCACGGCGCGCACGGTATCGGCTACCGACCGCAGCGCCATGTCGCCGACCGGGTGGCCATAGGTATCGTTGATGTTGCGGAAGCGGTCGATGTCGAAGGCGATCAGCGCCAGCGGCAGGCGGTAGCGGCGCGCACGCTTGACTTCCTGTTCGAGCAGCTGCTCGCCATGGCGGCGGTTGGCCACGCCGGTCAGCGCGTCCAGGGTGGCCAGCTGGGTGACCCGGGCCAGCAGGGCTTCGCTCTCGTGCACCAGGGCGGCCATGCGCAGGCCGAAGGCGGCCAGTTGCGCCAGGTCGTCGAGCGCCGCGAACCCGGCCCGCGAGAACGGATGCGCCGCATCGAACATCAGGCACAGCGCGCCGGCGGTGGGCCGGCGCGCGTCCGGGCCGACGGCGGGGATCGGCAGGCCGAGCACCATCTGCACGCCCTTTCCACGCAGCGCCTCGGCCAGCGCCGGCTCGCCGGCCTTGTCCGGCGTATCGAGCAGCGCAAGTTCGCCGGTGGCCGCCGCCAGCAGGCCGGGGAAGGCGTGGCGCAGCGGCGCGTGCAGCAGGTCGTCCGCCCGTCCCAGGAGCGCGGCCAGGTCGAGGCCCGCCGGCGCCGGCCGGCTGTCGTGCCAGGCTTGCAGGCGCAGGTCGCCGCCCCCTTCCGCGGATGCATGCAGCTGGAACATCGCCGCGTGCACCACGCCCGGCCAGCCCAGCAGGGCCGCGCACAGGCGCTCGCCGAAACGGGTGCTGTCGTCGGCCTCGGCCAGCGCTCCCTGCGCCGCGGCGCGCACCGCCAGCAGCGCCGCCAGTTCGGTCCCGGCCGGGCCGGGCGCCGGCGCCGGCGCGCGCTCCTGCTCCAGGCGCGCGGCCAGTTCGGCGCGCAGTGCGCCGGATGCGAGCGGCCCGACCAGGTAGTCCAGCGGGCCATGCGCCATCAGCGCCGGCAGCCAGCGAGCGTTGGCGAACGGGCACAGGACCAGCACCTGGCCGCCCCCGCACCGCGCCACCAGCTGGCCGAGGCGAGGCAGGTCGATCCCGATCTCGAAGCGCTCGAGGTCGAGCACCAGCAGGTCGGCCGGCTGTTGCGCCAGCAGGGCGCCGGCCTCGTCGGCGCCGTCGGCCAGCCGCAGGTCGCCGAACAGGTCGGCGCAGGCGCGCGCGAATTCGGCGCGGCGCGGCCCCACCGGATTGACGAACAAGCCGCTGCGGCCCCGGCGCGCGCCTTCCTGCTGAGACATCCCTTCCTCCTTGTATTCCCCACCAGCACATGCTGAAGACGGGATGGAAAGTTTGCCATAAAGCACCGGACCTAGATAGAGAAGAATTGTCTCGAGTGTGTGGGAGCGCACCGTCGCGCACGCACGCCCCAATGAATACTCTTCCTGGTCGATTGAACGTTCACGGGAGTAGGCAATGGCAAACCAGGATGAAGCGGCAAACAAGCAGAAGGCGATTCAGAACCGCCAGGACCAGCGCGACGGCAGCATGCAGAAGGGCGAGAGCGACAATCACGACGAGGCGGTGCAGACCGGGGTCCGGCAGCCGGCCCCGCCGATGCCTGCGCAGCACCTCGCCAAGCCGGGCCTCGAAGCCCGGATGGAGCTCAAGCCCCGGTTCATGGCTGAACAGTACAAGGGCAGTGGCAAGCTCGATGGCATGACGGCGATCGTCACCGGCGCCGATTCGGGCATCGGGCGCGCGGTCGCGGTGCTGTTCGCGCGCGAGGGCGCCGACGTGGCCGTGATGTACCTGAACGAGCATGAAGACGCCGCCGAGACCAGGCGCTGCGTCGAGGCCGAGGGCCGGCGCTGCCTGACCATCGCGGGCGACGTCAAGGATCCGGGGTTCTGCAAGGATGCGGTCGAGAAAGTGGTCGCCGAATTCGGCCACCTCGACGTGCTGGTGAACAACGCCGCCTTCCAGGAACATGCCGGCTCGCTGCTGGACATCACGGAAGAGCGCCTGGACGAGACCTTCCGCACCAATATCTACGGCTACTTCCACATGGCGCGCGCGGCCCTGCCCCACCTCAAGCAGGGCTCGTCGATCATCAACACCGGTTCGGTGACCGGCCTGAAAGGATCGAAGAATCTGCTCGACTACTCCGCCACCAAGGGCGCGATCCACGCCTTCACGATGTCGCTCGCGGCCAGCGTGATCGAGCAGGGCATCCGCGTCAACTGCGTGGCGCCGGGCCCGGTCTGGACGCCGCTGAACCCGGCCGACCAGTCGCCCGAGGATATCCAGGAGTTCGGCGCCAGCACCACCTTCAAGCGCCCCGCCCAGCCGGAGGAACTGTCGCCGGCCTACGTGTTCCTGGCGTCGCCGGTGTGCTCGGGCTACATCACGGGCGTGATCCTGCCGGTCACCGGCAAGGTCGGCGAATAAGGACCCGCGGACGAGGTCCATCACCTGGAAGGAGAAATCCATGCCGCGCAGCATGTGGAAGGGTGCGATCAGCTTCGGGCTGGTGCACATCCCTGTCGATATGTACACGGCGGTCGACAGCAAAGGGCTCGACCTGACCATGCTCGACCGGCGCGACTTCTCGCCGGTCGGGTTCAAGCGCTACAACAAAGGCAACGGCAAGGAAGTCTCCTGGGACGACATCGTCAAGGGCTACGAGTACACCAGCGGCGAGTACGTCGTGCTGTCGGAAGAAGACCTGCGGCGCGCCAACCCGGAGGCGACCCAGACCATCGACATCCTGGCCTTCGTGGATGCCGAGGACGTGTCGCTGCTCTACTTCGAACAGCCCTACTACCTGGCGCCCGGCAAGGGCGGCGAGAAGGTCTACGCGCTGCTGCGCGAGACCTTGCGCAAGGCGGGCAAGATCGGCATCGCGCGCGTCGTCATCCGCGTCAAGCAGCACCTCGCGGCGCTGGTGTGCGTGGGCGACGCCATCGTCATGAACACGCTGCGCTACGCCGACGAGATCCGCGACGCGGGCGAGCTCAAGATCCCCGCGGCCGACGACAAGAAGGCCGCGATCACCGACAAGGAACTCAAGATGGCAATGGCACTCGTACAGGGCATGGCCGAGGACTGGGACCCCGAGCAGTACCACGACAGCTACCGCGAGGACGTCATGGCCCTGATCGAGAAGAAGGTCAAGGCGCACCAGACCAAGACCATCACCCAGCCCGAACCGGGCGAGGCCAGGCGCGAGAGCGGCAAGGTGATCGACCTGGTCTCGCTGTTGCAGGCCAGCCTGGGCAAGAAAGCTTCCAGGCCCGCGGCCGACGACGACGATGACGACGAACCGCCGCCGTCAAGGAAGCGCCGCCCCGCCGCCGAGGACGACGACGAGCAGGAAGCGCCGCCGCCGCGCGCGCGCAAGACGGCCTCGCACGGCAGCGACCGGGTGGCCGCCAGCGGCGCCGCGCCGAAGCGCACCGCTTCGAAGAGCGCGCCGAAAGCCGCTGCCAAGCCGGCCGCCAGGAAGACCGCCGCCAGGAAGACCTCCACCGCATCCGGCGGCGCCCCATCGACGGCCCCCGCGCGCCGCAGGAAGGCGGCGTGACGGATGGATGAATTGATCGATTTCCTCCAGTGGCCGGCGATGCTGGTCACGCTGTATGCGGCCTACCTGATCGGCTCCAAGCGCGCCGAGCGGCGCGTGTTCGGCTTCAGCATGTTCATCCTCAGCAACGTGCTGTGGATCGTGTGGGGTGTCCACGACCAGGCCTGGGCGCTGATCGTCCTGCAGGCGGCGCTGATGGCGATGAACGTGCGGGGCATCTTCAAGAACGAGTCGTCCTAGTGTCCTGAATGCGAGATACCTCGAATAAATCCGGGGAAAATCCGGGACACTGGCCGGCGCTTGCCGCGCGCCCTGGCCGCCACCCGCTTGGCGTGCGTGCGATTCCGCCCGCCTGAGCGATACTTGGCATATCCCGACTACGCCCGATCCGACCATGCCAGACAGCGCCATGCCCTTCCTCGTGCTCACCCGCGCCGGTTTCGACGATATCGCCGCCCGCGTCGACCTCGGCAAGGCCGCGCTCTTCCTCAATCCCGGCCTGCTCTCGGAAGCGGACATCGCCAGCCTGCGCGAGACCGGCGCTTCGGTGCACGTCATGGCAACGCCGGTCGACCCGCGCCAGCCCGGCCAGATCAGGCAAACCCTGCAGGCCCTGCAAGCGACCCGCGATCCGCTCGGCAACGTCTGGGTCGAACGCGGCGCAGCGCGCTCGGCCACGGCGGCCACGGCGGCCACGGCGGCCGATACGCTGCGACCGGCCAGTGCGCCGACGACCCCTGCCATGCCCCTGGGCCGGCGCCTGGCGCGCAGCGCCGGGGCCCTGGCCAGCCTGGCCTGGCGCCGGCTGCGCGCCCCCGAGCGTGGACGGCGCCTGATGGCGGCGCCCTACCTCGGCTTCGGCAATGCCGGCCGCATCTGGCTCAAGGGCCGGCTGCTGGACGAAGCCGACTTTCGCGAACAGAGCGGCGCCGACAGCGGCTGGCAGAACCTGCTGGCCCTGTACCAGCGCCTGGAATCGGACGAAGTGGCCGATGCGCGCGTGCTGGCCCATTTCGGCGGCGCCACCCATGAGACGCGATCCGACCGCGGCGGCTACTTTTCCTTCGACTTCGCGTCCGGCACGCCGCTCGCGGAAGGCTGGCACCGGGTCGAGCTCGAATTTCCGGACAACCTGCAGCCGGACGGCGCGCCGCTGCGCGCCAGCGCCGACATCAAGGTGCCGGCCACCGGCGCCCGCTTCGGCATCATCAGCGACATCGACGATACCGTCCTGTGGACCAACGTCACCAACAAGCTGAACATGGCGCTGATGCTGGCCCGCAGCAACCACCACACGCGCAAGCCGTTCAAGGGCGTGGCCGGCTTCTACCGCGCGCTGCGCGACGGCCTGGGGGGCAACGAGGACAATCCCCTGTTCTACGTCTCGAGCAGTCCCTGGCACCTGTACGGGCCGCTGGTCGACTTCCTCAAGCTGCAGGGTATCCCGGTCGGCCCCCTGCTGCTGCGCGAACTGAGCGTGCGCCAGGTGCTCAAGCTCACCGAGCACGGCAACCACAAGCTGGAACAGATCGAGCGCATCCTGGATTTCTATCCCGGCATGCAATTCGTGCTGATCGGCGACAGCGGCGAGCAGGATCCGGAAATCTATGCCGAAGTCGTGCGCCGCCATCCGCATGCGGTGAAGATGATCTACATCCGCAACGTCAATCCCGATCCCTCGCGCATCGACGCCCTCGACCGCCTGATCGAGGAAGTCCGCAGCACCGGCGCCCAGCTGGTGCTCTCGCCCGACAGCGTGTTCGCCGCTTCCCATGCGGCGGCTGAGGGCCTGATCGCGGTCGACCGGCTGGCGTCGATCCGCGCCGACGAGCGCGAGGACGATGGCGCGCCGCCCCTGACGTCGGGATTATCAAAACCTATTACTCCGATCTAATTAATCAAATTTATTAATAATCAAGCCGGCCATAGAATCTCCTCATCAATTACCCATGAGGAGATTCCCGCATGACCCATACGCGCCTGACCACTGCCTCCGGCATCCCGGTCGCCGACAACCAGAACTCGCTCAGCGCGGGGCCGCGCGGCCCCTTGCTGCTGCAGGACTTCCACCTGATCGAGAAACTGCAGCACTTCAACCGCGAGCGCATTCCCGAGCGCGTGGTCCACGCCAAGGGCTCGGGCGCCCATGGAAGCTTCACCGTCACCGGCGACCTGCGCGCCCATACCAAGGCGAAATTGTTCGCGGAGATCGGCAAGACCACCCCGGTATTCCTGCGCTTCTCGACCGTCGGCGGCGAGAAAGGCAGCGCCGACACGGAACGCGATCCAAGGGGTTTCGCGCTGCGCTTCTATACCGAAGAAGGCAACTGGGACCTGGTCGGCAACAACACCCCGGTGTTCTTCCTCAAGGACCCGATCAAGTTCCCGGACTTCATCCACACCCAGAAGCGCGACCCGCAAACCAACCTGAAGTCGGCCAACATGATGTTCGACTTCTGGAGCAGGGCCCCGGAAAGCCTGCACCAGGTGACCATCCTGTTTTCAGATCGCGGCATCCCGGATGGCTACCGCCACATGGACGGTTTCGGCAGCCACACGTACAGCCTGATCAACGAGGCGGGCGAGCGCGTCTACGTGAAGTGGCATTTCAAGACCCGCCAGGGCATCCGCAACCTCGGCGCTTCCGATGCGGCCCGGATCGCCGGCACCGATCCGGACTACGCCCAGCGCGACCTGTTCCAGGCCATCGCGGGCGGGGACTTCCCGCAGTGGGATGTCAAGGTGCAGATCGCGACGGCCGCGCAACTCGACGACTGGGAGCGGCGCACCGGCTGGAACCCCTTCGACCTGACCAAGGTCTGGCCGCACGGCGACTTCCCGATGCTGCAGGTCGGCGTACTCGAACTGAACCGTAATCCGGACAATTACCACGCCGAAGTCGAGCAGGCCGCGTTTTCACCGGCCAACGTGGTGCCGGGCATGGGCTACTCGCCGGACAAGATGCTGCAGGGCCGCCTGTTCGCCTACCACGACGCCCAGCTGTACCGGGTCGGCACCAACCACCAGCACCTGCCGGTGAACGCCCCGCGCTGCCCTTTCCACAACCAGCAGCGCGACGGCGCGATGGCGATCGCCAACGGCGGCGCCGCGCGCAACTATGCCACCATCGACGGTGAAGGCCGCGGCGCGCTGGGCATGGGGCATGGCGAGCCGGAGCTGCCGATCACCGGGGACGCGGGCCGCTACGATTTCCGCGGCATGGAAGACGACACCACCCAGGCCGGCAATTTGTTCCGCCTGATGACGCCTTCGGCGCGGCAGGACCTGTGCGACAACCTGGCCGCGCCGCTCAGCGGGGTGGACGAGGACATCCTGCGGCGCCAGCTGCGCCAGTTCGACCGGGCGGATCCGGCCTACGGGCGTGGCGTCAGGGCTGCGCTGAAGGCGCGGGGCCGTCACATCGACTGAGGCAGGCGCTGCTGGCCGTGTGCGTCGGGAGCGCCGCCGGCAGCCGCTCACGCATCGAAACCCAGCAACTTCATCGCCTTGCTCAGGCCCTTGGCCGCCCTGGCATACCCGGCCCAGGGCGCGTTGCCCTGGTCCAGCCGGGTGTGCACGTTGGCCACCGTCCACTGCGCGCTCGACTTCAGCTGGTCGAGTTCGTCCCAGGCCAGGGGCACCGAAATCCCCATGCCCGGCCTGGCGCGTGCGCCCCAGGCGCAGATGGTGGTGGCGCCGCGGCCGTTGCGCAGGTAGTCGATGAAGATCTTGCCGACCCGGTTTTTGGGGCCGCTTTTGGCGGCGAAGCGGTCGGGCAGGGTCTCGGCCAGGTGCCGCACGATGGCTTGCGAGAAGGCCTTGACCGACTCCCAGCCGTACTCCGGTTTGACCGGCACCACCACGTGCAGCCCCTTGCCGCCGCTGGTCTTGAGAAAGCAAGGGAGGCCCAGCTCGTCGAGGAAGGCGTGCATGATCCGGGCCGCTTCCTGCATCGCGGGCCAGGCCACGCCCTCGCCCGGGTCGAGGTCGAACACCATGCGGTCGGGCTTGTCGTAGTGTTTCGCCACCGCGTTCTGGGTGTGCAGCTCGATCGCGTTCCACTGTGCCACCGACAGGATGCCCTCGACGCTGACGATCTCCAGCATCGGCGGGTTGTCCGGATCGAGTGCCGGGTCCATCCGCTTCACGCCCGGGAGTTTCTTGACGTCGGCGTGTTTCTGGAACACCAGTTCGGCGTCGATCCCGCTCGGCGCGCGCACCAGGGTGAGCGGCCGGCGCTTGAGGTGTTCCATCATCAGCTCGCCCACCAGGGCGTAGTAGCGGATCATGTCGAGCTTGGTGATGCCGGTGGACGGGTCGATCACCCGCTCAGGGTGGGTCACGCGCAGTGTCTCGGGCAGCTTGCCGTGCAGGCCGGCCGGCGGCGGCGATGCCGGCGCGTCGGCGCGGACCGGCCGCTGCCTGCCCACCTCGCTGTCCTCGATGTGGCGCGGTTCCTCGCGCGTGATGCCGCGCGCCGGCTTGTCCTGGCGCAGGCCCTGAAATACTGGATGGCGTACCGACCCGGTGCTGGTCCATTCCGAGAAGCTCACCTCGGCCACCAGCACCGGCTTGACCCAGTGGTGCTGGCGCCCCGGCACCGCGCGCGGCGCGAACGGGCTCCGGTCGGACCGCAGCGCTTCCAGGCGCTCCTTGATGTCCGTCAGCGAGGCATGGTTGAAACCCGAGCCGACGTTGCCGGCATAGCGCAGCACCCCTTCGCGGTCGTAGGTGCCGAGCAGCAGCGAGCCGATGCCCTTGCGCGAGCCCTTGGGGTCGGTGAAGCCGCCGATCACGAATTCCTGGCGCAGTCCGCACTTGAGCTTGATCCAGTCGGGCGAGCGGCGCGACACGTAGCGCGAATCGCGGCGCTTGCCGATCACGCCTTCCAGGCCGATCTTGCAGGCGGCGACCACCAGCTCCTCGGGATTGGCGCCGAATTCGCCCGAGAAGCGCACCTTGTCGGACTTGGCTTTCTTGAGGATCTGCTCGAGCGCGGCGCGGCGTTCGACCAGGGGCACGTCGCGCAGGTCGTAGCCCTTGCAGTAGGGTGCATCGAACAGGAAGTACGCGATGTCGTCGGTGCGCACGCCGTCGAAGGCCTGCTGCAGCAGGCCGAAGTTCGGCTTGCCGTGCTCGTCGTGGACCACGATCTCGCCGTCGTACCAGCCGTCCGGCAGTTTCATGCGCACCAGCTCGTCGTGCAGCGGCTTGAGCTTGTCGGTCCAGTCATTGGCATTGCGCGTGATCAGGCGCACCGCGCCGTCCTCGACCCGCGCCAGCATGCGGTAACCGTCGAACTTGACTTCGAACACCCAATTTTCGGGATCGGGCGGCGCGGCGTCGACCAGGGTCGCCAGCTCGGGGGTGAACGCCTCGGGCAAGGCGGCCTGCTCCACGCCCTCCGGCAGGCCGGCCGGGCTCGCCTTCCTGCCGCGCGCCGCTTTCGCCGCGGGCTTGGCGGCAGCCTTGGCGGCAGGCTTGGTGGCCGCCTTGGTGGCCGCCTTGGCGGCAGGCTTGGTGGCGGTGTGGGCCGCACGCCGTTTCGCAGCAGGCTTGCGCGCACGCTTCGGCATCGGCAATGCCTTGACGCTGTCCGGCAGCTCGTCGATCACCGAGAATTCTTCCGCAGGGCGGGCGTACTCGTCGTTTTCCTTGATCAGGAGCCAGGCTTCCTGCTTGTCGCCGGCACGGCCCTTCATGCGCACCAGTACCCAGCGCCCGCGCATCTTGTGGCCATGGATCTCGAACTTCAGGTTGCCTTTGCGATAGCCCTCGTGCGGGTCGCCGACCGGCTCCCAGGTGCCCTTGTCCCAGATGATGACTTTACCCGCCCCATATTGTTTGGGTGGAATGGTGCCTTCAAAATCCGAATACGAAATCGGATGATCCTCGACGTGCACGGCCATGCGCTTGTCGTGGGTGTCGTAGCTCGGCCCCTTGGGCACGGCCCAGCTCTTCATCGCGCCGTCGAGTTCCAGGCGAAAATCGTAGTGCAGGCGGCTCGCCCAATGCTTCTGGATGACGAAAGTCAGCGCCTCCGTGCCGGGCGCGCCGCCTTCGGCGGGCTCGGACGTGATATCGAAATTGCGCTTGGCCTTGTACAGTTTGAGCGCGTCTGGCATGTGGCACCTCCCGGCTATCGGCGTGCGGCCAGTGTAGGACCGTGCTGGCCGGCCCGACTGTACGGCAGCTAACCGTATCATCCGACTTGTAACCGGATGTAAAGCCCGTCAACGCGGGCTCGCGCGGCGGCGTTGAATGCCCAGTGACATGGGGATGCCCGGCGACGGGGTCCCGGTTTCCAACCCGAACCAGGAAAGCACCATGCGCAAGATCCTTGCTACCCTGATCGCCGGACTGTTCGTCGGCTCCGCGTTCGCCCAGACGCCGGATGCCAAAGCCCCGAAGGAAGTGGCCAGGGCCGAGGCCAGGCACGACAGGCAGCATGCGAAAACGGATGCCAGGCCGGAGAAAGCCGAGGCGAAGCCGGACGCGGCCAGCAGCAAGGCCAAGGCTGACGAGGCCGACGCCAGGGCCGCACGCGAAGCCGACCAGGCCGAGGCCAGCAAGGACAAAACCAGCACCAGTATCATCAGCACCAGCAGCGCCAGCAGCACCCATCAATAATACGCCGCCCAGGCCCCCCATATCGCAAAGGACAGGTTCGCCCTGTCCTTTGTCGTTCCAGCCGCGCTGGCGGCTACAATGCGCTTTTGTCCCGCCGCGAGCACGCCATGCACCGAATCGTCTTCCTCGACCGCGACAGCCTCCAGGCCCGGCTTCGCCCACCCGCATTCGCGCACCGCTGGCAGGACCATCCCGGCACCAGCGAGGACCAGGTGGTCGCGCGCCTGGCCGGCGCCAGCGTGGCCGTTACCAACAAGGTGCCCTTGCGCGCCGCCGCGATCGCGCGCCTGCCCGACCTGAAAATGGTGGCGGTCGCCGCCACCGGCACCGACCACGTCGACCTCGCGGCCTGCCGCACGCGCGGCATCGTGGTATCGAACATCCGCGACTATTCGCTGGTGTCGGTGCCCGAGCACTGCTTCGCGCTGCTGCTTGCGCTGCGCCGCAACCTGCGGGCCTATTGTGCCGACGTGGAAGCCGGGCGCTGGGAGGCCTCGAGCCGCTTTTGCCTGCTCGACCACCCGATCGGCGACCTGGCCGGCAGCCGCCTGGGCATCGTCGGCTATGGCGCGCTGGGCAAGCGCGTCGCCCAGCTCGGGCGCGCCTTCGGCATGGAGGTCGCGGCCACCTCGCGCTCGCCCATCGAGGACGCCGGCGTGCCGCAACTGCCGCTCGACCGACTGCTGGCCACATCCGACGTCGTCAGCCTGCACCTGCCGCTGACGGACCAGACCCGGCACCTGATCGGCGCGCGCGAACTCGGCCTGATGCGGCGGCACGCCCTGTTGATCAACACCGCGCGCGGCGGACTGGTGGACGAGGCGGCGCTGGCCGAGGCCTTGCGAGGCGGCCGCATCGGCGGCGCCGGCTTCGACGTCCTCGGCCAGGAGCCGCCACTGCCCGACAATCCGCTGCTGCGGCTGCGCCTGCCGAATTTCATCCTGACTCCGCACGTGGCCTGGGCCAGCGCCGGCGCGATGCAGACCCTGGCCGACATGCTGGTCGATAACATCGACGCCTGGGCCGCGGGCCGCCCGCAGAACATCGCCGGCTGAGCGTCGCGCCGCGCGTCGCTACTTGCCGCCGGCCGGCGCCGGCGGCTGCGCATCGGGCCCGGCCGCCTGCGGCTCGGGGGCGCGCAAGGGCAGCTCGAGGATGAAGGCCGCACCCTGCCCCGGCTGGCTCTCGGCCCGCACCGACCCGCCCAGCAGCGTGGCGACGATGTTCCAGCTGATGTTCAGCCCCAGTCCGGTGCCGCCCTGTCCCATGCGGGTGGTGAAGAACGGATCGAAGATGCGCGCCAGGTGCTCCGGCGCGATGCCGCGCCCGTCATCGCGGAATTCAATGCGCACGCTGCCGCCCTCGACGGGGGTGGCCGACAGCAGCATGCCCCCGCCCGGTCCGGCGAAGGCATGCAGCAAGGCGTTGTTGACGAAGTTGATCAGGACCTGTCCCAGCGGCCCCGGGAAGCTGTCCATCACGATCCCCGGCGGCACCGCGAGTTCCAGCCGGTGGCCGGCCAGGCGTACCTTGTTCATCATGGTCGCGGCGATTTCCTGGCAGGCCTGGGCCAGGTCGAAGCGGCGCCGCTGCGCGCTGGCCTGGTCGACCGACACCTGGCGGAAGCTGTTGACCAGGTCCGCCGCATTGTGCAGGCTGCGCATGATCAGCCCGGCGGCCTCGCGCGCGGCCGCCACATAGTCGACCAGGTCGGAACGGCGCAGGCTGGCATTGTCGAAGCGCGCCGCGATGTCGCTGGTCTTTTCCTGCAGCGTGCTGGCCATCAGGAGGCTGTTGCCGATCGGGGTGTTCAGCTCGTGGGCGACGCCGGCCACCAGCGAACCGAGCGAGGCCAGCTTTTCCTGGGCCGCAAGCTGGGCCTGGGTCTCCTTGAGCTGGTGGTAGGCGCTGGCATTGTCGATCGCGACGCCGGCATAGGCGGCCAGGGTTTCCAGCATGTCGAGGTGCACCTGCCCGTAGGCCTGGGCGGCCGGGCTCTGCACCGTCAGCGCGCCCAGCACCCGTTCGCCCACCACCACCGGCACCATCAGCAGCGAGCGCGGCGCCATGCCGGCGCGCCAGGCGCAGGGCAGCGCCAGTTCGAACGCGCGCTCCGAGGGCAACGCCGGCAGGTAGTCCAGCAAGGCGTGCGGCAGCGCATGCCGCGGCTGCCCGGCCAGCACCTCGCGTCCGCGCACGATGGCCCAGGCGGCCAGGTGGCGGTCGGGGTCTTCCGCCAGTTCGAACGCGGGGCGCCGCTCGCCGTCCGCCACCGCATACGCGTACTCGAGCATGCCGCGCTCCGGGTGGCGCAGCACCACCGCGAACAGGGTCGCGTCCATCAGGGCATGCACCTGCTCGTACAGCGTGCGCATGATGGCCTCGCGGTCGAGGTTGGCGGTCAGGGCGCGTCCGACATCCGACAGCAGCGCGATGTTGCGGTGCGCCTGCTCCACCACTTCCTTCTGTTCCTCGACCTCGCGCTTGCGCCGCTCGGCCGACTCCTTCTGGCGCCGCAGCTCGGTGGTGCGCGCGCCGACCTCCTGCTCCAGCAACAGCTTCTGTGCGACCAGGGCGCGGATCCGCAGCCGGTAGCCGGCAGTGAACAGCGCCAGCGTGGCCAGCACGGCCAGGGTGCGGAACCACCAGGTCTTCCAGAACGGCGGGGTGATCGTGATGTGCAGCACGGCCGGCTGCGCGCTCCAGACGCCGTCCTTGTTGCTGGCGCGCACCCGGAACACATAGCTTCCCGGGTCGAGGTTGGTGTAGGTCGCGTAGCGCCGGCGGGCGTCGGCGTCGACCCAGCCCTGGTCGAAGCCTTCCAGCTGGTAGGCGTAGCGGTTGCCGTCCGGGTCGGCGTAGTGCAGCGCGGCGAATTCGAGGGCGAACACCGAATCGCGGTACGACAGTGTCAGCTCGGACTGCCGGTGCAGGTCGGGCGCGGCGCGCGAGCGGTTCAGCACCAGGAAGTCGGTGATCACGACTTCGGGCGCATACGGATTGTCGCGCACGCCATCCGGCATGAACGAGCTCAGGCCGTTGACGCCGCCGAACCAGAACTGGCCATCGCTGCTGCGCATGGCGGCGCCGACGAAATAGGAGCCGTCCACCAGGCCATCCTTGGCGGTATAGCTCTTGGTGGCCCCGGAGCGTGGGTCGATGCGCGTGATGCCGGTGGTCGTGCTGGCCCAGATGAAGCCATGCTCGTCCTCGATCATCGCCCCGATCGGCCGCGCCTCCGGCCCGCTGCCGAACGGATAGAAACGGAAGCGCACCCGGCCCTTCTCCCGTTGCATGCGGTGCAGGCCGCCCGCCGTACCGACCCACAGCTCGCCACGCGCCGACTCCAGCAAGTAATAGACGCGGCTGTGGCGCAGGCTGTGCGGATCGGCCGGGTCGTGCCGGAAGTGGGCGAAGCGTCCGCTCGCCGGGTCGAAGCGTTCCAGGCCGGTCTCGGTGCCGATCCAGACCATGCCCTGGCGGTCTTCCAGCGCCGTGAAGCCGTAGTTCTCTCCCAGGCTGCCGGGGTCGGCGTCGTCGTGGCGCCAGAGGCGCATCCGGTCATCAAGAGGCCCGCGCCCGGGCGCCAGCGCCGCCAGGCCGCCGCGCGTGACGATCCACAGCGTGCCGCTGCGCCCGGCGTGGATCGCCTGCACGTAGTTGACGCCGGGATTGGTCCCGAGCGCGCGGCGGCCGAAGCGCCCGGCCGCATCGCGCCAGGCCAGGCCGGTCGGGGTGCCGATCCAGGTGCGGCCGCCGGCGTGCGCCAGCGCGGTGACCACCTCGCCCGGCAGCTCGCCGCTGCCGACGCGTTCGACCTGTTCGCCGGGCCGCGTCATGCGCATCAGGCCGTCGCCGGTGGTGCCGATCCAGACACTGCCGTCCGGATCCTCCGCGATCGCGCGCACCTTGGCGCGTCCCAGGCCATCGTTGCCGCCATAGCGCACGAAGCCGCCGCTGGCCAGGTCGGTGCGGTTGACGCCGCCGAACTGCGTGCCTGCCCACAGGGTGCCGGTCCGGTCCACCAGCATGGCGCTGACCTGGTTGTCCGACAGCGAATGCTGGTCGGCCGGATCATTGCGGTAGCTGAGGAAGCGTCCGGTGGCCGGGTCCAGCCACTTCAGGCCGTCCATGTCGGTGCCCACCCACAGGGTGCTGCCGCCGTCGTGATACAGGGCATTCACGCGCGACTCGCCGAGACCGTCCTGGCTGCCGACGCGGCGGCGCTGGGGCTGGGCGAACGGCGTCCCGTCGCCCAGGCGCCACGCCTCCAGTCCCGCCGCGGTGCCGATCCACAGGGTATCGCGCGGCCCCATCGAGAGCGCCAGCACGGTGTTGCGCTGCGGGTCGCGCGGGTCGACGTCGTGATGCTCGAAGCGCTCCGCGCCCGCGGGCAAGCGGTCCAGGCCAGCCGCGGTACCGATCCACAGGTTGCCATGCCCGTCGAGGGCCAGCGCGCTGACGCGGTTGTCGCGCAAGGTCGCCGGGTCGGCCGGGTCGTGGCGGTAACTGCGCAGGCGGCCGGTGACGGGGTCGAGGAACTGCAGGCCGTCGCCGGTGGCCAGCCACAATCCGCCGCCGGGCGCGGGCTGGATCGCCAGTACCGCGCGGTTGCCGGCATAGGCGCGGCCCGCGTTGGGGCCGGCGGCGCGCCGGTCCGGCGCGTCCGGGGCCCTGTAGCGCACGAAGCTGCCGCTGGCGTGGTCGAAGCGGGTCAGTCCGCCCTTGGTGCCGAACCACAGTCGCCCCTGCCCGTCCTCGTACGAGGCCAGCACATAGTTGTCGGGAATGCTGTCGGCCTTGGCCGGGTCGTTGCGGTAGACGGTGAAGCGGTAGCCGTCGAAGCGGTTCAGCCCGGCCTGGGTGCCGAACCACATGAAGCCGCGCCGGTCCTGCAGGATGGTCAGCACCGATTGCTGCGACATCCCCTGCTCGATCGACAGGCGCTCGAAGCGCAGGCTGCGCGGCGCGCCCAGGGCGGCACCGGCCCAGGTCGACAGCAATATCAGGGCGCACAGGGCAAGGCGCGATCCCGGCTTCCAGGCAAACATACGAGTCCTCGATGATCCAACCCGGCTAATCTACCAGAGCTCGTTGGCCTGCGGAAAAAAATGAGACTTCCGCAAACCGGGACGCGCTGCTATAATGCGTGCATCGGGCGGCTGTAGCTCAGCTGGATAGAGTACTTGGCTACGAACCAAGGGGTCGTGGGTTCGATTCCTGCCAGCCGCACCAGAATACGAGGGACCAGATTGAAGAATCTGGTCCCTTTTTTCGTTATGGGCGCACATTGGTGTGGCAGATTCGGCGGCAGATTCGGCGGCAGATGCGGCGGCAGATTCGCCGGCAAATCCGGCAGTCAATCCGGCGACACGCCAATGAGATTTTGCCAATGCGCGAAGCCCTGCTATAATGCGTGCATCGGGCGGCTGTAGCTCAGCTGGATAGAGTACTTGGCTACGAACCAAGGGGTCGTGGGTTCGATTCCTGCCAGCCGCACCAGAATACGAGGGACCAGATTGAAGAATCTGGTCCCTTTTTTCGTTGCGGGCGCGCACGGGCGGAGGCAGCGCGAACGCCATCTCCTGCAGGGCGCCGATGAGGTTTTGCCAATGCGCGAACGGCCTGCTATAATGCGTGCATCGGGCGGCTGTAGCTCAGCTGGATAGAGTACTTGGCTACGAACCAAGGGGTCGTGGGTTCGATTCCTGCCAGCCGCACCAGAATACGAGGGACCAGATTGAAGAATCTGGTCCCTTTTTTCGTTGCGTCGGTTTTTGCTCCGCCGCTGCTCCGCCCGCCTTGGCGTGGGGCCGGGACAAGCAGGGCCAGCCCCTCCCCCTGTCGGTTCGGGTGGCGCTCCGGTATCATGCTGGGATGAATGAGATTTCCCTCCCCCCGTTTATCATCGGCGTCGCCGGCGGCAGCGGCAGTGGCAAGTCGACGGTGTCCCAGCAGGTGCTGGCGTCGTTCGGCGCCGACATGGTCTCGGTCGTGATGCAGGACGACTACTACCGCGACCAGTCCGGACTGTCCCCCGAAGTGCGCCGCAAGCAGAACTACGACCACCCGCAGGCCTTCGACTGGCCGCTGCTGGTGCAGCACGTCCAGGCCCTGCGCGATGGCCAGCCGATCGAGATGCCCGAGTACGACTTCACGATCGACAACCGCTCCAACAAGACCATCCCGGTGAAACCGGCTCCGGTGGTCGTGATCGAAGGCCTGTTTGCCCTGTACGATCCGGACTTGCGCAACATGATGTCGCTGAAGATCTTTGTCGACACCGCAGCGGACGTCCGCTTCATCCGCCGCATGCAAAGGGATATCGCCGAACGCGGCCGCTCACTGGAAAGCATCGTGGACCAGTACCTGGGAACGGTGCGCCCGATGCACAAGCAATTCATCGAACCGACCAAGCGCTACGCCGACGTCATCTTGCCGCACGGCGCCAACGATCCGGCCGTCGACGTGATTACCACCAAGGTGGCGAGCGTCATCGGCCGGCTGAAGCGTCCCTGATCCCCGCTCGTCCGGCATGCACGGCCGAGCCGCCCCCGGGGACGTGCGCGTCGCCGGCCCGGCGTTACGGCAAATCGCCGGCTCAGGCGCATTTCCTCGACCAGGCGATCCGGCAACGCCTGGTTTGCCGCTGCGCAGTACATCCCTGGCCATCATCGCGATCCCTGTCCCATCCTCCCCCCTGGGACGCATCCTGGGGGACATCTCTATTTAGCGCGGCGGGACATGACTACTTGGTGCTGACAGGGAGCGATCGACGGGGGTTTGCCAATCCGGCCGGTACTGCTATAATGCGTGCCTCGGGCGGCTGTAGCTCAGCTGGATAGAGTACTTGGCTACGAACCAAGGGGTCGTGGGTTCGATTCCTGCCAGCCGCACCAAATTTTCTTTAATGGCTCAGAAGCGATTCTGGGCCATTTTTCTTTTCTCCAAGCCCCCCCCCGGTATTGTCCTGTTCAAGTAGTCGCATTCTCTTGCGCCTGGCGCGTCGGCGCCGCGCCGATTGCCATCCACGCTGTGATTGGCTCGGCAAAAAACACCTAAAACCCATCAACTTCTACGCTTCAATCATTAAACCGGGCTGAAATCGCACGGGCTCGACGCCAGAAACGCCCTTCCGTCCTTGTAGGACTGTACTGACGCTTTTTCGGCAACCCGGCGAAAATTTTCTACTCATCAAGCATATTGGGTCGGGCTTCCCTATGAAGCGGCCGCTTCAAGCATATCCCCTTGGAAATCTTTTGATTGTTGGAACGAATTCGATGAATTGCCCGTTCAATCACACTTCCGCGTGCTTTTTTTTATCCCTTTGATAGCATGAAGTTCCCCGATACTTGAAACCCAGGCTGCAGGACGCGGCTGATTCTAATGCGAGGAAATAGAAATGAAAAAATCTCTGATTGCTGCAATGGTGATTGCTTCCGCTTCGTTCGGTTCGTCGGCCGTAATGGCCCAGGACATGATTGGCGATACGCCACAGGCCCTGGAACTGATCGATAACAGCGCCTTCTTCGGCGATACCTTCGCCGCTGACAACGAAGGCAATACCTTCCAAGATCAGTTCACCTTCACCGTCGACGGTGACATGGGCATGAATCTTGATGCGATCATCTCGTCGATCAGCCGCGGCGCCGACACCGGCCTGGACATCACCGGCCTGGCCCTGTACGGCGAAGACGACTCCCTGATCACCAACGGCACCATGCTGCAAAGCGGCGCGATCGATGTCTGGAGCATCACCTCCGACAACCTGATGGCCGGTAACTACTACCTGCAAGTCAGCGGTAACCTGGTGTCGGATGCCGGCGCCTCGTTCGGCGGCGCAGTGATGCTGGCGCCGGTTCCGGAGCCGGAAACCTACGGCATGATGCTGGGCGGCCTCGGCGTCCTGGGCTTCCTGGCTCGCCGCCGCAAGGCCAAGCAGGCCTGATACCGTCCCGGTACGGCACAGCGACGGAAGCGCACCAGCGCTTCCGTTTTTTTTTGCGCTGCCACGGTGCGTGATGGCGCTGTCACCCTTGCTTGTCGATGACGCCGCTCGCGACGCGCCGCCCGGTGCGCGAAGCCATGTTGTCGTGAACACGCGCGACAGGCGGCATTGGCGTCACCGACCAGGAGCTCGCCGGGCAAGCCGAGGCAGCGGGCGCAGCCCGGGTCGCGCCGCCTTCCCGGGCGCGCTGCCGCCGCCTTCCCGGCTGCTCAGGTCCGCAGCTTCTTGATGATGCTGCGGTTGCCCAGGATTTCCTCGATCTGTTCGAAGCGCACCGGCTTGACCATGTGGTGGTCGAAACCGGCTTCGAAGGCCAGTTGGCGGTCCTTTTCCTGGCCCCAGCCGGTGACCGCGATCAGCACCGTCATCGGACCGCAGGCCAGCTTGCGGATGCCCCGCGCCAGGTCGTAGCCCGACATGTGCGGCAGGCCGATGTCCAGGAAGGCATAGTCCGGGCAGAAGCGCGCCGCCGCGGCCAGCGCGTCCGGTCCGTTGTGGGTGATCACCACACTGTGGCCCATGGCCGTGAGCAGCGCACCGATGCTGTTGACGAAATCGACGTTGTCGTCGGCCAGCAGGATCCGATAGCTCTCGGTGCTGATGAAGGCGGCCGGCGTCGGCTTGGCGATCGGTTCCGGATCGACCACGATCGGCAGGCGCACCACGAAGCGGCTGCCGTGGCCCAGCCCTTCGCTGCGGGCCTCGATGGTGCCGCCATGCAGTTCCACCAGTTTGCGCGCGAGCGACAGGCCCACGCCCAGGCCGGCGACGCTGCGCTCGAGGGTCGAGTCGACCTGCACGAACATGTCGAACACGGTATCGAGCATCTCGGGCGCGATGCCGATGCCGTTGTCGGCCACTTCCAGCACCAGGGTGCGGTCTTCCACGCTCGCCCTCAGGCTCACACGTCCCCCGCGGTTGGTGTACTTGGCGGCGTTGTTCAGGAGATTGGACAGCACCTGGGCCAGCCGGGTGGCGTCGCCGTGCAGGAATACCGGGCGGTCCGGCAGGTCGATGGCCAGCTCGTGACCGTGCAGTTCTATATAGGAGCGCACCACTTCCAGCGCGTCGTTGACGACCGCCTTCAGCTCGACCCGGCCCATCTTGATGGTGAACTTGCCGGTGTTGATGCGCGAGACGTCCAGCAGGTCGTCCACCAGGCGCACCATCTGGCGCAGCTGGCGTTCCATGATGTCGGTGGCGCGCTGCGTGGCCTGGGCGTCGCCGCTGCGGATGCGCAGGATGTCCAGGCCGGTCCGGATCGGCGCCAGCGGATTGCGCAGCTCGTGCGCCAGCGTCGCCAGGAATTCGTCCTTGCGCCGGTCGGCCACGATCAGGGCCTGTTCGGCGCGCTCGCGCACCGTCATTTCGCGCTCCAGCGTGCGGTTGGCCGCCTGCAAAGCGTCGGAACGGCGCCCGATCTCGGCCAGCATGTCGTTGAAGGCCTCGACCAGCACGCCGATCTCGCCCTTCTCGTTGCCCGGGACCCGCAGGGTGAAGTCGCGCCGCAGCATCACCTGGCGCGCGACATCGGTCACCGCCTCCAGCGGACGCGTGATCGAGGCCTGCAGGCGCGAAGCCACCAGCGCCGCGATCACCAGCGCGCCCAGCATCACGCCGCCGAGGATGGCGCCGTAGCTGAGCACGCGGTCGAGCAGCCCGTAGCGCGAGCGTAGGTAGACGGTGCCGAGCGGCTCGCCGTTCTCGACGATCGGGCGGAACACCACCAGGTCGCCGCGTTCCAGGCGATAGCCGGCCGCTTCCGGACTTGCCGGGAACACCGCTTCGGTACCGGCCTTGGCCCAGGTGGCGAAGCGTTGCCCGCTGTTGGTATAGATGGCGCCGGCCAGGATCTGCGGCCGTACCCGCAGCACCCCCAGGCTGCGGGTGGCGGCGGCGGCATCGTTGAACGACACCGCCGGCGCGGCGACGCTGGCGACGATGTCGGCCTGGGTGCTCAGGTCGTCCACCCAGACGCGCTGGAAGGTACGCACGTCCACCAGGATCATGGCGATGGCGGCCGACAGCAGCGCGACGATCGTGGTCGCCACCGCCATCAGGATCAGCTTGCTACGAACCGAACCGGTATCGTGGACCCCCATCATGCCCCTCCCTTCTGGATCCGGTTGGCGACGGTCAGCAGGCGCGAACTGAGCTTGACGTTCTTCCTTTCGGCGGCATCGAGCGACACGTCGAAGCGCACGCGTTCATCGACGATGCGGAAGTTGATCACGCTGCCATGGCGCAGGCAGCCTTCGCACTCGGTCACGGTGAGCCAGGCGCCGGACGCGGCGCGCAGCACACGGGCGGCGCGTTCGGTGTCATTGCCGGCTACGAACAGCAGGTGCACCGGCGGCACGGCTTCGTGCTCGTTGACCCGCCGCACCGCGATCGGACGCCCCGCGACCATCCGCCCGGCGGCGATGCGCGCCAGTTCGGCGGCCATGTTCTCGGCGCCGACCACGCCGATCGTCAGCGGCCCGGCCGGATCGGAAAAGGCTTCCGGCGGGAATTCCGCATAGCCCAGGAACTTGTACAGGAAGGCCGCCTTGACCCGGCGCTCGAGCGCGAGCCCGCCGGCATCGGCCATGGCGCGCGGCGCGGTGCCGGCCGCCGCCAGCAGCAGCGGCAATGCGACCGTCCTGCAGGCCAGGCGGCGTCGCGGTCGATCGGGAGGGTGTGTCTTCATTCTTGTCATGGGCCTTCAAAAACGCAGCGTTGCGCTGGCGAACACACCGCGTTCGGCCAGGTAGCGCATGCCCGCCGCCCCGAGCCCGGGATGGCCGGCTTGCGGCAGGTTACGGCCCGCGAGGGCCGGTTCGAGGCCGGGGCGCGCCTGCCACGCGATCCTGACGTCGAGTTCATGATAGCCCGGCTGCGCGGGCGCGTGGCTGCCTGGGCGGCAAGCGGCGGGTCGGACTGGGCGGACGCAGGCCCGCTACCTGTGTGCAGCGAAAGCAGTGCCGCACAAACGCAGGCAAGCGGGGAAGGTTTTGACATAGTTGCCATCCTAGAACATTTTCTGTCATGCACCAAGTGCGCACGATTGCTGCGCGGCCGGCGTCGCGCGCATGCCACGGCCCTGTTGACAAGCCAGGACTCATCAATATTCCTGATGACCGCCATTGGAAATATAAATTGGACCAATTTGCGGCAATGCAGCATGATGCTTCTGTCTCCTCTATTCTCCTCCAAGGAAATAGATTCAGCCCGCTTCCCGTAAGCGGGCTTTTTTTTGTCCCGGCCATGCAGGCCGCACGGATCGTCAGGGCAGCAAGGCGGCATTTGGTGTAGGATGGCCGCCATGTTTTCGTTCCTACAACATTTCTCCCATGCCTGAATTCGATCCGCGCAGTGCCAACGACCCACGCAACGCTGCCTCCTACGATTGGACCGGGTCGAGCCTGGGCGAACCGTCCGGCTGGCCGGTCCCGCTGCGCGTGGCTGCCGACCTGCTGCTCAATACGCCCGTGCCCGGCTTGCTCGTATGGGGGCGCGAGACGGTCCTGGTCTTCAACGAAGCCTACGCCGTGCTGGCCGGCCTCGGCTGCGGCAGGGTGCCCGGCGGCTCGGTGCCCTCGGTACTGCCGCCGCCGCTGTCCGGCGCCGGCGGCGCACTGCAGCAGGCCTGGTCCGGACAGCCCGGCGTGGTCGAGCATGCCGTCCTGCACTTCCGTCACGCGGACGGCCCGCGCGAGCATTGCGTCGACCTGCGCCTGACCCCGGTGGCCGACGGCGCCGGCGGCGTTGGGGGCGTGCACATCCTGCTGGCGCCGCCCGCTACTACCCCGCTGCTTGCCGAACAGGATGCACCGGATGCCGGGCTGCGCATCCTGGTGGTCGAAGACAACCTCGATTCGCAGTACCTGGTGTGCGAAATGCTCAAGGCCTTCGGCCACGAGGCGGACGGCGTGGCCCATCCCGACGAGGCCCTGGCGCTGCTGGGAAAGCAGCGCTACCACGTGCTGTTCTCGGACGTCAGCCTGCCGGGCATGTCGGGCGTCGACCTGGCGCGGCGCGCCCTCGCCGACTACCCCGCGCTGAAAGTGATCTTCGCATCCGGCTACGGCGACTCGCTGTTGCGCCACCTCGAATTTCCGTACCTGTCGCTCCAGAAGCCCTACGAACTGGACCAGCTGCAGGACGCCCTGGCAAAGGTGTCGCAGCGCGCGGCGAACGGAAGGTGATCCCGGTTGTCCGACCCGACAGGTCCCGGCTGGGCTACAATGGGCCCTCATTGGTCGCGCCGGGCCCGGCGCAGCCGTGCGCCCGCCGTCTGCCACCATGCCAGCGATGATGATACCGACTGAACCAATCGGCAGCATTCCCCGCCCGCCCGAGCTGGTCGCCGCAATCCGCGGCGGCGCCGGAGCCAGCCAGCTCGCGCCCCTGCTCGACGCGGCGGTGCGCACGACCGTAGCCGCCTTCGAGGCCAGCGGATCGCCCGTGATCAGCGACGGCGAACAAGGCAAGCTCGACAATTTTTGGTGCTACCCGGTGCGTGGGGCGGCCAATACCGCGCCGGACGGCTTCCGGATTCCCGTCTCGCCCCGCGGCAAGGGTAGGCCGCAGCGCATGCCGCGCCTGACCCGCGGCCCGTTCCGCTATCAGCGCTACGCCGACGAATACGTGCGCGCGGCGCAGCGTTACGCCTGCCAACCGGTTAAGCAGGCGATCATCTCGCCATCGGCCCTGTCGCTGCTCTACCCGCCCGACGGCCTGCCGGGCTACCCGCGCGAACAATTCCTGGACGACCTGGTGCGCGAGCACGAGACCGAGATCCGGCGCTGCCTCGAGGCGGGCGCCCACAAGGTGCAAGTCGATTTTGCCGAAGGTCCGCTGGCCATGCGGCTCGACCCGAGCGGCGCCCTGCTGGCCAGCTTCGTCCACCTGAACAACATGGCCCTGGCCCGCTTTTCGAGCGCCGAGCGCGCCCTGATCGGCGTGCACGTGTCGGCCGCCGGGGTGTGGCTCGACGGCGCCGATGCGGCCGAGGCCGGCCATGTCGACTACGCCGAGCTGTTACCGGCACTGTTCGAGATCCGCGCCGGCAGCTTCTATATCGCCATGGCCGGCCAGCCCGAGCCCGAGCGCGTACTGCGCAACGCGCGCGACTACGCGCGCCCGGACCAGCGCGTGTTCGTCGGCGTGACCGACCCGCTCGATCCCCGCATCGAAAGCGCCGAACAGGTGCGCGACCGGGTCTTGCTGGCTGCGCGCTACCTGGATCCGCAGCGGCTCGGCACCACCGACGATGCCGGTTTCGCCCCCTTCTTCGACGACGACGGCGTCGGCCGGCCCACCGCGTTCGCCAAGCTGCGCGCGCGGGTCGAGGGCACGCGCCTCGCCGCTGCGCTCCTGGTGGGGGCCGCATGAGCGACGAACGCGAACTCGAGATGATGCGCACGGCGGCCTTGCGCAATGCGCAGAGCGTGCTTGCCGCACGCCAGCGCGCCGAAGAAGAGCTGATGGCCGCGCAGGAGGCGCTGCGGCGCGCCAGCGAGCGCATGGAAAACATGCTCGAGAGCCTGTCGGACGGTTTCTGCGCGGTCGACCGCGACTGGCGCATCACGTATATCAATGGCCGCGCGCTCGACATGATCGCGCCGCTCGAGAAGCACCGCGCCGGCCTGCTCGGCAAGAACCTGTGGGAAGAGTTCGAGGACCTGCACGGCACCTCGGTCGCCCAGGATTGTCTGCGCGCCATGGAGCAGCGCGAGACCGTGGTGCGCGATTTCTATTACGCCCGCCTGCAGTGCTGGCTCGAGATGCGCCTGCACCCCTCGCCGGACGGGCTGACCCTGTACTTCCAGGACATCACCCAGCGCAAGCTGGACCAGCAGGCCCTGGTCGAGAACAACAACCGCCTGCAGGTGGCGCTGGCCGCCGGCCGCCTGGGCGACTGGCGCTGGGACGCCGCACGCGACCGGGTGATCCTGGGGCCGCGCGCGGCCGGCATCCTCGGCCTGCCGGCCGAGACGCCGCTGCCCTGGCCGCAGCTGCGCACCCGCCTGCACCCCGCGCACCGCACCCAGGTGCGGCGCGCCGTGCTCAAGGCCTTCAAGGCGCGCGCCGACCTGAACATCGAATGCCGGGTGCTGACCAGCCCCGGCGGCGATGCGGACGAGGCCGCCCAAGCGGCGCCGCGCTGGGTCGCATTGGTCGGCCGTCCCGACTATGCCGAGCGCAAGGGCCAGGAAACCCTGGTCGGCATGACCGGCGTGGTCCAGGACATCAGCGCCAGGAAAAGCGCCGAAGACACCTTGCGCCAGAGCGAGGAGCTGCTGCGCGCGCTGGCCAATACCATTCCGCAACTGGCCTGGATGGCCGGCACCGACGGCGCCATCGTCTGGTTCAACGACCGCTGGTATGCCTATACCGGGCGCACGCCGGAGCAAAGTGTCGGCTGGGGCTGGGAAGACGTGATCGAGCCGGATACCGTGCCGGCCGTGATGGCGCGCTGGCACGAGACCATCCGCAGCGGCGAACCCTTCGAAATGGAATTCCCCTTGCGCGGCGCCGACGGTAACTACCGCTGGTACCTGACGCGCCTGAGCGCGGTGCGCGACGCCGACGGCCGCGTGGTGCACTGGTTCGGCACCAATACCGATGTCGACCAGGTCAAGCGCGTCGAGCAGGCGCTGCGCGACGAGTCGCACGTGCTCGAACTGCTCAACAATACCGGCAGCGTGCTGGCCTCGACCCGCGACCTGCGTTCGCTGCTGCGCGCCGCCACCGAAGCGGCGCTGGGGGTCAGCGGCGCGCGCTGCGGCGCCTTCATCCACTACGGCGCCGAAGGCGACGGCACCCTGTTCTCGACGGCCACCGTGGCGGGTGGGGTCGCGCACGAATTCCAGAGCTTCGACGCGGCGCGCACGACTGCGCTGTACCCGCCCGCACTGCGCGGCGAGCGCCTGGTGCGGATCGACGACATCACCCGCGACCCGCAGCATGCCGACCTGGCGCCCGCATTCGGCCTGCCGGCCGGCCAGCCCTGCCTGCGTGCCTACATGGCGGTGCCGGTGGCGCCGCGCTCGGGCGAACTGCTCGGCACCATGTTCTTCGGCCACCCCGAACCGGGCGTGTTTACCGAGCGCAGCGAGCGTATCGTGCGCGGCATCGCCGCCCAGGCCGCGATCGCGGTCGAGAACACCCGCCTGTACGAGGCCACCCGCCGCGCCGCCGAAGAACGCAAGCTGCTGCTCGAAAACGAGCGCGAGGCCCGCGCCGAGGCCGAGCGCAGCAGCCAGATGAAGGACGAATTCCTGGCCACCCTGTCGCACGAGCTGCGCACGCCGCTGTCGGCCATCCTCGGCTGGTCGCAGGTGCTGCGCCGCGGCAGCCGCGACGGCGCCGACCTGCAGCGCGGCCTGCAGACCATCGAACGCAACGCGCGCGCCCAGGCCCAGCTGATCGAGGATCTGCTCGACATGAGCCGCATCACCTCGGGCAAGGTACTGCTCGACATGCAGGCGACCGCTCCCGCCGCCTTCATCGACGCCGCCATCGAGACCGTGCGCCCGGCGGCCGACGCCAAGCACATCACCATCGACAAGCACTATGCGGCGCCGGGCGCGCTGGTGGCCGGCGACACCGGCAGGTTGCAGCAGGTAATCTGGAACCTGCTGTCGAACGCGATCAAGTTCACGCCGCGCGACGGCAAGGTGAGCGTGGAAGTGCGCGAGCGCGAGGGCGAAGGCGGCAAGGTGGTGGCGATCACGGTACACGACAACGGCGCCGGCATCCGGCCCGAATTCATCACGCACGTCTTCGAGCGCTTCCGCCAGGAAGACGCCTCCATGACCCGGCGCCATGGCGGCCTGGGACTGGGCCTGTCGATCGTCAAGCACCTTGTCGAGCAGCACGGCGGCACGGTGCGGGCCGACAGTCCCGGCGAGGGCCTGGGGGCCAGCTTCACCATCGAACTGCCGCGCGCCGAGGCGCCGGCGGATGCGGGCCGCGCCGGACGGGTCACGCCCGCCCACACGCCGGCGCCGGAAGCGCCGGACGCCGCGGTGCGCGACCTGAACGGCTTGACGGTGCTGGTCGTGGACGACGCCCGCGATGGACGTGAACTGATTGCGCGCATCCTGACCGACTGCCACGCCCGGGTGCGGGTTGCGGCCAGCGCGCGCGAAGCCTTCGACGCCATGCGCACCGACCGGCCGGACGTGCTGATCAGCGACCTCGGCATGCCCGAGGTCGACGGATTCGAGCTGATCGCCTGGGTGCGGGCGCTGCCGCGCGAAGCCGGCGGCCAGTTGCCGGCGATCGCGCTGACCGCCTTCGCCCGGCCGGAAGACCGCCTGAAGGCGCTCGAAGCAGGATTTTCAACCCATATTTCGAAGCCGGTGGAACCGGGCGAACTGATTGCCGCAGTGGCCTCCGTGGCCGTTCCGGCCACGCCGATGACGGCGGCGAGTACGCGAGGACACGGTCGTGGATGATCCTACCGCGACACGCGGCGCTGTCCTACAAGAAATTTTATGGGCTTTGTTAGACTATGAAGAGATGGGATGTATCCATTCCAAAAGGAAATGGGTGCATTGCCGACAGCATACAAGAGAACAAGCATGCCGAGCAGACAAGACATTTTGAACGCGAAGATCCTGGTGGTGGACGACTCGCCCGACAATATCGAGCTGATGGAAGAGATATTGCGCGAGGAAGGCTACACTTGCGTCAGTTCGACGATGCTGCCTGAACAGGTATGCCCGCTGCACCGCGAGCACAACTACGACCTGATCCTGCTCGACCTGCAGATGCCCGGCCTGAACGGCTTCCAGGTCATGAAGGGGCTGAAGGAAATCGAACAGGGAGGCTACCTGCCGGTACTGGCCCTGACGGCCCAGCCGAGCTTCAAGATCGCCGCCCTGGAAGCGGGTGCGCGCGACTTCATCAGCAAACCGTTCGACCTGCTCGAGGTGCACAAGCGCATCCATAACATGCTCGAAGTGCGCCTGCTCTACAAGGAACTGGCGCAGTACAGCCGCGCGCAACAGGAATTGGCCCTGCATGACGCCCTCACCGGCCTGCCCAACCGCCGCCTGCTCGAGGACCGCATCGAGACCGCCCTGCAGCACGCCAACCGCAGCCACACCAAGGCCGCGATCATGTACCTCGACCTGGACGGCTTCAAGGCGATCAACGACACCTATGGCCACGCCTATGGCGACGACATCCTGAAGATGGTGTCGCAGCGCCTGCTGGCGAGCTCGCGCAAGGAAGACACCGTGGCGCGCCTCGGCGGCGACGAGTTCATGGTGGTGCTGGGCGAAATCCACAGCCTGGCCGACGCCCAGGGACCGGCGGCCAAATTGGTCGAAGCGGTGTCCGAGCCCTATTTCGTCAACGACCTGACCCTGCGCCTGTCGACCTCGATCGGCATCAGCATCTATCCGGACGACGCCGAATCGGTGGACGCCCTGATCAGCATCGCTGACTACGCCCTGTACGAAGCCAAGCGCGCCGGCAAGAACCGCTTCTGCTCGCCGGCAGCCAATCGCCAGACAACGGCAAAGACGCCGGCCGCGGCGCCCGCAGTGGAACCTGCAGTCCACCGCTGATCCCCCTCCACTCTGCTGGCCGGAATGGTGCCGCTGGCATCGTTCCGGCTGTCTTGTTCAGGCCGGGCTCATCCTGCTTGGCCTGGCTCCCCGGCTCCCGCCAAGATCGACGCCCACCCATTACCTTGCTCCGCTGATTGGGCACCGGTGCAGGCGCGCAGGCGGCGTGCCGGAATGAATGGGCGCTGTCACCTTTACATGTTGATGACGCCGATTGCGACGCGTAAGAACTGTTCCGCAGCAATTACGCGTGCGCCGTCGAGCGCGCGGTGCCAGCCCAGGTAGTTCGGCAGGTAGCGCGATGCCACGCCGCGGAAGCGGGCCAGCCAGTCGCGCAGACGCTGATGGAAGGCGTTGACATTCTGGACGTGGAGGGCGCCGCCAGCCTGGCGGCGCACCCGCACGCCGGCGCGCAGGTTGACCGCCTGGTGGGCGATCCCATGTTTGCGTGAAAACGCCCGGTAGGCAGCGTTGGCGTCGCTGACCAGGAGTGCTTGCCGGTCGAGCCTGGGCAGCAGGTGGCGTTCCAGGTGCACCGTCTTCAAGGCCCCGCGCCCGACCAGCGCGCCGATGGTCTGCCTGGCGCGGTCGCGTGCCACCAGGATGCAGTCGAGCTCGCTCGAGATGCCGCGTTTGCGCGCCGCGCCGCCACGCTTTCTCGGCGCCCGGTCCAGCTTGCGCGCGCCCTTTTGCGATTCCAGGATGAACATTTCATCGGCCTCGACGATGCCGCTCAGTTGCTCTGGTTGGTCGTGCTTGACCCGGTCGACGAAGCGGTGGCGCCAGCGAAACGCGGTGTTGCGGTGCACGCCCACGTCAAGGGCGGCGCGGCGTACCGATGTGGCCGCGATCAATGCGTCCAGGTAGTCGAGCCATTTTTCGCGCAGGCGCAGCCGCGCGAAAGGCGTGCCGCTCAGGTCGTTGAAGCTGCGGCCGCATTCCCGGCAGCGGTAGCGCTGCAGGCCGTTGGTATGGCCGTGCCGATGGCAGCGCGGGCAGGCGCAGCGCGGACAGGCGCGTTGGGGTGCGCGGATCTGCTCGATCAGGGCGACGATCCGGTCCAGCCCGGCGGCCGGCTGCAATGCCGCCAGTGTTTGTTGGCGCTGCGCCCCGTTCAGCGCGGGGAGTCGTGCGAACCATTTTTTGAAGCCGGGTGTTTTCATGGCCGCTTCCTGTCGATGGAGACAGGTGTTCGACCAGGGAGGAGCTCAGCAGTTCACGCCTCATCCATAGTTAACGCTGACAGAGCCGAATGAATGGCGCTGTCACCTTTACATGTTGATGACGCCGATTGCGACGCGTAAGAACTGTTCCGCAGCAATTACGCGTGCGCAGTCGAGCGCGCGGTGCCAGCCCAGGTAGTTCGGCAGGTAGCGCGATGCCACGCCGCGGAAGCGGGCCAGCCAGTCGCGCAGACGCTGATGGAAGGCGTTGACATTCTGGACGTGGAGGGCGCCGCCAGCCTGGCGGCGCACCCGCACGCCCGCGCGCAGGTTGACCGCCTGGTGGGCGATCCCATGTTTGCGTGAAAACGCCCGGTAGGCAGCGTTGGCGTCGCTGACCAGGAGTGCTTGCCGATCGAGCCTGGGCAGCAGGTGGCGTTCCAGGTGCACAGCCCTCAAGGCCCCGCGCCCGACCAGCGCGCCGATGGTCTGCCTGGCGCGGTCGCGCGCGACCAGGATGCAGTCGAGCTCGCTCGAGATGCCGCGTTTGCGCGCCGCCCCGCCCCGCTTTCTCGGCGGCCGGTCCAGCTTGCGCGCGCCTTTTTGCGATTCCAGGATGAACATTTCATCGGCCTCGACGATGCCGCTCAATTGCTCTGGCTGGCTGTGCTTGACCCGGTCGACGAAGCGGTGGCGCCAGCGAAACGCGGTGTTGCGGTGCACGCCGACGTCAAGGGCGGCACGCCGCACCGATTTGGCCGCGATCAATGCGTCCAGGTAGTCGAGCCATTTTTCGCGCAGGCGCAGCCGCGCGAAAGGCGTGCCGCTCAGGTCGTTGAAGCTGCGGCCGCATTCCCTGCAGCGGTAGCGCTGCAGGCCATTGGCATGGCCGTGCCGGTGGCAGCGCTGGGAGGCGCAGCGCGGACACGCGCGTTGGGGTGCGCGGATCTGCTCGATGAGGGCGACGATCCGGTCCAGCCCCGCGGCCGGCTGCAATGCCGCCAGTGTTTGTTGGCGCTGCGCCCCGTTCAGCGCGGGGAGTCGTGCGAACCATTTTTTGAAGCCGGGTGTTTTCATGGCCGCTTCCCGTCGATGGAGACAGGTGTTCGACCAGGGAGGAGCTCAGCAGTTCACGCCTCATCCATAGTTAACGCTGACAGAGCCGAATGAATACGGGCCACGTGCAGCCTGCGCCGCCCGTGGCCCGTCCGGTGTGCCGGGAATGCGCTCGGCGCGCTCAGCGATTCCCGCCCTCGTCCTTCTGCAGATATCGCGTGTTGATTTCGGCCGAACGCAGCACCTCCTCGTTGTGCGCCTCGATCGACTGGGCAGCCTGGTGATCGCGGCTGGCGTCCACCTTGTCCGGCGCCACTTCGATGCGGGTGATGCTGGACTGGACCGCGACCGGATCGCTCGCCGGGAAGGTCATTTCGACGGCGTCGTCGAGCAGTTCTTCTTCCGCCATCTCCTTGCCGGACACATTCTCGCAGCCGGCGAGGGCCTTGATGGCCACTGCGTAATTCACGACCTGCAGGCCGGCCAGGTCGCCGATGGTACGCACCCCGATGGCGGCGAAGGCGTTCGCTTGCTGTTCGCCGACGCCATTCAAGGCGGTCAGTGGCGAATCGACGAGTTCGATGAACGATTTGCCGTGATAATTCTGTTTGACGATAGAGTCGATATTCATTGTGTGTCCTTTCCTATAGGCAGCCCCGTCCCCATGGATACGGTTGAACTGGACGGTTCCACTATCGCACAGGCGCCCGGCGCCGTATGTGCGTCACCGTACATCGTCACCATGCGCACGATTGAGGTTTTGCCTGTTTGCACTTAATTGGCGCGTGATATCATTCCACGTTATTACGGCGATTTTCTTCGAAGCAATAATTTTCCTTGGAATGCTGTTTCTTGGAAGAAGTACCTTTTGAGGAAAAGGTATCGGAACCATCGTGGCCCACACAGACAAACCCAAGATCCTGGTCGTCAATGACGACGCCGCCAGCCTGTTAGCGCTGACGAGTCTGCTCGACCAGTGGGCGGATGAAAGCAATTACGTCGTGCATTCCGCCCGCTCCGGGCAGGAAGCGCTGCGCCAGGTGCTGCTCCACGATTTCGCCGTGATCCTGCTGGACGTGAACATGCCCGGCATGGACGGCTTCGAGACTGCCGAGGCGATCCACCAGCGCGCGCGCTCGGCCGACATTCCGATCATCTTCGTCACCGCCTTCCTGGCCGACGAGATCGATCGCCTCAAAGCCTACCAGCGCGGCGCCGCCGACTTCCTGTTTACCCCGGTGATTCCGCAAATCCTGCATGCCAAGGTGTCGGTGTTCGTGGCGCTCGCCATGAAGAACGAGCAACTCAAGCGCCAGGCCGAAAAACTCTCGCAGCGCACCACCGAACTGACCGCCACCAACCGCCGCCTGGTGCGCGAGATGGAAGAGCGCCGCGACGCCGAACGCAAGAGCCACGCCAAGGACGAATTCCTCGCCATGCTCGGTCACGAACTGCGCAACCCGCTGTCGGCGATCAGCAGCGCTTCCTCGCTGATCGGGATGGCCGGCGCGAATACCGAGACGGTCGCGCGCGCCAAGCAGATCATCCAGCGCCAGAGCCAGCACCTGTCGCGCATCGTCGACGACCTGCTCGACCTGTCGCGCGCGATGTCAGGCAAGATCTTATTGGCGTGCAAGCCGATCGACTTGTCGAACCTGGTGTCGGGCTGCCTGGAAACCTTCCGCGCCACCGGGCGCACCGCCGGCTACCGCTTCAGCGTCGACCTGGCCCCGAACTGGGTCGACGGCGACCCGACCCGGCTCGAACAGATCACCTCGAACCTGCTGGACAACGCACTCAAGTACACCCCCGCCGGCGGCAGCATCGACATCGGCCTGGCCCAATCGGGCCAGGACGTCGTGCTGACGGTACGCGACAGCGGCGTCGGCATCCCGGAAGAACTGCTGCCGCACGTGTTCGACGTGTTCGTGCAGGGCGCGATCTCGATCGACCGCTCCCAGGGCGGCCTGGGCATCGGACTGTCGCTGGTGCGGCGCCTGGTGGAACTGCATGGAGGCAGCGTCAGCGCGCACAGCGCCGGCAGCGGCAGCGGCAGCACCTTCATGATCCGCCTGCCGCGCACCGAACCGGTGTCGGCCGGCCCGGCCGGGAACGGACAGCACGACGGCGACGGCACCAAGCCCTCGGTGCTGCTCATCGAAGACAACGAAGACGGTCGCGAGATGATGGCGACCATGCTGGCCGCGCATGGCTTCCCGGTCGCCACGGCCGCCGACGGCCTGCAGGGCGTGGCGGCGGCGCTGGCCGGCAAGCCGGCCGCGGCCCTGGTGGACATCGGCCTGCCCGGCATCGACGGCTACGAGGTGGCGCGCCGCCTGCGGCGCGATCCGAGCACGCGCGGAATCCGGCTGATCGCGCTGACCGGCTACGGACTCGCGGAAGACCAGCGCCGGGTGCTCGAGGCAGGCTTCGACCAGCACCTGGTCAAGCCGGTAGGCATGGAACAGTTACTGGAAGCGCTGGCGCCCGCCAGCCTGCAGGCCGCCGACGCGGCCTGAGCAGCCGGCCTGCGCCGGCAAGCCCTTACTGCAGCTCCGCCGCGCGCGCGGCCATTTCCTGTCCCAGTGCCTGCAGATCCAGCTTCAGTTCCTTCATCTTCGGGAACATTTCCTGCTCTTCTTCCTCGACGTGGTGGTCGACCAGTTCGCCCAGCACCTTCACCTTGGCGTCGTACAGGTCGTCGCCCGGGTCCATTTCCTGGACCTGGGCAATCAGGTCCTTGGCCGACGCATGTTCGACCACGGCTTCGTCGACCATGTCTTCGGTGTCCTGGCTGGCTTCACGGATCGCCGGATACAGGATTTCTTCCTCGATCGTGGTGTGCATGATGAGCGCCTGACAGATTTCGTCGGCAAGTTTCTTCTTGCTGACCTTGGCGCGGTCGGTCATGTTCTCGAACTTCTCGAACATTGCGTGGACTTCACGGTGCTGCGTGGTCAAGAGCGTGATGGCATCCTGCGTTTTGTTTGCGGTCGTCATTGTTGTACCCCGTTGTTAGATGCGTCTATTGATAAAGTGGCATCCGCCACGCCCCAAGCTTCGCCGGAATCCGCCGCCACGACTGTACGGCAGCGCACGCTGCCTTCCGGCCCTGTCCGTGCAATGCACTGGGCTTGCGCGCCGCCGGCGCGCCAACTGTTGTATGATTTGGGAAACATTCAACCGAGCCTACGATGACCGAACCGGCACATCCGCAGTCCGGCACGGCCGCTGTCGCATCGACAGTGCCGGGCGCGGACCGCAGCGCTGAACTCACCGAGATGCTGGGCTACCTCGCCGCCTGCTGGGACGAGGAACGCCGGCTGCTGGCGCGCCAGCTCCACGACAGCCTCGGCTCGTCGATGACCGCGCTGACCATGCACCTGGCCCTGCTCTCGCAACACATTCCGGCCGAGAACCAGTCGATGCGCGACCGCAGCGCGCAGATGAAGCAGTTGCTCGCGAATATCATCGAGACCAACCGCAAGATGCAGCTCGAGCTGTGGAACGACAAGCTCGAGTTCCTTGGGCTGAAGGCCGCGCTGGCCGAGCTGGTGGCCAATTTCGGCGCCGCCCACGACATCAAGGCGCGCGCCAGCCTGCCCGACGACGACGCATCCTATACACGCACCCAGGGCGTGGTGCTGCTGCGCTGCGCCGAGGAAGGCCTGCGCAACGCGCTCGCGCATGCACGCGCGACCGAAGTCGACCTGATCCTGGACGACGATGGCGACCAGGTGATGCTGACCGTGCGCGACAACGGCAGCGGCCCGGCGCGGGACGGCAAGGGCTGCCAGGCGCTCGAATCGACCACCTGCCACGGCCTGCGCCTGCTGCGCGAGCGGGCCCGTTTCCTGGGCGGGGAGCTGGAGTTCGGCGGGCACGAGAGCGGCGGCGCCGTGCTGCGCATGACGCTGCCGAGGCAGGCGCCGGCGCCCTGACAGGGATGTCCGCAGGGCCCGCGAAGCGCCCCGCCCCTGCCGATCCATGGCGCCGGTTCAGTGGAGCTTGACCAGCGGCGTGGCGCGCCGCACCAGGAAGCGCGCCAGCGCCAGCACGCCGGTACGCATGGTGCCGAGCACGGCGCGGTGGTGCATCAGGTGCAGGCTGGTGTACATCAGGCGCGCCATCGTGCCCTGCACGAACCAGCTGGCGCCGCGCAATGAACCCATCAGGCTGCCCACGCTGGTGTCGCGGCCCACCGACACCAGCGAACCGTAGTCGCGGTATTCATAGGGGCGCGCCGCGGGCGGGAGCCCCCTGGCCTGGCGCAGGAAAGCCGCGACCAGGTAGTCGGCCTGCTGGTGCGCTGCCTGGGCGCGCGGCGGCACCGCGTTGCCCTTGCCGTCGATGCAGGCGGCGCAGTCGCCCAGCGCATGGATGTCGGACACACCCTTCACACGCAGCTGCGCGTCCACCTCGACCTGCCCGCCCTTCGCGGTCGGCAGGCCGAGCCTGGCCAGCAGGTCGGGCGCCTTGATGCCCGCGGCCCAGACGCACAGCTTGGCGGGATACACATTGCCGTCCTTGTCGATCACCCTGTCGCGCTCGATGCGCGTGACCCGGCAGTCGGTCACCACGCGAATGCCGCGCTTGGCCAGCAGCTCGCCGGCCGCGCTGGACACCTTTTCCGGCAGCGGCGCCAGCACCCGCGGCGCACCCTCGAGAATCGTGATGCGCACGTCGCGCCCGACGTCGAGCTGGTCGAAACCGTAGGTGACGTAGGCGCCGGAAGCTTCGCGCAGCTCGGCCGCCAGTTCGACGCCGGTGGCGCCGCCGCCGATGATCACGACGTCCAGCCCGGTGCCCTTGCCTTCCTCGTGATCCTGCTCGGCGGCCAGCATCAGGCGCAGCATGCGCAGGCGGAAGCGCTCGGCGTCTTCGGTGGCGTTCAGGGAAATGGTGTGCTCCTCGGCGCCCGGCACGCCGAAGTAGTTCGAGGTGCTGCCGATCGCCAGCACCAGCGCGCCGTAGGCGAGGCGGCGCTCCGGCAGCACCTCGTCGTTGTCGCTGGCGGACAGCACCGCGCCCACGGTAATGGCCTTGGCACCGGCGTCGAGCGCGGTCATCGGTCCTAGCACGAAGTTGAAGCCGTTGTCGTGCGCCAGCATCTGGTAGGACAGGCCTTCCTGGTGGATGTCGAGGGTGCCGGCCGCCACTTCGTGCAGCGAGGGCTTCCAGATGTGGTACAGCCGGCTGTCGACCAGCGTCACCTTCGACGGCCCCAGCTTGCGGCCCAGTTTGCAGGCCAGTTCCAGGCCGCCCGCACCGCCACCCACGATCACGAATTCGCTACGCAAAGTAAGCTCCTCTCATGGCGCCCGTCCAGCAATGCCGGCACATGGGCGATGTGGCAATCTTACTACGTCGAGGCAAAGCGCGTAGCCGCCAGGACGGCCCGGCGCGGGCCGCGCCGGCGCCGCCAACGGTGCGCCCCCTGGCGCCGGTGTAGCATGGCCGGACATCGACCATCGGAACAGGAAAGGACAACACGTGAGCCAGCGCTACCGACCGATCACGCGCCTGGGCCTCGGCGGCACCGGGCTGGGCGACATGTACCACACCACCGGCGACGAGGCGGCCCGCACCACCGTCGACACGGCATGGGAAGCGGGCATCCGCTACTTCGACACCGCGCCGCACTACGGCACCGGCCTGTCCGAGCACCGTTTCGGCCATGCCCTGCGCACCCGGCCGCGGCGCGACTACACGCTGTCGACCAAGGTCGGGCGCCTGCTGCTGCCCGACCCGGCCGGCGATATCGCCCCGCCTTTCGTGTCCTCGCTGCCGTTCCGGCGCCTGACCGACTACACGGCCGGCGGCGCCCGCCGCTCGGTCGAGGACAGCCTGCAGCGCCTGGCCATTGGGGCAATCGACATCGTCTACGTGCACGACCTCTCGCCCGACCACCTGGGGGACGGATTCGAGCGCCAGTACCGGATCGCGGCCGGCCGCGGCGGCGCCTTCGAGGAGCTGGTGCGGATGCGCGAGGAAGGCCTGATCGCGGCCTGGGGACTCGGGGTGAACACGGTCGAGCCCTGCCTGCGCGCGCTGCGCGATTCGGATCCCGACATCTTCCTGCTGGCCGGCCGCTACACCCTGATGGAAACCACGCCGCTGGAGAGCCTGTTTCCGCTGTGCGGCGAGCGCGGCGCCGGCGTGGTGCTGGGCGGGCCGTTCAATTCCGGCTTCCTGGCCGGCGGCGACCACTACGACTACGTGCCGGCCAGGCCGCAGCACCACGAACGGCGCGAGCGGCTACGCCAGGTGGCGGCGCGCCACGGGGTCGACCTGCCCGCGGCCGCGCTGCAGTTCGGCACCGCCCATCCGGTGGTGGTGGCGACCATCCCCGGGGCCAGCAGCACCCGGCACCTGCGCCGCAATGCGGAGTTGATGGCAATACGGATTCCGGCAGCCTTCTGGCAGGAACTCGTCGCCGAGGGCCTGCTGCCGGCAGAGGCGCCCGTGCCCGGCTGAGCGGGGGCGCGCCGGTGCCCTTAGTGGTGGCCGCCGCCGTGGCCGCCGCCGTGGCCGCCGCCATGTCCATGACCCTTGCCATGACCCTTGCCATGGCCGCCGCCGTGTCCATGTCCCTTGCCGTGGCCGCCGCCGTGGTCCCGCTCCTCGTAGTGCACCCGGACCGGCGCACGCTCGTGGTGGCGCTCGCGGTAGTGGACTTCACGGTAGCGCGGCGCATACACGTCGCTGTACCAGCGGTCCTGTACGAACAGCACCGGCTGGCCGCAGGCGCCGTACTTGCGGCAATGCTTCGCCCAGTGCTTGCGGTGGCCCGGCGGCACCCGCAGGTACACCGGTTGGGCGCGCACGCGCTGGTAGCGCTCGACGATGATCGGCTGCGCCACGTACACCGGCGGCGGGCCGAACTCGCCGATGTCCAGGCGGCCGTAGAAGCCGGGCTGGCCGACGCTGATGCTGACATTGGTCTGGGCCATGGCCGGGAAGGAAGCGATCGCCAGGGCTGCGCAAAGGATCAGGGCTTTCATGGGATGCCTCTACAGTTTGTCGATGGCATGACTTTACCATTCGCAAACCTGTTCCCGGGTGCGCCGCCGTCCACTCTTACACTCTGTGCATGCTTTCACATCTGCTTACATCTACATGTTCCGGAACAGCGTCATGAAAGGCTGGCTGACCGCCAGGGTCTCGGGCCGGTTCTTCAGGCGCAGGGTGCCGCGTCCGCTCTCGTCGCGGGTGACGCCGGCCACCGCGCGCAGGTTGACGATGGTCGAGCGGTGCACCTGCTTGAACATGCATGGGTCGAGCACCTCCAGCAAATCGCGGATGGGTTTGCGCAGCAGCGCTTCTCCTTCGGGCGTCATGACCACCGTATATTTGCTGTCGGCCTGGAAGTAGGCGACGTCGTCGACCAGGATCAGGCGCGTTTCCTGTCCCCGGCTGGCGGTCAGCCAGACCAGCGGCGGCGCCTTCGGCTGCGGCGGCGCGACCGCCTGCAGCTGGCGCAGCATGGCCTGCAAGCGGGAAACATCCTGGTCGCCGCGCCGCAGGCGCGCCTGTACCCGTCCCACCGTGCCGGCCAGGCGCTCGCGCGCCACCGGCTTGAGCAGGTAGTCCACCGCGCCGCGCTCGAAGGCATCGATCGCGTACTGGTCGTAGGCGGTGACGAACACCACTTCGGTCGTGCTGCCCGCGTCGATCAGGCTGGAGGCGACTTCCAGTCCGCTCAGGCCCGGCATGCGGATATCGAGGAAGGCCACCTGCGGACGATGTTCGACGATGGCTTCCAGCGCGCTGCCGCCGTCCTCGCAGCTGGCCACGACGTCCAGTTCCGGCCATGCCTGCACGAGCAGCTGGACCAGCGATTCGCGCAGCAGGGCTTCGTCCTCGGCGACCACGCAGCTGACGCGCTCATTCATGGCAGGCTCCCGCGGCCTGGACGGCCCCGCCCGGGGCGGCGGCGCCGTTGCCGGCATGCGGCACGGTGATGGTGGCCGCCACGCCGCTCGGGAAGTTGGCCACGATCGAGAACGCGGCCGAATTGCCGTAGGCCAGGCGCAGGCGTTCGCGCACGTTGCGCAGGCCGACCCCGGTCCCGCCGCCCTCGAGCGTGAAGCCGCGGCCGTCGTCGGCGACGGTCACCGCCACCGCCGAATGGTCCCCCTGCGCCACTTGCCGCGCCAGGATCCAGACCGTGCCGCCGCCCGGTTTCGGCTCCAGCCCGTGCTTGATGGCGTTCTCGACCAGGGTCTGCAGCATCATCGTCGGGAACAGCACGCCGCGCAGCGCGTCCGGCACGTCCACCTGCAGCTGCAGGCGCGGGCCCATGCGGATCTTGAGGATGTCGAGGTAGGCCCGGGCACGCTCCAGTTCCTCGCCGATGGTCGAGGGCGCGTCTTCGGTGCGCGGCAGCGAGTGGCGCAGGTACTGGATCAGGTTGCCGAGCATCTCGTCGGCGCGCGCCGGGTCGGTGCGGGTCAGTACCTGGGCGCTGGCCAGGGTGTTGTACAGGAAGTGCGGCTCGACCTGGGCGTGCAGCAGGTTCAGCTTGGCCACCGTGAGCTCCTTCTCGGTGGCGGTTTCGCGTACCTTGGCTGCCTCGCCGCGGCGGCGCGCGGCCACCCGGCGCGTGACGGCGCGCACGATGGCCTCGGCATTTTCCAGGTTGGTGCCATGGTCGACCAGGAACAGGTCGGTCCAGGCCGCCGGCTCCGGCTCGCAGATCAGGGTCACGCTGCCGGCGTCGTCGCCGTTCGGGGTGACGGTGGCCAGGATCTGGTTGCGATGCGCGCCGAAACGGTCGAGCGCCCAGCCGGCCGTCCCGCCCTCGGCCTGGCTGCGGCCGCTGTTGCCTCCGTAGGGATCGATGCGCGCGACCTTGGCGCGCACCTGCAGGCTGTCGCGGGCCGAGTCGACGATCTCGATGCCCGGCAGTTCGCGGATGGCGGCGTCGATCAGGTCGAAGGCCTCGCCGGCCTCGAACGGGATCTCGATCTGGCGCCGCTGGCGGTTCGACAGCGTGCCGCCGTTGACGGCCCCGGCCACCAGGCGCACCCGGCGGATGTGCGAGAACACGCCGGACGCCACCCAGGTGCCGAGCAGCAGCGCCACCACGGCGAACCAGCCGCCGGGATCGCGGTCGAGCGGCTCGAAAATGGTCTCGTTGAGAAGGATGCACACGAACAGGTAGCAGCCGAGCCAGGCCAGCAGCAGTCGTCCAAGGTGAAGGATGCTTGCGATCATGATGTTCTTTCAGTAGTCAGGGCAGCACCAGATTAATGCGGGTCGCGATTGCCAACCAGCATTATGCGACGGAGACGGGATGGCGGCGACAAAACCGGGGACGGGCGGCTTCAATCATTCGTTGCGCATTGCCCTCATTTTTTCCCGGCCGCCGCCGTTTTTCTCGCCGCTGACCGGCTCTGCGGCTACAATCTTGCGCTGATTCAACACTACAAGGTTTTCCAGCATGGCACTCAAGCACACCCTCTTGCTCCTGGCCGCCACCGCCGCGAGCGCCTCGGCCCAGGACCGGATCGGCGCCGCCGTGACCGCCGACCTCGGCACCACCGGCGCCGGTTTCCACCTGGTGGTCCCGATGGAGAGCACGCTGAACGGCCGCTTCGGCGCCAACTACTTCAAGCACGATTTCGAGAAGCGCTCGGGCCTGGTCGACTACCAGCTCGACGGCAAGCTGGCGAGCTTCGATGTGCTGTTCGACTGGTACGTGGTCCCGCACAGCAAGTTCCGCCTGACCGGGGGCGTGCTGTACAACGGCACCCGCTTCAACGCGGTCGGCGTGCCGGGCGCCGGCGGCAGCTTCAGCTTCAACGGCACCACCTATTCGACCACCGACATCGGCATCCTGAAGGGCGAGGTGACGTTCCGCCGCGCGGCGCCCTACCTCGGCATCGGCTGGGGCAATGCCCTCACCCCGGACAAGCGCTGGAACTTCGGCGCCGACATCGGCGCCTTCTGGCAAGGCAAGGCCCGGGTCAACCTGATTGCCTACGGCTGCACCACCTCGAACGCCGTGTGCGGCCAGCTGGCCAAGGACGTCGCGGTCGAGGAATTGCGCCTGCAGGACGACGCCTCGGACTTCACGGTCTATCCGGTGCTGCGCGCCAGCATCTCCTACAGTTTCTGATTCGGCGCGCGTATGCACGCCGCGCGCGCTGGGGTATGATGGACATGCTTATCAAGGAGCCATCATGCCACCGCGCCGCATCCTGCCGATCGCGCTCGTTCTTGCCTGCCTGCTGATGGGCGGCTGCAAGGACCAGCGCGAGCCGGCCAAGCCGATCATCGACCTGTCCGCGATCGTCGTCTCGGCCTGAGCGGCGGCTTTCGCTTCGCGTTGCCGGGCCCGGCAGGGTAAACTACGGCTGGTACATTCGCCGTTTAATTTCCTTGCCGTCAGGTTTCCATGCCCTTCGCTTCCCTCGGACTGATCGAACCGATCGTCCAGACCCTCGCTTCGCTCGACTACACCACCCCGACCGCCGTGCAGCGGGAGGCGATTCCTGCCGTGCTGTCCGGCAAGGACGTCATGGCTGCGGCCCAGACCGGCACCGGCAAGACCGCCGGCTTTGCCCTGCCCATCCTGCAGCGCCTGTTCAAGCGCGACAAGCCGGTCGGCAGCAATGCGGTGCGGGCCCTGGTGCTGGTGCCGACCCGCGAGCTGGCGGAACAGGTGCACGAGAGCTTCCGCGCCTATGGCGCCGGACTGAACCTGCGCACCATGGTCGCCTACGGCGGGGTCAGCATCAATCCGCAAATGATGAACCTGCGCAAGGGCGTCGACGTGCTGGTGGCGACCCCGGGCCGCCTGCTCGACCTGCACCGCCAGAACGCGGTGAAATTCAACGAGGTGATCAGCCTGGTGCTGGACGAGGCCGACCGCATGCTCGACCTCGGCTTCTCGAAGGAACTCGACCAGGTGTTCGCGGCCCTGCCGAAAAAGCGCCAGACCCTGCTGTTCTCGGCCACCTTCTCGGACCAGATCCGCGCCATGGCCAACCGCCTGCTGCGCGAGCCGGTGCGGATCGAGGCGAGCCCGCGCAACAGCACGGTGTCCGCGATCCGGCAGTGGCTGGTGCCGGTCGATAAGAAACGCAAGCCGGAACTGTTCCTGCACCTGCTCAAGAAACACGGCTGGACCCAGGTGCTGGCCTTCGCCAGGACCCGCAAGGGCGTGGACGAGCTGGTCGGCCTGCTGGACGCCAAGCGCATCCCGGCCGACGCGATCCACGGCGACAAGCCGCAGCCGGCGCGCCTGCGCGCGCTGGAGCGCTTCAAGCTGGGCGAGGTCAGGGTGCTGGTGGCGACCGACGTCGCCGCGCGCGGCCTCGACATCGACGACCTGCCGGTGGTGGTGAACGTCGACCTGCCGATCGTGGCCGAGGACTACGTGCACCGCACCGGACGCACCGGCCGCGCCGGCGCCGCGGGCGAGGCGGTGTCGCTGGTGGCGGCCGACGAGGTGGAATTCCTGGCGGCGATCGAGGCGCTGACCCGCCAGACGCTGGAGCGGGTGGAGGAAAGCGGCTTCGAACCGGACCACCGCGTGCCCGAGACCACGGCGGGCGGACAGATCGTCAAGAAGCCGAAGAAGCCCAAGAAGGCGAAGGGCGAGGCGAAGGTGGTGCAGGAGGATGTGCGCTTCAGGCGGTGAAATATTCTTTCACTTAGCGGCTTAAAACGAAATAATATGTCGTAGGGTGGGCGGGAGACCCGTAATCTGGTCCACTGGACCAGATTACCCCTACAACACCAAACGCATCTCGCGCATGCCTTCCAGGCCGGTCGACTTCACCGTGAAGCCCAGGCTCCTGGCCAACCCGGTGATCCGGGAATTCTGCGGCAGCGCCTCGCCCACGATCTCGCGCGTGCCGCGCGCACGGCAGTAGTCGATCAGCTTTTGCATCATGATCTTGCCCAGTCCCAGGCCCTTCAGGTCGGAGCGCACCGTCACCGCGAATTCGGCCGTGATGTTGTCGGGGTCGGCCACCACCCGCCCCACCGCCAGCGTCTCGGCCAGGCCCTGGGCGTTCGGCCTGGTGGCGATGAAGGCCATCTCGCGGTCGTAGTCGATCTGGGTGAAGCGCGCCAGCTGCGACGGCTGCAGTTCGCGGATGCGCACGAACATCCGGTAGCGTACGTCGTCGGGCGTGAGCGCATCGAAGAAGGCCAGGTGGGCCGGCCCGTCCTCGGGGCGGATCGGCCGCAGCAGCAGCGGCGCGCCCTGCCAGTCGATGGTCTGTTCCAGCTCGCGCGGATAGGGGCGGATCGCGAGCCGGTCGAGCGTGCTGCCGGAACGGTCGGCCAGCGCCAGGCGCATGCGCGCGTCCAGCACCACCGTGCCACGGCTGTCGGCCAGCAGCGGATTCAGGTCGAGCTCGACGATTTCGGGAATGTCGGACACCATGCGCGAGACCTGCACCAGCGACGCCAGCACCGCGTCCATGTTCACCGCCGGCCGGTTGCGGTAGCCTGCCAGCAGCTTGGCCACCCGGGTGCGGTCGACCAGGTCGCGCGCCAGCACCAGGTTCAGCGGCGGCAGGCCGACCGCGTGGTCGTCGGTGACCGCCACCGACACCCCGCCCTGCCCGAACACGATCACCGGGCCGAACACGGCATCCAGGGCGCTGCCCGCGATCAGCTCGTGCGCATTGCTGCGCCGGACCATGGCCTGCACCGAATAACCGTCGAACCTGGCCTGCGGGAAGCGTTCGGCGAGGCGAGCGCGCATGCGGGTGGCCGCCGCGCGCACGCCCTCTTCGCTGTCGAGGTCGAGCGTCACCCCGCCGACATCCGACTTGTGCATCACGTCCGGGCTCAGGATCTTGACCGCCACCGGAAAGCCGATCCGCCGCGCGGCGCTCACCGCCTCGTCGACGGTCGCGGCCTGGCGCGTCTCGACCACCGACATGCCGTAGGTGCGCAAAATGGCCTTGGTCTCGGGGTCGGACAACAGGTAGCGCCCGCCCGCGATGGCCTCGCGCACCAGCGCGCGCGCCGCCGCGCGGTCGGGCGCGACCGTGCCGGCCATCGAGGGCGGTACTTCCATCAAGAGGTTCTGGTTGCGCCGGTAGTGCACCAGCTGCAGGAAGCCGGCCACCGCGTCCTCGGGCGTGCGGAAGGCCGGCAGGCGCGCGCCGGAGGCGATCGCGCGCGCCTCCTGCACCGCGGCCCCGCCCAGCCAGCACGAGAGCAGGGTCTTGGAGGCGCTGCGCGCCAGCGGCGCGATGGCGTCGGCCACGTCGCGGCTGGCAACCGTGGCGGTGGGCGACTGGATCGCCAGCACCGCATCGACCCCGGGGTCCTGCAGCAGGATCTCGAGGCTTTCGCGGTACAGCCCCGGCGCGGCGCGGCCGCCCAGGTCGACCACGTTGCCGCGCCGCCAGCCGGGCGCCAGCAGCGCATCGAGGCGCGCCTGCGTGGCCTCGGACAGCGGCGCCTCGACTCCGCCCCCGTAGGCCAGCGCATCGCGCGCCAGCACCCCGGGGCCGGCGCCGTTGCTGACGATGGCCAGCCGCTCGCCGTGCAAGGGGCGCGCATAGGCCAGGGTCTCGGCGGCCGAGAACAGCTGGTCGGTGGTGTACACACGCAGCATGCCGGCGCGCCGGATGGCGGCGTCGAACACGTCGTCGCGCCGCGCCAGCGCCCCGCTTTCGCTCGCCGCGCTCGGGGGCGGATCGTCTTCGCGCCCGGCGCGCAGCACCAGCACCGGCTTGCTGCGTGCCGCCGCGCGCGCGGCCGACATGAACTTGCGCGCATAGCGCAGGTCGTGCAGGTACAGCAGGATCGCGCCGGTCGCGCCGTCGCTGGCGAGGTAATCCAGCACGTCGCCCAGGTCGACGTCGGCGGCGTCGCCCAGGGCGATGAAGTGCGAGAAGCCGATCCCGCGCGTGCGTGCCCAGTCGAGCAGTCCGACCATCAGCGCCCCCGACTGCGACACGAAGGCGATCCGGCCCGGCAGCGCGCCGCTGCTGGCGATGCTGGCGTTCAGTCCCAGGCCAGGCGCCAGCAGGCCGGCGCTGTTCGGGCCGAGCAGGCGCAGCAGATAGGGATGGGCGGCGTCGAGCATCGCCTGGCGCAGGCCGCGGCCGGCGCCGGTCCCGCCCTGCCCGGCCATCCCGCTGCTCAGGACCAGCGCCGCGCGGGTGCCGCGCTCGCCCAGCTGGCGCACGATGGCGGGAACGGTCGCCGGCGGCGTGCAGATCACGGCCAGCGCCGGCGCCTGCGGCAGCGCCGCGACGCTCGGATGGCAGGGCCGTCCGGCCAGTTGTCCGTACTTGGGATTGACGGCGAACACCTCGCCCTGGAAGCCGCCGGCCAGCAGGTTGTGCAGCAGCGTCGCGCCCAGGCTGCCCGGCCGCTCGGACGCCCCGATCAGCGCCACCGACTTCGGGGCGAACAGGTACTCGAGATTGCGTACGCTCATGCCGGCGACCTTTCCTGGGGGATGATGGCGGACGCGCTTGCGCCCCTCGCGGCAAGGATAGCGTCCCTGCGCCAGGCGGCGCGCACCGGACCGGCTAGCCGCGGCGTAGCGCCGGCAGCGCGCGCAGCGCCGGCGAGCGGGCACGCAGTTCGCGCATGACCCCGTCCGCCATGATGCGGGCATGGACGGCCAGCGTCGGCGCATCGATGCCGGCCCCGAGCACCCGGGCCCGAAACACGCGCGCCTCTTCCAGTTCGTGCAGCGCCACGCTGGCCAGCAGCGCCGGCGAGGATGGCGGCGGCACCGCGTAGAACCGGAGCCGGAAGTCGCGGTCGAGCAGCATGGTGCCCGCCATGAAGCGGTCGAGGCCGACATCGAACAGCACATGGACGATCACCTCGGCCGCGCGGCCGGCGAGTTCTTGCTGGTTTTTCCTGCGGCGCGGGCCGAACAGGCGAAACGACATCTGCATGCTTCCTCCCAGTCGATGGCTCCGGCATACTATCAGTAGCATGCACACGTGACAACATCGGCGTTTCCTCGATCGCCGCGCCCCTACAGTTTCCCCAGCAAGTCGATGAGCTGCTGTGGCGCCACCGGCTTGGTCAGGTGTTCGTCGAAGCCCGCCGCCAGCGAGGCCGCCCGGTCCTCCTGGCGGCCCCGTCCCGTTACCGCAACCAGGAAGGGCCGCGGCGTGCGCCGCGCCAGGATCGCGGCCACTTCCAGGCCGTCGATCTCGGGCATGCCCAGATCGAGCACCACGATCTCGGCCGGATGCCGGTCGTACAGCCGCAGGGCCGCGGCGCCGTCGTGCGCCACGTCCACCGTGGCACCCGCCGAGCGCAGCAGCCAGGCCAGCGATTCGGCGGCGTCGACGTTGTCGTCGGCCACCAGCACGTGCCTGCACAGGCGCTGGCCGCCGCTCCCGCGCTGCTCGCTGCTGTCGCCGGCAGCGGGCGGCTGGATCGCCGGCAGCAGCACCGTGAAGCGCGAACCCTGTCCCTGGCCGGCGCTGTGCGCCTCGATCCGGCCGCCGTGCAGCGCCACCAGTCCCTTGGCCAGCGACAGGCCGATCCCGAGCCCGCCCTGGGCCAGGTGACTGGCGCTGCCGACCTGCACGAAAGGATCGAACACCCGGTCCAGCATGTCGGGATCGATGCCGATGCCGTTGTCGCTCACCCGTATCCGCGCTTCGCCGCCCGCTTCGCTGCCCGCCATGCGCAGGCCGATCTCGATCTTCCCGGCCGGCGGGGTGTACTTGGCGGCATTGTTGATCAGGTTGGCCAGCACCTGGGTCAGGCGCAGCGCGTCGGCGTCGACCCACACCGGCTCGTCGCACAGGTCGAGCTCGACCTGGTGGCGCCCGGCCTCGATCAGGGGCATGCTGGTCTGCAGGGTGTCGCGCAGCAGGCGCCCCAGCTCGACCGGCGCCCGGTGCAGTTCGATCTTGCCGCGGCTGATGCGGGTCACGTCGAGCAGGTCGTCGAGCAGCCTGGCCATCTGCGCGGTCTGGCGCCCCACCATGGCCGCTATCCAGTCGATCCGGTCCTGGGCCAGGCCCTTGCCGCGCAGGAGCGAGGCCGCATTCGCGATCGGCGCCAGCGGGTTGCGCAGCTCGTGCGCCAGGGTGGCGATGTAGACATCCTTGCGGCGATCGGCCTCCTTCAGCCCCTCCATCGCTTCCTCGCGCTCGCTGACGTCGAGCACCAGCGAGAACACCCGGTCGATGCCGCCATCCTCGTCGTGCAGCACCGAGTTGTACCACTCGCAGCGCAGGGTGCGGCCGTCGCGCGTGCGGTTGCGGTTGCTCGACTTGACGTAGCGCGTGGCCGACTCGAGCAGGCGCCCGATCGCGCCCGCCACCTTGCCGGCGTCTTCTTCGTGGATCATCGGCAGCGCGTCGATGCGCCGCCCCACGGCTTCCTGCGCGCTCCAGCCGAACAGCTCCTCGGCGCGCCGGTTCCACAGGCGGATCACGAAATCGCGGTCCCATTCGATCACGGCCAGCGGCGTGTTCTCGATCAGGTAGCGGGTCTGGTCGAGCGCGCGCGCCAGTGCCGCGCCGGCCTCGGTGCGCTCGGTGATGTCGTCCAGCACGACCACCGCCGCCGCCAGGTCGGCCGCGCCGTCGCGCAGGGGCGCGCCGCTGACCGTGTAGACCCGCCGTCCGTCCGGCGTCACGCTCTCGAGCACGGCGTCGCGGAAGGCTTCGCCGGCGATCGCGCGCCGCACCGGCGCGCCGATCAGCGACAGCATCGCCGCCGGGCCGGGCGTGCCGTCCTTCCCCGCGTGTTCGAAGCGCGCCGCCATGTGCTCGGCCTGGTCGTTGGCCATCACGCAGCGGCCATTGCGGTCGACGATCAGCACGCCGTCGGGCAGCTGGCGCAGCACCGATCCGAGCAGGCTTTGCCACTGCGCCCGGGAGCGCGTCTCGATCATTTCTTCGAAGGTATCGCGCAGGCGCCCATGCAGGGCGATGTTGTCGATGGCGACCGCCCCCAGCACGAACAGCGAGGCCGCCAGCCCGTACAGGCGCCCGGCATAGAAACCGAGGTCGAAGCGCCCGCCGTTGAGCAGGCAGGCCAGCATCACCTCGAACACGCAGGCCGCCATCGCGATGGTGAGCCAGACGTCGAGCACGGTGCGCGGGCGCTTGCAGGCGGTCTTCCACAGGGCGAACAGCGACAGCGCGAGCACGGCGGCGGCGATCCAGCGGTAGGCCGGGCGGAAGCGGTGGCCGTCCATCAGTTCCGGCAGGTAGGCCGCCCCGCTGGTGCAGAGCAGCACCAGCAGCGCCACGAACAGGGCGGTCAGCAGTGCGCCGGCGCGCAGGAAGTGGGTGGGCAGCGGGCGCCGGTAGCTGCGTGCATAGCCGAGCACGAACAAGGGGAACAGCACGTGCCAGATCATGAACAGCCAGGCCGTGGTCTGGTTGTTCCCGCCCAGGACGCCAAGGACCGAGAACAGCCCCGGGAAGGTCAGCATGTGGGCCAGTGCGATCAGGGCGGTGAACAGGTAGCCCAGCGTGAGGATGCCGAGCGACCAGGAGCGGCTGGTCTGCACATGGCCCAGCAGGAGGATGCCGGTGAGCAGGTTGCTGCCGATGAGCACCGACTGGACCATCGGGATGAATGCGGGCGCCGCCGGCAGCGCGGTGTGCGCGAACGGCGCCAGTAGCGAGAACAGCACGGCCAGCACGGCCAGTGTCACCAGGACATTCCGCAGCTGCGCCCCGGAGGGAGGGTGTTTCGCCAAATCTGCCGGTTCTGCTAAAACACCATATCGCATGTGTCATCCCAGAGGAATGCTGTTCGGGTCGGGGTGCTCTGCCGTGCGTCCTGCCTTAGTCAACGTACATAAAAATAGTATCTCATCCGACGAATTTGAGCATCTTGTTTTTTTGCTATCTCAGGACCGGGCGCTGACCGGGTAGCCGGCGGCGTCGATCGCCGCGACGATCGGCGCCAGCTCGGCCTTGCTGTCGATGCTCACGCGCTTGGTCGGGAGGTCGATCCGGACCTCGGCGGCCGGGTCGACGCCCTGCACCGCCGCCGTCACCCTGCCGACGCAATGTCCGCAGCTCATGTCTTCCACAGTCAGTTGATACATGGTGTGTGCTCCTGGTTGAATGGGCGCTTCGGCCCGGTAAGAAAGCGTTTGTGGCGTGGATGCCGCCGGCGCCGGCGCCGGGCTTTGCACCGGCCGCCAGGCGCGCAGCAGCAGCGCATTGGCCACCACGCTGACCGAGCTGAGCGCCATCGCCGCGCCGGCCAGCACCGGATTCAGGAAGCCGAAGGCCGCCAGCGGGATGCCGACCACGTTGTAGGCGAAGGCCCAGCCGAGGTTCTGGCGGATCTTGGCATAGGTGCGCTGCGAGATCGCGACCGCATCGGCCACCAGGCCGGGGTCGCTGCGCATCAGGGTGATGCCGGCGGTCTGCATGGCAATCTCGAGGCCGCTGGCCATGGCGAATCCGACGTCGGCCGCGGCCAGCGCCGGCGCATCGTTGATGCCGTCGCCGACCATCGCCACCCTGCGTCCCGCTTGCCTCAGTTCGCCGACCACGCGCGCCTTGTCGCCCGGCAGCACCCCGGCATGGAAGCGCGCGATCCCGGCCTGGGCCGCGACCGCGCGCGCCGCGCCCTCGCTGTCGCCGGTCAGCATGACCGACTCGATGCCCATGGCTGCCAGGCGCGCTACCGCTGCGCCGGCGCCCGGCTTGATGGTGTCGCCGAAGGCCAGCAGTCCGGCCACCTCGAGCTTGCCGGCGCGCCGCACGGCCAGCCACGACACCGTGCGTCCGCGCGCTTCGTGCGCCGCGGCCCGCGCCGCCAGGCCGGCCATGTCGGCGCCCTGCTCCCGCATCAGGCGCGCGGTGCCGAGCAATACCGTGAGCTCGCCGACCTCGGCCTGTACCCCGCGTCCCGGCAGCGCCCCGGCCGCGCTCGCCGGAAGCGGCGCGATGCCGCGCGCGCGGGCGGCATCGAGCACCGCGTCCGCCAGCGGATGGCTGCTGGCCTGCTGCACGGCCGCGGCCAGTGCGAGCAGCCGCGCGTCGTCCCCGCCCCGGACCGCCGCGTCGAGCGCCATCAGCCGGGGCTTGCCCTCGGTCAGGGTGCCGGTCTTGTCGAACACCGCCACCTCGAGCGCGTGCGCGGTTTCCAGCGCTTCGGCGTCCTTGATCAGGATGCCGTGGCGCGCGGCCACGCCGGTGCCGACCATGATCGCGGCCGGCGTGGCCAGGCCCAGCGCGCAGGGGCAGGCGATCACCTGCACCGCCACCGCATTGAGCAGGGCGGCCTGCCAGTCGCCGGTGGCCAGGCCCCAGCCGAGCAGGGTCAGGAGCGACACCAGCAGCACCGCCGGCACGAACACCGCGCTGACCCGGTCCACCAGGCGCTGGATCGGCGCCTTGACCGCCTGCGCATCCTCGACCATGCGGATGATCTGCGACAGCATCGTCTCGGCGCCGACCGCGCTGGCGCGCACCAGCAGCAGGCCGTCGGCGTTCACCGCGCCGCCCGCCACGCGCTCGCCCGGGCCCTTGGCCACCGGCAGGCTTTCGCCGGTCAGCAGGGATTCGTCGAGGTGGCTGCGGCCCTCTTCGACCGTGCCGTCGGCCGGCACCCGTTCGCCGGGACGCACCACCATCAGGTCGCCGACACGCAGCTCGGCCAGCGCAATGCGCAGGTCCTGGCCGCCGCGCCGCACCAGCGCGTCGTTGCTGCGCAGCGCTTCCAGCGCGCCGATCGCGGCCAGCGCCTGGTGCCTGGCCCTCCCCTCCAGCCATTTGCCGAGCAGGACCAGGGTGATGACGACCGCCGAGGACTCGAAATACAGGTGCGGCGCGGCGCCGTGGCCGGAGCCGTGCCCACCGCGCAGCAACAGGTAGAGCGACAGGCCGTAGGCGGCGCTGGTGCCGATCGCGACCAGCAGGTCCATGTTGCCGCTGCCGGCCCGCAGCGCCTTCCAGCCGGCGCGGTAGAAGCGCGCGCCCAGCCAGAACTGCACCGGAGTGGCGAGCGCCAGCTGCAGCCAGCCCGGCAGCATCCAGTCCAGGCCGACGGCCTGGCCCAGCATCGGCGCCACCAGCGGGATGCTCAGCAGCGCGGCGGCGGCCACCGGCCACCAGGCCGGCAGCATCCCTGGCTCCGCGGCCTGGCCCGCTGCCGGCGCCGCCGCGCCGGGCGCCGCGGCCTCGTGCGCGTCGTAGCCGGCAGCGCGCACGGCCGCCAGCAGCTCATGCACGTCGGCCTGGCCGTGAACCGTCGCCTTCTCGGTGGCGATATTCACCGTGGCATCGGCCACGCCCGGCACCTTGTGCAAGGCTTTCTCGACCCGCGCCACACAGGAAGCGCAGGTCATGCCGTCGATGCGCAGCACCGTTCCGGCCTGGGTGTTGGTCTTGGTATCCATCTTCCCTCCTTCTGCCATGCATACCTGAAGGATATTCCTTCCCACGATGGGAAGGTCAAGCGGCTTTTATTGCCCGTTCCGCCGCCCGATTGGCGAAACGGGCGAGGATGGATACCTCTCTGGAAGACCGGCGTGGCCACGAAGACAGTGGCGCCGGGCGCTGGCGCCGCCGGAGTTCGGCCTGTATGCCGGCCCGCCAGGCGATACGCCAGGCCCGAATCGACCGGCTCAGTACGGACGGCGCGCCGAGCACACCCGGCCGCGCCCGGCCTTCTTGGCCTGGTACATGAAGTGGTCGGCTTCCTTCAGCAGCTCGTCGGGCGTGCGCACCGGGCTGCCGGTGTCGAGCGCGATGCCGACGCTGGCGCGCACGCGCACCGCGCGGCCCGGCAGCTCGACCGGCTCGGCAATGCTATTAATCAGCTTCTCGGCCACCATGTGGGCGTCGTCGAAGGTGTCGGCCATGTCTTCCAGCAGCACCGTGAACTCGTCGCCCGCCAGCCGGTACACGCTGTCGGTCTTGCGCACCACGGCGCGCAGGCGCTCGCCGATCACGCCCAGCAGGATGTCGCCGGCCTCGTGGCCCTGCGAATCGTTGACGGCCTTGAAGCCGTCCAGGTCGATGAACAGCATGCCCACCGTCTTGCCGCTGCGGCGCGCGCGCGCCTGCGCCATCGGGATCGATTCGAGCAGCGCGCGCCGGTTCAGCAGCCCGGTCAGCTGGTCGTGGCGGTTCTCGTAGTCGCGCCTGGCCTGCTCCTGCTTGCGCGCGCTGATATCGTGCAGGAAGGCGCTGAACATGGTGCGGCCGTTGAGCTCGAGCGCCCGGATGCGCACCTCGACCGTCAGCGTGCTGCCGTCGCGCCGCAGCGCCGGCAATTCCAGGCGCTGGTCGACCGCGCCCGCGATACGCGTGGCGAGGAAGCGCTCCATGCCCTGCACATGGTGTTCGCGGTACTCTTCCGGAATGATCAGTTCTTCGAGCTTGCGCCCCAGGGCCTCGTGGCGTGGCCAGCCGAAGGTTGCCTCGGCCTGGCGGTTCCAGTCCCTGACGGTTCCCGCCTCGTCCAGGCTGATGTAGGCATCGTTCGCGTTTTCCACCACGCTGCGGATTTCCGCTTCGCGCGCGCGCAGCGCCGCCTCGGTGGCGCGCTGGCGCTCGACGGCCTCGGTGAGCAAGCGGTTGGCTTCCACCAGCTCGGCGGTGCGCGCATCGACCCGCTGCTCCAGTTCGGCGTTGAGTGCGGCCAGTTCCGCCTGGGCCGCCTTTTCCGCCCCGATGTCCTTGATCACCGACACGTAGTACTCGACCTCCCCGCTCGGGTTGCGCTTGGGCGACACATTCAGGTTGATCCAGACCTGGCTGCCGTCCTTGCGGATGTAGCGCTTCTCGAGCTGGAACTGGTCGATCTCGCCGCGCACCATCGCTTCCAGCTGGTCGACGTCGGCCGCCAGGTCGTCCGGGTGGGTGATCTGCTGGAAGGTCAGGCGCCACAGTTCTTCTTCGCTATAGCCGACGATGTCGCACAGGGTCTTGTTGACGCTGATCCAGCCGCCATCCGGCGCCACCAGCGCGATGCCGACGCTGGCGATGTCGAAGATGCTGCGAAAGCGCGCCTCGCTGGCGCCCAGCACCTGGCTCGAACGCGCCAGCTCGTCGCGCGCCACCGCCAGGCGTTCGCGGTACTGCACTTCCTTGGTGAGGATCGCGGCCAGGTCGGCCAGCACCTGCGCCTCTTCCTCGCCCAGCGTGCGCGGCCTGGTGTCGAGCGCGCACAGCGTCCCGATCGCCAGGCCCGCCGTGGTGCGGATCGGCACCCCCGCATAGAAGCGGATTTCGGGCGGACCGTTCACCAGCGGGTTGTCGCTGAAGCGCCCGTCCTGGCGCGCGTCGTTGACCACCAGCGGCGCGCTCATGCCGATCGCATGCGCGCAGAAGGCGTGCTCGCGCGGCGTCTCCTCGAGCATGACGCCGACGCGCGACTTGAACCACTGGCGATCGGCATCGACCAGCGAGAACATCGCCATCGGCACATCCAGCACACGGCTGACCAGGCGGGTGACCCGGTCGAATACCGGTTCGGGCGGCGTATCTAGCAGGCAAAGGGCGTCGAGCATCGACAGGCGGTCAAGTTCGTCTGGTGGCAGTGGGGCAGCGGGCATACACATCCGTGGGTTGAAGTGACGGCAAGGCTGCCGTCCAGACCGAACTGTATCAGATACTCAATTTCCAGCACAAAATGTTAGTGTTGTGTACACAACAATGTGTCGCAATCGAGAGAATCTGTGACTTGACCGGCAAGTCACTTGTCATGATCGCCAGACAGCGCCGCGTTCGGGCTCGCTCGTCGGTGGCGCGCAACGCTTCGCCGATCGCCTGGAAATTGCCGCCAGCGTGAGATGGATGCTGGGGCACCGCGCCTACAGGCAGGGAGGGTCTCCGCTCCTGTAGCCCAGGGTTTCGGCAGTGACGATCGTTAGCGACGTCGGCAGGCTCAAAGGAAGGTCGATGATCGAGAACAGAGACTGGTATTCGACCGGGGTACAGACTCCTTCGCTCTGCCCTTCCTGGCAGATCCGGGCCTGGACGGCACGGATGCAGGTGTCACCCGCGCTGTGGGGATCGTTCATGCAGTTGAGCCTGTTTCTTGCGGGGCAACTTGGCATGGCGCTGGAGGGAATCAGCTCCATCTCGTAGTAATTCGCCCGCAGCTTGAGGTACTCGAACCGGATATTCCGGTAGGTGATCGGGCTGCCGAAAGGCAGTGCGCCCGATACCTCGTTGAAGACCGCACGCTTGCGCGCAAGATCGAGTGCGGCGCTGTCCTTGAACGAAATGTTCGCCGCCGCGCGCGCCGCACTCCGGGTGACTTCGGGCAGTGTATTCATCATGTACATCGCACGGGCCAGCTCCAGGATGCCGAGGACGACGATGAGAAAGGCGACCACCACGAGTCCGAATTCGACCGCCGCAACGCCCTTCTGCTTTCCCTTGCGCTTGATGTGACGGGGCTTAGTTGCCGACATAATGGCTTCTCGCAGTCGCGGTAATCGGAAAGCTGATCTTGTCTTCGGAACCGGTCAGGAATGACGAGAGCCCGGTAAGGATGGGGTCCTCGACGTCCATCTTGATTGCGACAGAAATCATGGTCGGAGCGGATCCTCGCGCAGATGAACAGCCAATGTTGTCGCAATAAATAAATACTTCAGGCAAAGCCGCACCACCAGGATTGAGCTCCTCCGTTTCTTTATATGCCAGACTCATCGCCGTCATAACGATGCATGGTCCTCTGAAAAAGGCCACCGAACACTGTGTTTTCAGTTCTGTCGGGCTCGCTCCGGCAACGAACCTGGCTGCATCCTGCGCGGCCTTCTCGGCAACCGTATAGTGCCAATAGAAGCGCCCGAAGAACACTGCCCCGACGAGCAAGGGGACGAGTACGGTCATCATCAGGATGATGAATTCCACGGCCACCGCGCCGTGCTCCTTGCGCCTGGACCCCGGCAGCAATCTGTTCATCGGTACACCTCCACCGGACCGCCAACTTCCTCTTGTAAGCTCGCACCGGCGAACTCGGCATAGATGCCGTTCGCATTCGCCGGCACGGTCATGAAGAAACGGCCTACCGCGAGCACTTTCCCCGCCGGGCCGGCAGCCGGGCAATCGAGCAGCGGCACGTTCAGCACCCGTCTGTAACGCACGCCCGGGTAATTGGTGGCCGGGTCCAGGACCGACGCAAAATACGGCGCGAGCTGCAGCCCGGTCTTCGAATCTGTCGGATAGGTTTTCAGTCCCGGGCCAGTACTGTACAAGGACTTCCATACGGTGCCGCTCGCTTCGAACGGCGTATACCCTGCTGGAGGTTCGGCCTGCCCCGGTGCATAGGCCGACCACGGAACCGGACGGGCAAAGGCCCATAGCGGCCCGTAATCCTTCGGATTTCGATCGTGGGGATCCAGGTCGGCCACGGTCTGCAGCCTGCTTGCCGACGCCGCCGCAGCCGCCACCTGCTCGTTCGGGGTATCCATCCAGGCGAGGTTCGTATACGTGTACTGCCTGATGTTGGTATCCGGCGGCGCTGCCGTCGGACTGCATTTCCCGGTGCCGGAATAAACATTGAAGCGCGAGTTCAGCTGATTGACGAAGTCGGCGATCGGAAAGCCATCTTTCACATTCAGGGTCTCGCCGACCACCTTCGGCAGTTCCACGGTGCCGGTACAGACATAGGGCCCCACATTCCGTGTCGAAAAATCGGCACTCTTCGGAGGCAGGCTGATCGGATCGACCACATAATTCACCGCAGTGGACGTATGCGGACTCAGTTTCAGCAGGTTATAGCTGACCCCGCGCCGGAAACCATACTCGGTAAGTTCCGACAATCCATCCGCCGTCACCCTTTCCACGAACGGCTGATCGGGATCCCGCGACATCGCGCAGATTGCAAGCGGCAGCAGTTTCAGGCGCTGTCTTCCGGCGACCGCCGTATGCGACACCGTCATCGAGGTCATGCTGCTCAGGACGCGCATGAACAGCAGATCGACCCGTCCGTAAGCGGCATTCAGGCCATCGGTATCGACTCTGACATACGCCAGTCCGGCCGGAGCCGCCCTGGCCGTGGTGGCGTCGCGCCAGTCTCCGTCCGGAGAAGTGGCGAAGCTGATTGCTGCGTCGGAAAAACTCATGGTCTTTTCGTAGGCGTAGCGGGGCTTCGACGAACTGTCGCCCCCGCTTTCGAGCACGTCGCGCGCCGCCGCGAGCGCCTCGTCGATACCGTTGCTGCTTCCATCGAGTTTTTTTGCTGCAGAAATAGCGATACCATCGGCCACAGCCTGCATTTCCGCCTTGCGGTTATAAAAGCGCCCCAACTCAAGCGCCAGGGCAATGAAGCCGATGATCACGGGAAGCAGAAACGCAAGCATGATGCCGATGACGCCAGCCTGCCGACGCAGTGCAAAGGCATGGCGGTTTCGCGGTATCGTCGACCGTGCCGCTTGCGGTCCGGCGGGCGCGGGCGCCTGGGCTGCTTCCCTCATTGGCTTTCCTTATGGCAGGGATGCGAGATATTGCGACCTCGCAATTAGCGATAAGAAAATATTAGGACGCGCATGTCCCGAGGCTTTGAGCCGCAACAAGCCGGAGCCGGCCTGTTCCATGGCACCCGCGCGGGTTGAGGCCGATGGATGATGATCTTGCGTCAGCTCAAGCTCAGGTTGCAGGGTTCGCCCAATCGCCACGGGCTATTGGGCGATGTTCGACAGTCCGACGCGGCGGCGAAGGCCGCCCGGTCGTCGCCCAGGTCGAGCAGGACACTGCAGACTGGGGCGCGGACACACAGGAATTTTAGCTAGCGTTTGATCTGCGTCACCCGTTTCTGTGACATGGCATCCTGTCGGCGCTAGAGTTGAGGTGCCGGGCCGCCTTTCTTTCCAGAGCCCGACCACGCCCAAGAGGAGGATCTGCCATGTTCAAGACCATCATTGTCCATGTCGACGAGAGCAAGCTGACCGATGCCCGCCTGCGCGCCGCTGCCTGGCTTGCCAATGCGCACGAGGCGCACCTGGTCGGCTGCGCCGCCACCGGCATGTCCTGGCCTGCCTACGCCATGCTGACCGGCTCGATGGCGGTGACGCCGATCAGCGAATTCGATTCCCTGCGCAAGCTCGCCCGCGACAGTCTGCAAGGCTTCGCCGAGCGCGCGCGCCAGCTGGGCGTCGCCTCGTTCGAGGAACGCATGGTCGAGGACGAGAACCGCGACGCCCTGCTGCTGCAGGCGCGCTATGCCGACCTGGTGGTCACCGGCCAGGACGCCGGCGACGCCACCACGGTGCGCGGGCTGCCGCAGTACCTGGCGATGCACGGTGTGCGCCCGGTGCTGGTGGTGCCGCCTTCCTACGCCGACGAGCCGATCGCCGACAGCGTCGTGGTCGGTTGGGACGGCAGCGCCCAGGCGATCCGCGCCATCGCCGGCGCGATGCCGGTCCTGACACGCGCCCAGACCGTGCGCCTGGCGCTGGTCAACCCCGACCTGGAAACCGGCCTGCACGGCGAAGAACCGGGCGCCGACATGGCGCTCTACCTGGCGCGCCACGGCGTGCGGGTCGAGGTGGTCGTGGAGCGTACCCAGGCCTCGGCCGGCGACGCCCTGATCGGCATCGCCCGCACCGCCGGCGCCGGCCTGCTGGTCACCGGCGCCTTCGGTCACAGCCGCTACCGCCAGATCGTGCTGGGCGGCGTCACCCGCGCGCTGCTGGACCGCGCGCCGTTGCCGGTGATGGTGGCGCATTGAGTTGAGCGACCAATGGGGGCTTTGCTCGTCTCCGCAAGTTACAAATAAAAAAGCCACCCGATGGGTGGCTTCGGCACTTGCATCTCCGTGCAGGCAGGGATTCGCCCACGTCCCGCGGGCCGCGGTCGCGCGAGTACGCGCGACCCTTCGAATCTCTCGCCTTGGCGACACCCGCAAAGCGCGACAGGGCAAAGCCGACCAATGGGAGGCGTTGCGCTCGTCTCCGCAAGTTACAAATAAAAAAGCCACCCGATGGGTGGCTTCTTTATTTGCAACTTGGCGGAGACGGTGGGATTCGAACCCACGATACGGGTATAAGCCGTATGCTTCCTTAGCAGGGAAGTGCCTTCGGCCACTCGGCCACGTCTCCCATCAGCGCCAACTAACTTGTCAGTCAGCGCTGAGTGCAGGCATCTTAAGGGCTGGGGTTCGTTGCGTCAAGGACGCACGCCCAAAAATTTTGAAAATTGTTAAGCTTGCTCGAGGTTAAAAGCTTTGTGCAGGGCGCGCACTGCCAGCTCCATGTATTTCTCATCGATCAGCACCGAAATCTTGATCTCCGAGGTCGAAATCATGAGGATATTGATGCCCTCTTCCGACAGGGTGCGGAACATCTGCGAGGCCACGCCGACGTGGCTGCGCATGCCGACGCCGACCGCCGATACCTTCGACACTTTCGCGTCGCCCAGGATCTTGGCGGCGCCCAGCGACTCGCGCTGCGATTCCAGCACCGCCATCGCCTTGACGTAGTCGTTGCGCGAGACGGTGAAGGTGAAGTCGGTCTTGCCGTCCACCGACTGATTCTGGATGATCATGTCCACTTCGACGTTGGCGTCGGCGATCGGCCCCAGAATGTGGAAGGCGACGCCCGGCTTGTCCGGCACGCCCAGGACGGTGATCTTGGCTTCATCGCGATTGAAGGCGATACCGGAGATGACGGCTTGTTCCATGTTGCTTTCTTCCTCAAACGAAATCAGGGTGCCGGACTGCGCTTCTTCGTCCAGCGGCATCAGGGGGTCGGTCAGCGACGACAGCACGCGCGTCGGGACCTGGTAGTTACCTGCGAATTCGACCGAACGCGTCTGCAGCACTTTCGAGCCCAGCGACGCCAGTTCGAGCATTTCCTCGAAGGTGATCTTGGTCAGGCGGCGCGCCTCGTCCACCACGCGCGGATCGGTCGTGTAGACGCCGTCGACGTCGGTGTAGATCAGGCACTCGTCGGCCTTGAGTGCGGCCGCGATCGCCACCGCCGAGGTGTCGGAACCGCCCCGGCCCAGCGTCGAGATATTGCCCTCATCGTCCATGCCCTGGAAACCCGTGATGATGACGATCTTGCCGGCTTCCAGGTCGCCGCGCACGCGGGTGTCGTCGATCGACTGGATGCGCGCCTTGGTGAACGAGGAGTCGGTGCGAATGCCCGCCTGCCAGCCGGTGTAGGACACCGCGTCCTTCCCGGTCGCCAGCAGCGCCATCGCCAGCAGGCCGACCGAAACCTGCTCGCCGGTCGAGGCAATCATGTCCAGTTCGCGCGGATCCGGCTGCGGCATGATTTCCTTGGCCAGCGAAATCAGGCGGTTGGTTTCACCGGACATTGCGGAAGGCACGACCACGATCTGGTGGCCGGCATCATGCCACTTCGCCACACGGGCCGCGACATTCTTGATACGGTCCGTCGAGCCCATCGACGTTCCGCCATATTTGTGGACAATTAAAGCCATATCAGGAAGGGTTCCAGCTTGTTGAAAGATCAAAGGGAGATCTTTACTCTAGCATGCTGCAGCGCAGTATCACAAGCCGGCTTGGGAGAAAAAGCTATACGAAAAGAAAATAAAGTAATACCTTTTTCGTATAGAAACTCCTTACCCGCCCTGGAGCGGGTCGGCCACCCAGCGCAGTGCGATGCATGCGCCCTGCCCTTGCCGCAGATGGCGGCAATCCATGCCGATGCCGGCGGCAAACAGGAGCTCCCGCTCGGCCCAGATCACCGGGGCGCGTTCGCGCTCCCAGGCCGGCACGCCCAGCGCCTGGTAATGCGCCTTCAGGCCGCGGGTCGGGCGGTTGGCGGCCGGCTTGAGGCGTTCACCGCCCTTGCGAAAGTCGATCGTCAAGGGCCGGCTGCGCAGCCAGGCCGGATCGAAGCCCTGCGCCGCCTGCTCGAAGTGCAGCACCCCGCCGTAGGCCGGAAACGCCAGCGCAGCCTCGCCGCGCCACAGGAAGCCTTCGCCTTCCTTGACGAGCACGCCTTCGTCGTCCGGGTCGCGCATGCCGGCCAGCTCAGGCAGCTTCGGCGTGATATGGAGCCTGCCGCGATGGCGGCGGATATGGCAGGCCGGATGCGTCATCTTCAGCTGGGCATCCTCGCGCGCCGAGAACAGCTGGGACAGCATTTCGCCCAGCCAGGCGGTCGATGGCATGGCCAGCCCGCGGCTGGCAAACAGGTGGCGCAGCATGTTGTCGGCGCGGTCGCGGCTGAGTTGCTGCACGCGCGCGAGAACGACCGCTTCGCCGTCGAGGCAGGCGGCCAGGTCCTGGGCCGCCACTTCGTCCAGGATGCGCTGGGCCGACTGTACGTGGGCAGCGCCGCGCGCCAGGCGCTGCTGGAAACCCGGGAAGCTGGCGGCCAGGGCCGGCATCACCGCGTGCCGCAGCGCATTGCGCGCATGGCGCGGGTCGCTGTTCGACTCGTCCTCGACCCAGGCCAGGCCTTCGGCGCGCGCGAAATCCTCGAGCTGGGCGCGCGCGCAGGGCAGCAGCGGCCGCGCCATCACCAGCGCCGCGTCGCCCAGCAGGCCGGGTGCGCGGTTTGCCGCGTCCATGCCCGACAGGCCGGCCGGGCCGGAACCGCGCAGCAGTTGCAGCAGGACCGTCTCGGCCTGGTCGTCGAGGTGGTGGGCGGTGAGCAGCAATGGCACGCCGTGCTGCACGCACATGTCGCCGAGCGCGCGGTAGCGCAGCTTGCGCGCCGCCGCCTCGAGCCCGTCCCTGCCCTTCACGACCGCGACGCGGCGATGGTCGAAGGCGACGCCGAGCGCCGCGCAGGCTTGCTCGCAGTGGGCCAGCCAGGCATCGGCGTTGGGGCTCAGCCCGTGGTGGACGTGGAAGGCATGCAGGGGAATGTCCTGCCCTGCCCAGGCGTGCGCAAGCCGCAGCAGCGCCATCGAATCGAGACCGCCGCTGCAGGCGATCGCGATCGAGGTGGGGGAATAGCTTGCGCGCAGGCCATCCATGGCCTGCGCAAAGACTGCCGGAAGGTTCACGCCGGGACGGCGCCCGGCCTTGGTGGAGCTCACTCTTCGCGCGGCAGCGTTTCCTTGAACTTGCCGTAGCTCATCAGCTTCGCGTGACGGGCTTCGAGCAGGTCCTTGGTCTTCATGCCCTGGAACTGGCGCAGGGTGTCGGCCAGCGCGCGCTTGAGCAACTGCGCCATCTGCTTCGGATCGCGGTGGGCGCCGCCCAGCGGTTCGTTGACGATCTTGTCGATCAGGCCCATCGCCTTCAGGCGGTGCGCGGTCAGGCCGAGTGCGTCGGCGGCGTCGCTGGCGCGCTCCGAGGTCTTCCACAGGATCGAGGCGCAGCCCTCCGGCGAGATCACCGAGTAGGTCGAATACTGCAGCATCAGCACGGCATCGCCGACGGCAATGGCCAGTGCCCCGCCCGAACCGCCTTCACCGATGATGGTGGCGATCAGGGGCACCTTGAGCTCGGCCATGACGTACAGGTTGTGGCCGATCGCTTCGGACTGGCCGCGCTCTTCGGCGTCGATGCCCGGGAAGGCGCCCGGGGTGTCCACGAAAGTGAAGATCGGCAGGTTGAATTTCTCGGCCAGCTTCATCAGGCGCATGGCCTTGCGGTAGCCTTCCGGGCGCGGCATGCCGAAGTTGCGCATCGCGCGCTCCTTGGTGTCGCGACCCTTCTGGTGGCCGATGACCATGCAGGCCTGGCCGTTGAAGCGGGCCAGGCCGCCGATGATCGACTGGTCGTCGGCGAAGCTGCGGTCGCCGTGCAGTTCGTGGAAATCGGTGAAGATCGCGTTCACGTAGTCCATGGTGTACGGACGCTGCGGGTGGCGCGCGATCTGCGACACCTGCCACGGGGTCAGCTTGGCGTAGATGTCCTTGGTCAGCTGCTGGCTTTTCTTGGCCAGGCGGTCGATCTCTTCGGAGATGTCGACGGCGGAGTCGTCCTGCACGAAGCGCAGCTCTTCAATCTTGGAGTCCAGCTCGGCGATTGGCTGCTCAAAATTGAGGAAAGTTGTTTTAGTCATTGTACCTCCGGATTATTTGGTGGCCGCAGCGTTTCCGTTCGCGCAGCATGCACCGGGTCTCGCGGACCCCTGTTTTGGGCGTTATTCTACCGTACCCGAACCGAGTGATCGATCAAAGAGCGATCAAGGCAGCGGATCGAGGCTTCGCCATAAATACCAGGTTGCCACCGTTCGCCAGGGCTCCCAGTTGGCTGCCACCTCGCGTGCATCGCTGCGGGAAACGGGTTCGCCAGAGAAGTAATTCTGGCTGATACCCTGGATCAGGCCGGGATCGTCGAGCGGCAACACGTTTGGACGGAGCAGATTAAATATCAAAAACATCTCCGCTGTCCAGCGGCTGATGCCGCGGATCCGGACCAGCTCGGCGATGACGGCCTCGTCCGCCATCCGCGACCACTGGTCGGCATGGACGCGCTTGGCCTTGAAGCTGTCGGCCAGGTCGAGGATGTATTCGGTCTTGCGCTTGGACAGTCCGCAGCCGGCCAGCTCGACGGCGCCGGCCTTGAGCACCTGGCTCGGCGAGAGCCTGGGGCAGATCGCCAGCAACTTGCCCCAGGCCGCGTCGGCCGCCTTCGGCGTCACCTGCTGGCCCACGATCGAACGCGCCAGCGTGGTGAACGGGTCGGGATGGCCGCGCAGGTGCAGGTCGCCGAACTGCGGGATGAGCTTGGCCATGATGCGGTCGCGCCCCATGAGCTCGGCCTTCGCTTCCGCCCAGTAGGCGGGAACGGAAAGCTCGTCCTGTGGCGTGTCGTGGGCGACCTGCGCGTCCTGCATGCCGGAGGCGGCGGACTTGTCCTTGTCGGCCGCCATTATGCGCGGCGCCAGGTCGTCGTTCCGTCCGGCTTGTCTTCCAGGATGATCCCGGCGGCAGTCAGTTCGGCGCGGATGGCATCCGCTTCGGCAAAATTGCGGTCTTTCTTGGCGGCGGCGCGGCGCGCGATGGCCTCATCGATATTCGCGTCGCCACCCGGCTCACCGCCCTGCAGGTAGGCCTGCGGCGCACGCTCGAGCAGGCCCAGCACGCCGGCCAGGGCCTTCAGCTGGCGCGCGGCCACGATCGATTTGCTGCGGTTGACTTCGCCGGCCAGGTCGAACAGCTCGGCCACCGCCAGCGGCGTGTTGAAATCGTCGTCCATCGCCTCGCGGAACCGGACGGCATGGGCCTCGTCCCAGTCCACGGCAGGGGCATCAAGCCCGATGTCGACCGTCGAGAGTGCGGTGTACAGGCGGGTCAGCGCAGCCTTGGCGTCGTCGACGTGGACGTCCGAATAGTTCAGCGGGCTGCGGTAGTGCGCGCGCAGGATGAAGAAGCGGATGACTTCGGCATCGTACTGCTTGAGCACGTCGCGGATGGTGAAGAAATTGCCCAGCGACTTGGACATCTTCTCGTTGTCCACGCGCACGAAGCCGTTGTGGATCCAGTAGTTGACCATCTTGCCGCCGAACGCGCCTTCGGACTGGGCGATCTCGTTCTCGTGGTGCGGGAACTGCAGGTCGGCGCCGCCGCCGTGGATGTCGAAGTGCTGGCCCAGGGTGGCGCAGGACATGGCCGAGCACTCGATGTGCCAGCCCGGACGACCCTTGCCCCATTTGGAGTCCCACTTGGCTTCCAGGGGTTCGGACTCCTTGGCGGCCTTCCACAGCACGAAGTCGAGCGGGTCGCGCTTGCCGCCGCTAACGTCGACGCGCTCGCCGGCGCGCAGGTCGTCGAGCGACTTGCCGGACAGCTTGCCGTAGCCTTCGAAGCCGCGCACGGCATAGTTGACGTCGCCGTCATCGCTCTTGTAGGCCAGGCCTTTCGACTCGAGCTGCTCGATGATCGACAGCATCTGCGGCACGTACTCGGTGGCGCGCGGCTCCACGCTCGGCGGCAGGATGTTCAGCGCGGCGATGTCTTCATGCTGGTATTGCAGGTTGCGCGCCACCAGCTGGCCGATGGTCTCGCCGTTCTCGACCGCGCGGCGGATGATCTTGTCGTCGATGTCGGTGATGTTGCGGACATACCTGACCTCGTAGCCCGAGGCCAGCAACCAGCGATAGATCACGTCGAAGGCCATCATCATCCGCGCGTGCCCGACATGGCAGTAGTCGTAGACGGTCATGCCGCACACATACATGCCGACCTTGCCGGCTTCCATCGGGACAAATACCTGCTTGTCACGCGCGAGCGTGTTGTAAATCTTGAGTTGGCTCATGGGTGTATTCTGGTGAGGGAGAGGATCGGGGCGGAGACGGCGGTGCACGGTAGTGCAGGCACGGCGGGTGTGCGTCCAGATCGTCTGAATCCTCTGGTGTTGTTCTTCTTTGATAGAATGGGACGTTCTGCGCAAAGTATAGCATTGTTAAAATCCCGGCTGGCCGCATATGGTTCAGCTTTATTTTTCGGGAAAAGACTTGACACCGCCTTGCGCGGTGTCCACCAGAGGAGAGCCTAGACAATGACCACTTCGATCCGCCGCTCGCTGCTCAAGGGCATCACCCTGGGCGCCGGCGCCCTGCTCCTGTCCGGCGCCGCGCTGGCCGCGCCGCAGGAAACGCCGGTCGACGCTGCCGCCGTTGCCGTCCCTGCCGCCCCTGTCATGCAGGGCCCGCAAGTGGCCATCAAGACCTCGATGGGCGCCATCGTCGTCCAGCTCGACGAGGAGCGGGCGCCGAAGACCGTGACCAACTTCATGCAGTACGTCAAGCAAGGCTTCTACAAGGGCACGATCTTCCACCGCGTGATCGACGGCTTCATGATCCAGGCCGGCGGCATGAACGAGAAGTTCGAGGGCCGCAAGACCAACAAGCCGGTCAAGAACGAATCGGACAACGGCCTGTCGAACCAGCCGTACACCATCGCGATGGCGCGCGAAGACCACCCGGATTCGGCCACCTCCCAGTTCTTCATCAACGTGGCCGACAATTCGGGCATCGATTACCCGAACTACAAGGGCTCGGGCTACACCGTCTTCGGCAAGGTCGTGAAGGGCCAGGAAGTCGTCGACAAGATCAAGGGCGTGCTGGTGGACGACGTACGCGGCATGCAGAACGTGCCGGTGACCCCGATCTTCATTCAATCCGTGACCGTGCTCAAGGGCGACAAGCTTGTAAAATAGCGGATGTGCAATCTTCGATTTCGACACACACCTTTTAACAATAACCAAGGACAGGACAGCACATGACCAGCGTTCGCATGACCACCAACAAGGGCAACATCACCATCGAACTCGACGCCGATAAAGCGCCGAAAACCGTTGCCAACTTTGTCGACTACGTCAACAAGGGTCATTTCACCAACACCATCTTCCACCGCGTGATCAAGGACTTCATGATCCAGGGCGGCGGCTTCGAACCGGGCATGCAGCAGAAGCCGACCGACGCGACCGTCGAGAACGAAGCCAAGAACGGCCTGAAAAACGACAAGTACACCATCGCCATGGCGCGCACCTCGGCGCCGCACTCGGCCTCGGCACAGTTCTTCATCAACACCAAGGACAACGCCTTCCTGAACTACCCGGGCCAGGACGGCTGGGGCTATGCCGTGTTCGGCAAGGTCACCGAAGGCCAGGACGTGGTCGACCAGATCAACGACGTGAAGACCAGCCGCAGCGGCATGCACTCCGACGTGCCGGTCGACCCGGTCATCATCGAGAAGGCCGAAATCGTCTGATGCCGCACGTGCGCCGGGGGCGGCAAGTCCCATCGATCCAATGAGCACCCTCCCGTCCTCGGCGCCCCCGCCGTATGCGCTCTTCATCTCGGACCTGCACCTGCAGGCCGCACATCCGCGCACGGCCGAAGCCTTCCTGGCTTTCCTGGCCGGGCGCGCGATACATGCCGAGCGGCTCTACCTGCTCGGCGATATCTTCGAATACTGGGCCGGCGACGACGATCTTGCCGAGCCATTCCACCAGCAAGTCATCGCTGCCATCCGCGCCGTGAGCGATGCGGGCACCGCCGTTTACTGGCTGGCCGGCAACCGCGATTTTCTCGTCGGGCCCGGCTTTGCCGAGGCGGCCGGGCTCAGCCTGCTGGAAGAACCCCATCTCATCACGGCCGGCGGCAGGCGCATCGCCCTGGTGCACGGCGACGCCCAGTGCACTGCCGACCTCAAGTACATGGCCTTCCGCGCCCAGGTCCGCGACCGCGAATGGCAGGGGCAATTCCTCGGCATGCCGCTGGCGCAGCGCAAGGCGATCATCGCCGGCCTGCGCGAAGGCAGCCGCGAGGCCCAGGCCGGCAAGTCCTGCGAGATCATGGATGTGGCGCCCGGGGCCGTGCAGGCGCTGTTCGACGCCACCGATGCCAGCGTGATCATTCATGGGCACACGCACCGGCCGGCCGTGCACGAGACCGACGGCAAGCTGCGTTACGTGTTGCCGGACTGGGAGCTCGATGTCGAGCCGCGCCGTGGCGGGTGGATCGCGCTTGGCCATGATGGCAGCATCACCCAGCACGGTTTATCGTAGGGTGGGCGGGTCCCCCGCCCGCGCGTTCAACTCCCGCTTGCGCAGACGTCGCGGCTGTTCCTGAACTGCTTGAACGCGTGGGCAGGAAACCTGCCCACCCTACCGGACCGCATCCAATAATTCGGGGTGCTTCCCCAGCATCCGCAACAGCTTCACCAAGGCCACCGGCGCACGCGCCTCACCGGCTTCGTAGCGCGCAAAGTCGCCGGCCTCGTCCGCGAGCAGCGCATCTGCCTTTTCCCGGGTCAAGCCCAGCCCCTTGCGCAGCGCGCCGAGGGCCTGGCCTTCCTGCGCATCCACCTGCCTGCGAAAGGCCGTCACCAGTTCGCCGTAGTGATCGTGCTCGCCATGGGCAAACATCACCTCCTTGCACCCGGCACACTGCTCGACCACGAGCTCGGGAATCGTCGTGGTCTGCCCCTGGTAGGTGTACTGCATTTCCCTGACCGCATGCGCGAGTGGCGAGACACCACAGTTCGGGCACTTCAGCATCGCTTCCTCCTGTTATCCGTCCCCCATCCTATCAAAGTGCGCGATGAGGCCGCGCCCGACTTTTGTTCAATATGTATGTTTACATTTATCAAGCCACTGTTATACTTCACTACAACACCACCTCAATGCAACAGCCAACACGGCGACAACAAGGGAGACCAACCATGAACCAGGCAGCACCACAAGGGAGGACTGAACATGACAGTCGGCTGGAATGACAACGCACCCATTTACCGCCAGCTCAAGGAGCGGGTGGTGGGCATGATGCTCGACGGTATTCTGAAAGCCGGCGACGCCCTGCCCTCGGTCCGCCAGATCGCGGCCGAATATCAGCTCAATCCGATCACCGTATCGAAGGCTTACCAGGAACTGGTCGACGAGAACTTAGTGGAAAAGCGAAGGGGAATTGGCATGTACGTTACCGAAGGAGCAAGCGAGAAACTCTTGGCCACCGAACGCGAGCGTTTCGTCCGCGAAGAATGGCCCGCCATGGTCGAGCGCATCCGCCGCCTCGGCCTGAATGTCGAGGAACTGCTGCAGGCGTCGGGCAAGCACGCGCCGGGAGGTTCAGCATGAATGCCGTCCTTTCCGCACGCGGCCTGAGCAAGCGTTACGGCAAGCGTACCGCCGTCGACGGCATCGACTTCGAGGTGCCCGCCGGCCGCATCGTCGGCCTGATCGGCCCCAACGGCTCGGGCAAGACCACCACGCTCAAGGCCGCCCTCGGCCTGATTCCCTTCGACGGCCAGCTGTCGGTGCTGGGTTTCGACCCGCGTACCCAGCGCGACGACCTGATGAAGGAAGTCTGCTTCATCGCCGACGTCGCGATCCTGCCGCGCTGGCTGCGCGTGAAGGATGCGGTCGACTTCGTGGAAGGCGTGCATCCGCGCTTCAACCGCGCCAAGGCCGAGCGCTACATCGCCAATACCAGGCTGACGCCCGGCATGAAGGTCAAGGAAATGTCGAAGGGCATGATCGTCCAGCTGCACCTGGCGCTGGTGATGGCGATCGACGCCCGGCTGCTGGTGCTGGACGAGCCGACCCTCGGACTGGACATCCTCTACCGCAAGCAGTTCTACCAGAACCTGCTGGAAGACTATTTTGACGAGCAAAAGACCATCGTCATCACCACCCACCAGGTGGAAGAGGTCGAGCACATCCTGACCGACCTGATGTTCATCCGCGAAGGCAGGATCGTGCTGGCCGCCTCGATGGAAGAAATCGGCGAGCGCTATACCGAGGTGATGGTCGCGGCCGACAAGCTCGGCGCCGCCAACGCGCTGGCGCCGATCGACAAGCGCACCGTGTTCGGCAAGTCGGTGATGCTGTTCGACTCGGCCGCACCGGGCAGCGTGTCGCGCACCCAGCTCGCCCAGCTCGGCGAGACCCGCAACCCCAGCGTTGCCGACCTGTTCGTCGCAACCATGAAAGGAAGCTACGCATGAAAACGATGAAATGGCTGCTCCGGCGCGAGTTCTGGGAGCACAAGGGAGCCTTCTTCTGGGCGCCGGTCGCGGTGGCGGCGGCGATGATCCTGCTGGTGGGCGGCGGCTTCATGTACGCGATGGCCTTCGGCGGACATGAAGCCGTCCAGATCAACGGCCACGACGTGGTCTCGATCCAGGGCATTCCGCCGGCGCTGCGCTACAAGATCGCCAATATCGCGGCCTCGGGCTACATGGGCCTGGCGGCGCCGCTGTTCCTGGTGCTGACCGTGGTGGTGTTCTTCTACTGCCTGTCGGCGCTGCACGACGACCGCCGCGACCGCAGCATCCTGTTCTGGAAGTCGCTGCCGCTGTCGGACCGCGACACCGTGCTGTCGAAAGTGCTCACCGCCCTGGTGGTGGCGCCCTTGGTCACGATCGCGATCGGCACCGCCACTTCGCTGCTGCTGCTGGTGCTCGGCATGATCAGCGCCACCGGCAAGGGCTTCAACCTGTTCGCCCCGGTGCTGATGGAACCGAACCTGTACCTGAGCCCGCTGTACCTGCTGGCCTTCCTGCCGCTGTACATCATCTGGGCCCTGCCGACCGTCGGCTGGCTGCTGATGGTGTCGAGCTGGGCGCGCTCCAAGGTCTTCCTGTGGGCGGTGGGCACGCCGCTGATCGTGGTGCTGGTGCTGAAGTGGTTCAACTTCATCGTCGGCCACGTGTCGGACACCATCTTCGACATCGACTGGTTCGTGGGCGAAGTCGTGATGCGCGGCCTGGCCGGACTGGTGCCCGGGATCTGGCTGTCGCACAGCGACATCGAGGTCATCAACCAGCAAGTCGGCCTGGACCCGGTCCAGCTGCTCGGCCTGTCGTATTCCACGCTGGCCCATCCGGGCACCTGGATCGCCGCGGCGGTCGGCGCCGGCATGATCTACGCCGCGATTCGCCTGCGCCGCTGGCGCGATGAAGGCTGAGCGGATGCGCGCCCTGCCCATCCTGTTGCTCGGGAGCGCGCTCCTCTGCGGCGCCAGCGCCGCCGCGGAGGACAAGCCGGTCCGCGAGCTCGAGCCCGTGCATGTGAACGCCATGCGCAATCCGGAGGTCCGCAAGTACAAGGTCATCCTGGCCGGCCTGGACGCCTTCGACCGGCACCACGGCCTGGCGCCCGCGGCCGAGCGCCTGCGCTTCCAGCTCACGGCGCGCAAGAAGGACGAGGCCAAGGAGCCGCTGGCGGCGCGCCTGGTCGGCGACGGCGGCTTCAGGCTGCCGGTCGCCATCGATGCCGACCTGCGTTTCGTGGTGCCGCGCAGCGAGGCCGCCGAGGACGCGGACAGCGAGCTGGAACTGAACCGCAAGCGCCGCGTCTACCGTACCGAGCCCGACATCCGCACGCCGGGCCTGCCGCCCAACCAGCGGCGCCTGGGCGACCTGCGGCTGGAATGCAAGGTGACGGTCGCGATGGCCAAGGCGGAGATCCCGACCTTCTGGGTCTTGAGCATCAACACCATCCTGCTGCGCACCGACTGGTGCGGCTTCTTTGGCGATCCGGAGGATTTTCGATGGGAAGGCGCCAGCAAGAATGCGCACTTCCCCTTCCGCAGCGAGCGGCCGCTGTCAGGGGCGGTGCTGATTGACGGGAACCGCTCGGCCAAGCTGGAAGTCAATGGGGAGACTTACCACGTACCGATCGGGAATGCCAACTGGGGCGACGAGGCGCGGATCGAACTGAGCTATGCAGAGACGGCAGCCCCGGCAGCCCCGGCAGCCCCGCCGGCTACTGGAACTGCTGGCGAAACGCCTCGAACTGCGCCTTGAGGTCCTCGAGTTCGCCGCGCAGGGCCGCGACTTCCTGTTCCAGCTGGCCGACGCGGCTCGCGCCCCCTCCACCGAGGCCGGCGCCGGCGGCGGGCGGCTCGTAGGCGGCCAGTTCACCGCCCAGCAGGTGGCCGTAGCGCGCCTCCTTGGTGCCGGGGGCGCGGTCGAGCCTGGCCACCAGCGGCGGGTACTTATCGATCAGGAACTGCAGCACGGACTCGACTTCGGGCACGCTCTTGAACTCGAACAGGCGGCCGCTGCGGGTGCGGATCTCGCCGGCGGTCTGCAGGCCGCGCAGCATCAGGATGCTGAGCACGGCCACCTTGTCCTGCTCCAGCGTCCATTTGATGCGCATCCGGTGCTCGTATTTCACGACGCGGGCGCCGGCCTGCGAGATGGCGCCGACCAGCTTTTTCTCGATCAGGCGCTGCAGGGTATCCTGGACCGCCTCGTCGCTCAGCTGCATGATCGGGTCGCGGCTCGACAGCTGGTTGCAGCCGTTGACGATCGCGTTCACCGACATCGGGTAGTTATCGGGCGTCAGCGCCTCTTTTTCCGCCAGCACCGCGAGCACGCGGATCTCGGTCGGGTCCAGCATGGCGGCATTCGCAGGCGCGCCAGAGGTCTCGGGGGTCTCGGTGGTCTCGGGCGCGCCCGTCACGTCATTCGTCATTCTTTCCTCAATCGACCAGTCGGTTCAGTTGTTCTTGATCGAGTTTATCACCCTCGGCCAGCTTCGGGCAGCACAGGCCGGCTTCACGCATGGTGTTGGTAAGCCGCTCGATCTGCTCGTCCTGGCGCGCCACGTGGTCGACCAGCGCGCGCAGGGCTTTCGACAGCGGGTCGTCGCCGTTGGCCGTGACGCCGTAGGCGGCGAACAGCTGGGCGCTGCGAGACTGGTCTTCCTTGCGGATGATGTGGGCCGGGTTGCCGACCGCGGTGGCCCCGCTCGGGACCGGCTTGATGACCACGGCGTTGGAGCCGACCTTGGCATAGTCGCCGACCGTGAAGGCGCCCAGCACCTGGGCGCCGGCGCCGACGATGACGCCGCGTTCGAGCGTGGGGTGGCGCTTGGTGCCGGCCACCAGGGTGGTGCCGCCCAGCGTCACACCCTGGTAGATGGTGCAGTCGTCGCCGACCACCGCGGTTTCACCGATGACCACGCCGAAACCGTGGTCGATGAAGACCCGGCGGCCGATGGTCGCGCCGGGGTGGATCTCGATGCCGGTGACGATGCGGGCGACATAGGAAATGAAGCGGCCGACCCACTTCAGCTTGCGCTTCCAGCAGGCGTGCGCCCAGCGGTGCATGATCACGGCGTGCAGGCCGGGATAGCAGGTCAGGACTTCCCAGCCGTTGCGCGCGGCGGGGTCGCGCTGGATGATGCTCTGGATATCGTCGCGTAAATGAGAAAACATGATAGGGATGATCGCCAACCAGCTTGGATGGTAGCGTATGTCGCGGGGGTTTGCTTGGGTGGTGCCGGGAAGCCTGCGCGCATGGGCGCACAAGCAAATGGGGGGAACCATGCCGACGGCATCGTTCCCCCCATGTGCGCAAGCCGGCTTAGACTTCGCGCGCGATCCGCTGGCGGCGCGCCTCGTACAGGCAGACGCCCGACGCGACCGACACGTTCAGGCTCTCGACCGAGCCGAACATGGGAATATTGACCAGCAGGTCGCAGGTTTCGCGCGTCAGGCGGCGCATGCCCTCGCCTTCCGACCCCATCACCAGCGCGGTCGGGCCGGTGAAATCGGCTTCGTACAGGCCCTTGTCGGCGTCGTCAGATGTGCCGATCAGCCAGATGCCGCGGTCCTTCAGCTCGCGCATGGTGCGCGCCAGGTTGGTGACGGTGATGTAGGGCACGGTCTCGGCCGCGCCGCTGGCCACCTTGGCGGCGGTTGCGTTCAGGCCCACCGCGCGGTCTTTCGGGACGATGACCGCATGCGCGCCGACGCCGTCGGCCACGCGCAGGCAGGCGCCCAGGTTGTGCGGATCGGTGATGCCGTCGAGGATCAAGAGCAGCGGCGGACCCTCGATGGCGTCGAGCAGCTCGTCCAGGTTGCGCGCCAGCGCCAGCTGGCTGGCGAAGGCGATCACGCCCTGGTGGCGGCGGGTGCCGGTGATCTTGTCGAGACGGCCGGCGTCGACCGGCATCACGCGCACGCCGGCCTCTTTTGCGCTGGCGATCAAGGCCTTCATGCGAGCATCATTGCGCTCGGCATCGACGAAGATCTCTTCCACCGATTGGGCCTCGTGACGCAAGCGCGAGGTCACGGCGTGGAACCCGAATAACATTTTATTTTTCATGTATTACTGTTTCTTCCTGCTGGTTTTGGACGCGGGGGTCTTTGCTCCCGCCTTGCTTGTCGGTGCGCTCTTGGTCGCACGCTTGGTGGGTGTGTTAGCGGCGGGCTTGCCGGCATTCCCTGGCGCGCTATCGGCCACGGGCTTGGCGGCGGGCTTTGCAGCCGACTTTGCAGCCGATTTTGCAGCCGACTTGCGGGCGCTGCGCGGCGGCGGGACGAAGACGACGTCCTCGTCCTGCGCATCCTGCGCGTGCTGCCCGTCCTGCGCGTGCTGCCCGCCCTGCTCCTCCTGCTCTTCCGTGCTGGTGTAGCGCGACGGCTCCACCGGCGCCGGTGCGGACTCGCCCCTGGCCTTGCGCTTCCTCGGCGGCTTCGGCTCGCGCGCCTCGATCGCGGCCTGGCGCGCCCGCTCGAGCGGCGCCGGGACGGCTTCCTGCGTGTCGGCGGCCAACACCAGATCGATCTTGCGCGCCTCGAGGTCCACCTTCGCGACCTTGACCTTGACCTTGCTGGTCAGCTTGTAGGTCTGGCCGCTACGCTCGCCGCGCAGCTCGTGGCGCGCTTCGTCGTACTGGAAGTAGTCGGTGCCCAGGCCGCTGATGTGCACCAGGCCCTCGACGTAGAGCTGGTCGAGCGTGACGAAGATGCCGAACGGGGTCACGCCGGACACGGTGCCGGTGAAGTCCTCGCCGAGTTTATCCTGCATGAAGTAGCACTTCAGCCAGTTCTCGACATCGCGCGAGGCTTCGTCGGCGCGGCGCTCGTTGGCCGAGCAGTGCACGCCCAGCGCGTCCCAGATGGTGAGGTCTTTCTCGTTCTTCTGGGTGCCGGCGGCCTTGTCCTTCGCGGCCTGCTTGCGCGCCGAATTCGAGATGGTCGTGTTCAGCTTGCCCAGCTCGATGCCCTTCGGCTCGTACTTCTTGCCGAGCAGGATGGCCTTGATCGCGCGGTGGGTCAGCAGATCGGGATAGCGGCGGATCGGGCTGGTGAAGTGGGCGTAGGCCTCGTAGGCCAGGCCGAAGTGGCCGACGTTGTCCGGGCTGTAGACGGCCTGCTGCATCGAGCGCAGCAGCATGGTCTGCAGCAGGCCGGCGTCCGGGCGCTCCTTGATCTTCTGCATCACTTCGGCGTAGTCGCGCGCGCTCGGCTTGGCGCCGCCGCCCAGGTTCAGGCCGACCAGCTTCAGGAAGGTGCGCAGCTGCAGCAGTTTTTCCTCGGTCGGGGTCGCGTGGACGCGGAAGGTGCCCGGGTGCTTGTGGCGAATCAGCAAGTCGGCCGCGCACACGTTGGCGGCCAGCATGCACTCCTCGATCAGGCGGTGCGCATCGTTGCGGGTGCGCGGGATGATCTTCTCGATCTTGCCCACGGCGTTGCAGACGATGTAGGTCTCGGTGGTCTCGAAATCGATCGCACCGCGTTCCTGGCGTGCCTTGAGCAGCGCGCGGAACGCCTCGTTCAGGTGCAGCAGGTGCGGCACGATGCCGGGGCGGCGCTGCGCTTCCGGACCGGCCGTGTTGCCGAGGATCTCGGCCACTTCGTTATAGGTCAGGCGCGCGGCCGAGTGCATCACGGCCGGGTAGAACTGGTAGGCCGTCACTTCGCCGTCCGCGGTGACCACCATGTCGCACACCAGGGTGCAGCGGTCCACCGCCGGGTTCAGCGAACACAGGCCGTTGGACAATTTCTCGGGCAGCATCGGGATCACGCGGCGCGGGAAGTAGACCGAGGTGCTGCGTTCGATCGCATCCTCGTCGAGCGCGTCGTTCGGCTTGACGTAGTGGCTGACGTCGGCGATGGCGACCAGCAGGCGGTAGCCGCGGGCGGCGCCGATCTTCACCGGCTCGCAGTAGACCGCGTCGTCGAAGTCGCGCGCGTCTTCGCCGTCGATCGTCACCAGCGGCACGTCGCGCAGGTCGACGCGGTCGCGCAGGTCGGCATCGACCACTTCGTTCGGCAGGCGGTTGGCCTGCTTCAGCGCGGCAGCGGAAAACACGTGCGGCACGCCGAACTTGCGCACCGCGATTTCGATTTCCATGCCCGGGTCGTCCAGTTCGCCGAGCACCTCGACGATCCTGCCGGTAGGCTGCTGGAAGCGCGCGGGCTGCTCGATCAGTTCGACGCTGACCACCTGCCCCGCCTTGGCCTTGCCCGGCCCGCCCGCCACCAGCACGTCCTGGCTGATGCGGATGTCTTCCGGCGAGACGATCCAGACCCCGCCTTCGTTCATCAGGCGGCCGATCAGGTGGGTATTGGCGCGCTCGACCACTTCGACGATGGTCCCTTCCGGACGGCCGCGACGGTCGGTGCCGGTGACGCGTGCGCGCACGCGGTCGCCGTTGAGCACCTTGCTCATTTCCTTATCGTTCAGGAACAGGTCGTCGCCGCTCTCATCCGGAATGACGAAGCCGTAGCCGTCGCGGTGTGCGCTGACGCGCCCGGTGACGAAACCGGACTGGTCGGCCAACACATAGGCGCCGCCGGCATCGGCGCGGATCTGACCGTCGCGCTCCATGGCGTTCAGACGGCGGCCGAGCACTTCCTGCGCGGCGGGCTTGACCTTCAGTGCGCGCGCCAGGTCGCTTGCGGCGAGCGGGCCCTTGGCACTGCGGAAGGCGGCGAGGAGTTCCTCGCGGCTTGGAATGGTATGAGTAGGTTGCTTCAAATCGTTTTCTTGTTTCTCTTAATGAATCGGCACCGCCGGTGCGGTCACCCGGATTGATTGACACCTTGACAGGCGTAGTGTAACGGAGAGCCGCCGGATTCGCCTAACGCGCGCTGCAAAGTGTGCTCGCAGCATCCCGATGGAAAACCCGCCGTGGGGCTTTTGACTTTTGCAATCCATCCGCTATAATCTCGGTCTCTTCAGCAACGCAGCTCGCTGCAGCGGGAGAGAAGCAGTAGCGGTGAGTCCGTTCGACGCTGCGGTCAACGAAAGTTGATCTGGCGAAAAATGACAAAGCCTGCTATTGTAGCAGAGTTAGTTCAGTGCCCACGTGGCGGAATTGGTAGACGCGCATGGTTCAGGTCCATGTGCCGCGAGGTGTGGGGGTTCGAGTCCCTCCGTGGGCACCACTCTACTGGAAGTGATCCGCAGTAATCGAAGTAAACGCAGTACAGATGCCCACGTGGCGGAATTGGTAGACGCGCATGGTTCAGGTCCATGTGCCGCGAGGTGTGGGGGTTCGAGTCCCTCCGTGGGCACCACTCTACTGGCAGTGATCCGCAGTAATAGAAACGCAGTAATAGAAATAAACGCAGTACAGATGCCCACGTGGCGGAATTGGTAGACGCGCATGGTTCAGGTCCATGTGCCGCGAGGTGTGGGGGTTCGAGTCCCTCCGTGGGCACCACTCTACTGGAAGTGATCCGCAGTAATAGAAGTAACAGCAGTAACAGCAGTACATATGCCCACGTGGCGGAATTGGTAGACGCGCATGGTTCAGGTCCATGTGCCGCGAGGTGTGGGGGTTCGAGTCCCTCCGTGGGCACCAAACTCTACCGGACGAAAGTCCCGCAAGACGCCGTAAGCTTTGAAAAAGGCTTACGGCGTTTTGCGTTTTATGCCATGCACTTGGACAGCCACGGCGAATCTGCCTAGACTGCGCCCATGTCCCTCTTCGATTTCCTTCGCAGGCCCCCTTCGCCCCGCGGCTATGCCGCGCTGCTGCTGAAGAAGCTGGCCATCCACCATCCCGGCGAGGCGGTCCGCTTCGACGAGGAAGGTTTCCGGCTGCTGCTGGGCGCCGACGGGGGCCATGCCATCAACCTGCATACGCTGTACGCCGAATACTGCGCGGCCGGCAAGCCGGAACGCGCGCGCCAGCTCGAGCGCGTGCTGTCGCTGATCGAGCGCAGCGAGCTTCCCGCCAGCTTCGCCGATGTGCGCGCGCGCCTGATGCCGGTGCTGCGCGGACGCGGCTTGGCCGAATACCTGCGCCTGATGGCGCTGGACAAGGATCCGCAGGCCGCGTCGGCCTTCCTGTTCCGGCCCTTCAGCAGCGACACCATCCTGACCCTGATGGTCGACAGCGAACAGTCGATGCAATCCTTCCGCTCCGACCAGCTGGCGCAATGGGGCGTCTCCAGCGACGAGGCGCTGGCCGCCGCCATGGACAACCTGCGCGACGCCACGGTCGACCGCTTCATCCAGGTCGAGCGCGGCGTGTTCGCGGGCGACTGGGGCGACGCCTACGATTCATCGCGGCTGCTGCTGCCCGACCTGGCGCATCGCATCGCCGGCGCCAATCCGCTGGCGATGGTGCCGGCGCGCGGCACCCTGCTGCTCGCCTCGGGCAAGGACATCGAGGCCGTGCGCGCGATGGTGGCGCTGGCCCGGCGCATCGCCGACACCGAGACGCGGCCGGTGTCGGCGCTGATGTACCGCTACGAGAACGGACGCGCCGTCGCCCACGTGCCGGACGATGCGTCCGTGCGCAGCGGGCTCGAAAGCCTGGGGCGGCAATACCTGTTCGGTGACTACGCCGCGCAGAAGGAGACCCTGGACGCGCTGTATGAGAAAAGCGGGACCGACGTCTTCGTGGCCAGTTACAAGGTGATGCGCGATCCTGCGCGGGACATCGAGTACAGCATGTGCAGCTGGACGCGCGGCGTCGACGCCCTGCTGCCGCGCACCGACCGCGTGGCGCTGGTCGACCTCGACGGCGACCAGATGCAGGAACTGATCATCGTGTCCTGGGACGCGCTGCAGGCCGCCTTCGGGCAGCTGATCCAGGCGCTGCCCGATGCCTGGCCGCAGCGCTACCGCGTCACCGGTTTTCCCGACCTGGAACGCGCGCGCGCCATCGCACTGCCCGCACAGCCCTAGGACGCGCCGCTAGCCGCCAGGTCGTCGAGGATCGGGCAGCTCGAGCGCGCATCGCCATGGCAGGACGCCGCCAGCGCCTCCAGCGTGCGGCGCATCGCTTCCATCTCGGCGATCTTCTTGTCCAGTTCCGCGATGTGGGCGCGCGCCAGGGCGCGCACGTCGGCGCTGGCCCGGTCCTGGTCCCGCCACAGGCTCAGGAGCTTGCCGATCTGCTCGAGCGAAAAGCCGAGCGCGCGGGCGCGCTGCACGAACTGCAGCACCCGCACGTCTTCCTGGCTGTAGACGCGGTAGCCGGCTTCGGTGCGCCTGGCCGCGCCGATGAGCCCGATCGATTCGTAATGGCGGATCATCTTGGCCGAGACGCCGGAGGCGCTGGCCGCCTCGCCGATGTTCAGATGCCTTGCAACTGCGTGCATGTGTCGTCTCCTGTTGTATCCAGGTGCAGGATATACCTTCCCACAGTAGCAAGGTCAAGACATGCTTGACTTGGCGCAAGGGTACGGTAAGCTCGGCAGGACATGAAACCTCTCGCCTTCCTTCTTGCGCTCGGGCTCGCCAGCCAGGCCGCCCTCGGCGCGCCGGCCCCGTATTTCCAGTGGCGTAGCAAGCTCAACGGCGCCCTCGCCTGCTCCCAGACCCCGCTAGGTCCGGGTTGGGAAAAATTCGCCGGACCCTACCGGGACGCGCGTTGCGAAAAACTCATTGTTGCTAAATAATGGGGTGGCAAGGCGCATCCCATCTATTCCAATACTGAGGAGACACCGATGTTCACGAGTCCGGAGCAATTCGCCAACGCGACCAAGACCCTGTTCGACCTGCAGATGCAAACCTTCAACACCCTTGCCGACAAGACGGTGAAGGGCGTGGAGCAAGTGGTGGCGCTGAACATGAATGCAGCAAAGAGCTCGATGGAAGGCTCGATCGCCGCCGGCCAGCAAATGGCCGCGGGCCTGGCCGCGGGCCTGTCGGCTCCTGGCGACCCGAAGGCCGCGATCGCGGCCCTGCATGCGCGCATGCAGCCTGGCGCCGCCGGCGCCGCGGCATACCGTGAGCAGCTCAAGTCGATCATCGACGAGATGCACCAGGAATTCCGCCAGGCCGCCGACACCCACGTGGCGGAAGCCAAGAGCACCCTGTCGGCGCTGATCTACGACGTGACCCAGAACGTCAAGCCGGGCTCGGAGAACGCCGTCGAGATCATCAAGACCGCGATCGACAATGCCTTCAAGGGTTACGAACAGGTGACCCAGGCCACGCGCCAGGCGGTGCAGACCGTCGAAGCGCAGATCGCCAAGGCCAGCTCGATGGTCCAGCCGGGCGCGCAAAAACCGGCTGAGTAGTCAGCCGGTCCCATGAAAGAAAATTTCACTCGAGTTACTTTGGTGAAATTTTCTTTCAACCCCCTTCCGTTTCGATTCCCAACAGCTCCTCCAGCCGCGCCAGCGAGGCATCGTCCTTGATGACCGAGCGCAGCCATGCGTGCAGCGGCTGCTCGCCCCAGCGCGCCGCCTTCTCCGCCAGATAGGCGACCGGGCTGTGCGGCTCGGTGCGCCGGAAGAACTCGGCCACCCCGCGCAGCTGCGCCAGCGCCTGTTCGCGGCTTTGCAGCTCACCCTCGTGCGTCATCACCCGGACCCGCGTCGGGGCAGCGGATGCCGGCACCGTCGGCACCGCGGGCCCCGATGCTGCCGCGCCCTGGGCCGCCTGCGCCGACCGCGCCGGCGGCGGCGCCACCAGGTCGGCGAAGTCGCGCAGCGCCGCGCGGCCGGCGCCGAAACTCGGCCCGTCCGCGCCGAGCCGGTCGTCGACCACGCGCTCCAGCTCGGCCAGCGCGGCCAGGCATTCCTGCGCGCTATCAAGCAGCGCCTGGCGCGCGGCCGGCGTCGATTTGGCGCGCGCCGTTTCCAGCTCCGCCACCGCCTCCGGACCGCGGGTGCGCGCCGCCTCCCAGGCCATCATGCTGACTCCTTCGGCCACCGGCGCTTCTTTCACCAGCGGCGCCAGGCGGGCGGCGATCCAGGCCAGGTTGCCGATGCGGCGCTCATGGCCATCCTCGTCGGGCAAGGGGTGGACTTCGAGCCAGTAGCGTTCGCACAGGGCGGCCAGCAGGCGCAGGCTGCCGGCCAGGCCGGCCAGCCGATCGGTCTTGGCCATCGCCTCGGCCAGCCAGACCGCCAGCTGCAGGTCCTTGCTGCGGGTCTCGATCAGCTCCGCGCAGCGCCTGGACACGAACTTCCAGTCGGCTTCCTTGAGCGTGGTGACCCAGGCGCCCTGTTCGATCGACGGGTCGTCGGCCTGGCGCGCGCGGTTGATGGCGTCGAACTCGGGCGAGAAGGCCAGGTCGTCGCCGCAGGGCCGGTCCGCACTGATCGGGGCCAGCAGCTTGTCCAGCTGAATGTCGATATCGCGCATGGGTGCTCCTCACTCGATCGCGTACTTGAACTTGCCGGCCCTGGTCGCGCCCACCTTGACCCGGGTGATCGCGCCGCCCTCGGCCATCCGCGCCAGCACGCTGTCGGCGATCTCGGGCAGCAGGGTGCCGTTCAGGATGTTGTCGACGTTGCGCGCGCCCGAGTCGACCTCGGTGCAGCGGCTGAGCACCGCCGCCACCAGCGCATCGTCGTACTCGAAGCGGGCGCGGTGGTTGTCCATGATGCGCGCCCTGATGCGGTCCAGTTTCAGGCGAATGATCCTGGTCAGCACCTCGTCGCGAATCGGGTAGAACGGCACCACGCTCAAGCGGCCCAGGAAGGCCGGCTTGAGGTGCTTCATCAGCTGCGGGCGGATCAGTTCCGCCAGCTGGTCCGGGGCCGGGACCTCGTCCAGCGGCTTGTTCAGGCAGGCCTGCATCATCTGGCTCGAGCCCACGTTCGAGGTCAGGATGATGATGGTGTTGCGAAAGTCGATCTGGCGACCCTCCGCATCGTCCAGCACGCCCTTGTCGAAGACCTGGAAGAACAGCTCGAGCACGTCGGCATGCGCCTTCTCCACTTCGTCCAGCAGCACCACGCTGTAGGGATTGCGGCGCACCGCCTCGGTCAGCACGCCGCCCTCGCCATAGCCCACGTAACCGGGCGGCGAGCCTTTCAGGCCCGACACGCTGTGCGCCTCCTGGTATTCGCTCATGTTGATGGTGACCAGCTTGCGCTCGCCGCCGTACAGGATGTCGGCCAGCGCCAGCGCGGTCTCGGTCTTGCCCACGCCCGAGGTGCCGACGAACAGGAACACGCCCTTCGGCTTGTTCGGGTCATCCAGGTTGGCGCGCGCGGTGCGCACCCGCTGGGCCACGGCCTGGCTGGCATGCGACTGGCCCAGGATCCGCTCGTCCAGCAGCGACTGCAGCTTGATCACGGTATGCAGTTCGTCCTTCACCATGCGGCCGAGCGGAATGCCGGTCCAGCTGGCGACGATCTCGGCCACCGTGTGGCCGTCCACCTGTACCGGCACCAGCGGCGACTCGCCCTGCAAGGCCCGCAGCCGGTCGACGCGGACGCGCAGTTCGCCGGCGTCCTGGGTGCGGCCGTCCTCGAGCGCGGCGCGCATCTCGCCGATCTCGGCGGCGAGCTTCTGCTCTTCGTCCCAGCGCCGCTGCAGGCCGATGCGCTCGTCGTCGAGGGCGCCGCGGCGCTGGCGCAGTTCGAGGAGCTTGTCTTCGTGGCCGGCGCCGGCGTTGGCCTCGCGCTGCAGCGCGGCCATCTGGGCGTCGATGCGCTCGATGCCGCGGCTGCAGTCTTCCAGCGCCGCCGGGGTGGCGCTCTGGCCCAGCGCGACCTTGGCGCAGGCGGTGTCCAGCACGCTGATCGCCTTGTCGGGAAGCTGGCGCCCGCTGATGTAGCGGTGCGACAGGCGCACCGCCTCGCTCACCGCGTCGTCGTAGATGCGCACCCCGAAATGGCTCTCCATCAGCGGCGCCATGGCGCGCAGCATGGCGCAGGCGGTGGCCTCGTCCGGCTCCTCGACCTTGATCACCTGGAAGCGGCGCGCCAGCGCGGCATCCTTTTCGAAGTATTTCTTGTATTCGCCCCAGGTGGTGGCGGCGATGGTGCGCAGCTCGCCGCGCGCCAGCGCCGGCTTGAGCAGGTTGGCCGCGTCGTTCTGGCCGGCGGCGCCGCCGGCGCCGATCATGGTGTGCGCCTCGTCGATGAACAGGATGATCGCGTGCGGGCTCTTCTTCACCTCGTCGATCACGTTCTTCAGGCGATTCTCGAACTCGCCCTTGACGCTGGCCCCGGCCTGCAGCAGGCCCATGTCGAGGGTATGGATCTCGACGCCGGTCAAGACCTCGGGCACGTCGCCACGTGCGATGCGCAGCGCCAGGCCCTCCACCACGGCGGTCTTGCCGACGCCCGCCTCGCCGGTCAGGATCGGGTTGTTCTGGCGGCGCCGCATCAGGATGTCGATCGCCTGCCGGATCTCCGGATCGCGTCCGATCACCGGGTCGACCCGGCCGTCGCGTGCGCGCTGGGTCAGGCAGGTGGTGTACTGGTCGAGCGCCGGCGTGGCGCGCGCCGGGCCGGCCGCGATCTCGTCCGCGGCGTCGCCCGGCGCTTCAAGCTGCTCGACCGCCGCCGGCTGCGCTTCCTGCGAGCCGCGCGTCAGCTTGTGCAGGTCGTGCTTCAGGCGGTCCACCGGGAACTTGCGGAACAGGGGCGAGGCGCGCAAGGCCAGTTGCGACAGCGAGGGCTCGGTCAGCAGCGCCAGCAACAGGTGGCCGCTGCGGATCTGGTTCGGCTGGCCGTCGGCGGGCGTCGCCAGCGAGGCGATCAGCCAGGCATGCTCGAACAGCAGCGGCAGGTGGCGCGAGAACACCGGCGTGCGGGCGCTGCCGGTGGCGAAGCGGTCGATCTCGTGGCGCAGGTCGGTTTCCAGGCCCGTCAGGCTGATGTCGCATGCCTGCGCGATCACGCACAGGTCGCTGCCCGGCTGCTCGATCAGGCCCAGGAACAGGTGCTCGACCTCGACTTCGTACTGCCCCAGGCCGACGCAGATCGAGGCGGCGCGCGTGGCGGCGGCGCGCGTGGTGTCGTTCAGCTTGCCGATCAGGGTCTTGAGATTGATGTCCATCGTGTCGCGTCCTCGTGGTTGAAAAGGAAAAGGCGGCGGCCCGGGGCGTCTAGGCGCGCGGCCGGACCGTGCGCCTGACGGCGTAATGCAGCGACGAAGGCTGCAGCACCGCATTGAAGTGGACCGGCTCGCTGCTGTCGGGCAGGCCAAGGCGGGCATGGATGATGAAGTTGAGGCGATTGACGCTACCCTGCGCCAGTTCGAGGGTGGCGCTGACCTCGCGCAGGCGCGGTTCGTGGGCCGCGATGGCGTCCTGGATGCTGGCGCAGACCGCGGCGCGGTCGACGCTGCTGCTCAGGCAGTAGCCGGCGAAGTCGAGCAGGCCGTAGTGCAGCAGCGAGCCGCGCGCTTCCGGGTAGCCGTTCAGGATCGCCGGGTCGAAGGCCAGGCGCGTGTTGAGCAGCGCTTCCAGGTCGCGCGCCACGCTGTCCTTGAGCTGCTCGCCCGTGAACGCGGTGCCGGCGCCGGCGTCCGGGCGTTCGTCCATGAGGCGGTCCAGCAGGCCGGGCTGGTAGCCCTTCATGCGTCCTCCAGGGTATTGAAAAACGGCGCGGCGCCGCGTGTCGAGCCGCGTGCGCCGCGCACGAGCGGGCCGCCTGGCCGGTGCGCCGGCCGGCGACCCCGGTGGAGCTCAGACGACCTTGTTGGCCGCCAGATCCCAGCCGCCCGAGGTGTTGCCGCCCGAGCCGCCGCCGATTTTCTGCTGGGTGTACTTCCATTTGATCTTCGAGAACTTCAGCCTGACCTCTTCCTGGATGATCGAGCCTTCCGCCACGCTCGGCTTGACGCCGCCGATCAGCACGTTCTCCAGCTCGATCTCGAAGTACTTGATGCGCTCGCCCTGGCCGTCGGCGCGCATGAATTCCAGCTTGGCCTTCGGGATCGTCTTGCCGGCCGAGCAGGTCTGCAGCAGGATCGGCGAAGCCAGGTCGGCCAGCTTCTTCAGGCTGATTTCCTCATGTTCGCAGCGCTCGGCGGTGTGGCCGCCGCCGGTCGATGCGGTGGCCGAACGTGGCTGCTTCACGCCCCAGTCCACGGCCAGGCACTCGATCCAGTCCTTGTGCTTGTCGTCCATCGATTCGCCCTTGATCCCGTCGATCTGCAGGTATACGTCAATTGCCATGTTCTACTCCATTCAGGTTGAAAAGGACTGCTTAGCTATTGGTCGACTGCGGCAACTCCGCGACCAGTCGGAGCGAAACGGACAGCTCGTCGAGCTGGAAATGCGGGCGCAGGAAGGACACCGCCCGGTACACCCCCGGGCGCCCCGGCACCTCGGACACCTGCACGCTGGCTTCGCGCAGCGGGAACTGGGCCTTCTGGTCCTGGCTGGCGTTGTCGTCGAGGAGCACATATTGGGTTAACCAACGATTGAGGTAATCCTCTACATTCGAGGCGGCGGCGAAGCTGCCGATCTTGTCGCGCATCATGGCCTTCATGTAGTGGGCGATGCGCGAGACCGCGAAGATGTACTGCAGCTGCGAGGACAGCACGGCATTGGCGTTGGCCGCCTCGTTGTTGTACTTCTTGGCCTTCTGGGCCGACTGGGCGCCGAAGAAGGCCGCATACGAGGTGTTCTTGCAGTGGACCAGCGAGATGAAGCCGAGGTCGGACAGCTCCTTCTCGCGGCGGTCGGTGATGGCCAGTTCGGTCGGGCACTTGAGCGCCACCTCGCCCTCGTCGGTCTTGAAGGTGTGGGCCGGCAGGTTTTCCACCAGGCCGCCGCCCTCGACGCCGCGGATCGCCGCGCACCAGCCGTAGTCCTCGAAGGCCTTGGTCAGCTTGGAGGCGAAGGCATAGGCGGCGTTGCACCACAGGTACTTCTGGTGGTCGCTGCCGTCCACGTCCTCGACATAGTTGAAGCCCTCGGTGCTCATGCCGTCCATCGGGTTGTACGGCAGGCGGCCCAGGAAGCGCGGCAGCGTCAGGCCGACATAGCGGGCATCCTCGGATTCGCGGAAGGCCTTCCACTTCGCGTATTCGACGGTGTCGAAGACTTTGGCCAGGTCGCGCGGCTTGCCCAGGTCGCCGAAGCTGTCGATGCCGAACAGTTCCGGCGCGCTCGATGTGATGAAGGGTGCATGGCTGGCGGCGGCCACGTGCGACATCTGCTCGAGAAAATAGATGTCCTCGGGCTGGCGCGAGATCTCGAAGTCGCCGATCAGGGTGCCGTAGGGGGCGCCGCCGAAGCTGCCGAATTCTTCCTCGTAGACCTTCTTGAACATGCTGCTCTGGTCGAATTCCAGCGCCGACTGGAAGTCTTTCACCAGCTCGCGCTTGCTGGCGTTGAGCATGCGGATCTGCAGGTTGGCGGAGGTGGCGCTGTTCCTCACCAGGTAATGCAGGCCGGTCCAGCTGCGCTCCAGCTTCTGGAATTCGGGCGCGTGCATCACGCTTGATAATTGCTGGGAAATCATGCGGTCCAGCTCCGCCAGGCGCGCATCGATCATGGCCGACAGATTGTTCGACATGACCATGGTGCCCTGCATCACCTGGGTCACCAATTCCGAGATGATGTCGCGCGCGCGCTCGTGCTCGCTGCTGGATTTCGCCACCCGGCTCTGCTCGACGATCTGGTCGAGCAGCGAGGCGTCGAGCTCCACTGCCGGCGCCGCCTTGGCGGTATCGAGGACGGCCGCCATCATGCCTCCCCTTCGGCTTTGTCCTGCTTCTTCAGGCTGGCCAGCTTCTCGGTATTGCCCAGCACTTCGCTGAGAATGTCCTCGAGCTTGTCGTTGCCGGCCAGCTTGTTGCGCAGGTCGGCCAGCTTGGTGCGCGCCTCCAGCAGGCCGTTCAGCGGCGCCACCTGGCGCACCACCGACTCGGGGCGGAAGTCGTCCATCTCCTTGAACTGCAGCTGGACCGCGAACTGGCCGCCCTCCGGCGACAGGTGGTTGTCGACCCGGAAGCTCGCCACGGGCGCCACGGCCCCCAGCACCTCGTCGAAATTGCTGGCGTCGACGTTGACGAACTTCTTGTCCTTGAGGCGCTTCTTTTCCTGCGCCGGGTCGTTGCCGAAGTCGCCCACCACGCCGACGACGAAGGGCAATTCCTTGTTTTCGATGGCGTCGCCGATTTCGACGTCATACGTCATCTGCACGCGTGGCGCGCGCACCTTTTGCAAGCGCTTCTGCACGCTTTCATTCTTGGCCATAACGACTCCAGGTTGCGGGGGGATGGAACAGCCGGCGGCGCCGGCCGCGTGGTGTCACTTCAGTCCGGCGAACGGATCGCTGTTGGCGGCGGCCGGCTTGCGCGCCGCCGAGGTGCTGCGCGCGCGCGTCGGCGGGGGCGGCTTGGGCGCGTCGGCCCGCTTGAACAGGACCGGTTCGCCCAGCGTGGTGCGCAGCAGCTTGGCCAGGTCCTGGGCCTCGCTCTTGACGTCGCCGTTCAGGTTGTTCAGGCGGGTCAGGTCGGCCAGCGCCTCGCTCGCGACCCGCAGGCCGCTGACGGCGACGATGCTGTTCGCCAGCGCGTCGTCCGGGTCGCGCTCGAGCGCCTCGTGGGCGTTGGTGATCGCCTCGCCGTAGACACCGGCATTGAAACGGATCTGCGCCATCTTGACCCAGGGCCGCTTGTCGACCGGGTGGCCGTCGGCCGCGGCCTTGAGCATGGCGTAGGCCTTCTCTTCCTGCTTGGCCGCGATGGCGGCATCGGCCTCGGTGAAGACCTGTTCGGCCACCGCCGCGGTCGACTTGACCGGCGCGGCGGGTGGTGCGCTGGCGCACCCGGCCAGGGCGGCGACTCCCACAATCAAGGGCATCAATCGTTTGTGCATCATGCTGGTTTCTCCACGACAGTTAAGCCAGCCACCATTATTCGCATGAGCGTTATTGTGAAATTGCGCACTGTCAACCAAAGCAGCGTTCGCCTCCTTTCCGATGTTCTCGTCTTGCGCTTGCGCGTGATCACGGCAGGCCTGCACCAGTCCGGTTCAATCCGTGCTTGACCCTGAAAATAATGAGTAAAGGAAATCGCGATGAGAACAAGTTCGTTCCTTGCGGCCGTGCTGGCAGCCTGCGCCCTGGCCGGTTGCGGCAGCAACGGGCTCGCGACAACGGCGCTGGAGGCCACCGGCCTGCGCAAGCCACCCGAACTGCCGGAGGCCTTGAGGCCGCCGCGCACCGTGGCGCTGCGCCTGCATGCCTCGCCCAGGCTCAACCTCGACGGGCGCGGCCAGCCGATCGCCCTCGCGGTACGCCTGTACAAACTGCGCCGCAAGGATGCCTTCGAACGGGCGCCCTACGCCGCCTTCCTCGATCCGCAGGCCGAGCGTGCGAGCCTGGGCAGCGACCTGATCGAGGTGCGCGAGATCATGCTGGTGCCCGGGCAACGCTACGAGGTCAGCGAAAAACTCGGGCGCGAGGCCGGGCACCTGGCGCTGGTGGCCCTGTTCCAGCGTCCCGCCGAAGGGCGCTGGCGTGCCAGCGTGGCGGCGGCCGATGCCGAGCGCGAGGGTGTGAACATCGGCCTGCATGCCTGTGCCCTCACCGTCGGCGGCAGCAGCACGGCGGCGAAGCTTTCTTCTGTGCGCTGTCAATGAACCCGGCGTTGTTTCCGCCAAGCTAGGAATTTCTGGAGCCGGAGGCGAAGTCGATGAGCATGCCAGCGAAGCTACTGTGGGGCGAGGGACTCTTCTTGCGGCCCCAGCATTTCCAGCAGCAGGACCGCTACCACGAGGCGCGCCTGAACCAGACCGCCTGCGCCCTCCACCCCTACGCCTGGGGCGTGCGCAAGCTGGTGGTCGACTACGACGCGCTGCGCCACGACGTCCTGCGGGTCGAGGAGCTGTCCCTGCTGTTCCCCGACGGCGAGGTCTACCGCGCCCCCGACGGCGATCCGCTGCCGCTGCAGGTGCGCCTGGGCGACCTGCCCGCCGGGGTGCAGACGGTGACCTTCCATGCGGCCCTGCCGGCGCTCAAGGCCTGGGGCGACAACCATGCCTCCGAGGCCGCGCCGGACGCCAGTGCGGGGCGCGATGCGCGCTACACCAGCCACGAACGCGAGACCCAGGACCTGTACACGCGCGCCGCCGAAGCCCCGATCACCTACCTGCGCAAGTCGCTGCGCCTGGTGGCCGATACCGAGCCGCTGGAAGCCTACGACAGCTTCCCGCTGCTGCGGCTGCGCCGGGTGCCCACCGGCGGCTTCGAGGCCGATCCTTCCTTCGTGCCGCCCAGCCTGTCGGTCGATGCCGCGCCCGGCCTGCACCTGAACCTGGCGCGGCTGATGGAAAAGCTGCTGGCCAAGGTCAATGCCCTGTACGGCCACATGCGCGAACCGAGCAAGAACGTGATCGAGATCCGCGGCGGCGACGTCTCGGCCTTCTGGCTGCTGCACACGGCCAGCACCGGCTACGCCGCGCTGTCGCACTACCTCGGCCACCGCGACCTGCACCCGGAGCGCCTGTTCGGCGAGCTCTTGGCCCTGGCCGGCGGCCTGATGACCTACTCGCGCAGCTACCGGCTGGAAGACCTGCCGGCCTACGTGCACGCCGATCCCGGACCGCAATTCGCGCGCCTGGACGGCATCATCCGCGACCTGCTCGACACCGTGATCTCGTCGCGCTATTTCACGATCGCCCTGAACCGCGAGCGCCCTTCCTACTACCTGGGCGCGCTCGATTCGGGACGGATCAACCTGCAGACCACGCTCTACCTGGCGGTGGCGGCCGACATGCCGGCGTTGCAGCTGGTGGACGTGGTGCCCCTGCAGTTCAAGGTGGGCGCGCCGGAAGACGTCGACAAGTTCGTGCTGTCGGCCCTGCCCGGCGTGAAGCTGGTGCACGCGCCGCAAGTGCCGGCGGCGGTGCCGGTGCGGCCCGATACCTATTACTTCATCCTGGAGAACCGTGGCATGCTGTATGAAACGATGCTGAAATCGCAGGCGATCTCGATCTATGTCCCGAACGGGATTCGCGACCTGCGCCTCGAACTGATCGCGGTGGCGGCATGAACGCCTTCGTCGAACGGCGCGCGGCGCCGCAAGCCGGCCAGAAGGCGGAGCGTCCGCCGCAGCGCCTGGTGGACATCATGTACGAAGGCTTCTATGCCTTGTTCCTGCTGAAGAATGGCTGCGGCCCGCAGGACAAGGTGGCCTTTTCCGACAACATGACCGGCTTCCTGGCCGACGTCGACCGCAACGCCAAGGCGCTCGGCATCTCGGCCGAGGACGTGACCGCGGCCAAGTACGCGTTCTGCTCGGCGGTGGACGAGATCATCCTGCGCTCCACCTACGAGGTGCGCGACGCCTGGGAAACCCGGCCCCTGCAGCTGCGCGTGTTCGGCGACCAGCTGGCGGGCGAGCACTTCTTCCACCGCCTGGAAGACCTGCGCGCCAAGGGCCAGGTGCACGTGGAGGCGCTCGAAGTCTTCCATATGTGCCTGCTGCTCGGCTTCCAGGGCCGGTACGCGCTCGACGGACGCGACAAGCTCGATTACCTGGTGGCGCGCCTGGGCGACGAGATCGCCCGCATGCGCGGCCGCACGCGCGGCTTCGCCCCGCACGCCGAGCGGCCCGACCAGGTCGTCAACCGGCTGCAGAGCGACCTGTCGCTGTGGGTGCTGGGAGCGGTGTTCATGGTGGCGGGGCTGGGGGCCTACCTGGGCTTTCGTACCGCCCTGTCGAACGAGACCGGAACCCAGATGGCGCAGTACAACGACCTGGTGAAGCTGCCGCCGAAGGCGGCGCATGTGACGATCAGCCTGCCCTAGTATTGAAGTAGGCCCCGGCCGGCGCCGGGGCCTGGGCTTGCGCCCAGGTCTACTGGATCACCTTGAACTCGATCCGGCGATTCCTCGCCTTCCCTTCCGGCGTGCGGTTGTCGGCCACCGGCCGGTCCGGGCCCTCGCCCGACACCGCGATCGATTCCGCCGGAATGCCTTTCGCGACGATATAGGCCTTGACCGCCTCCGCGCGGGCCTGGCTAAGCGACAGGTTGCCGGCGCGCGAGCCGGCGTTGTCGGTGTGGCCGATCACCTCGACCTTCGAGCCCTCGAGCTTCTGCATCGCGGCGCTCATCTGGTCCAGCACCTGCATGCCGGCCTCGGTCAGGGCCGCCTTGCCCGATTCGAATTCGATGATGCGGTCGGCCAGCGCCGCGTCGAGCACGCTTTGCTGCGACGCCGCGACCCGCAACCCGTTGTTGACGGTGTAGGTCGGGTTCAGGCTGGCGGCGATATTGCCGGCGATCTTCTGGCGCTGTTCCTCGTTGGCGACGTCGCCGCGCAGGCTGACATGACTGCCATCGACCTTCAGCTGGCCACTCTTGATGAGCTTCAGGTCGGGGTTGATCAGCCTGGCCACGTACTCGTTCCAGTTGGCCGGCGCAGCCACCGTGCCGACCGAGAGCTGGTCGACCACGCGCGAGGCGCCGTAGACGATGCGCAGGCGGTCGAGCAGCGCGGCGCGGGTGGCCTCGTCGGCCACGGTGCCGCTGACGACGACCGGCGCCTCCGGCTGGGCGTGGGCGGCGCCGGCCAGCGCGGCAAGCAGCATGCATACGGATAAATGCGCGGATGGTGTCAGGGATCGTCTCACGTCGCGGCTCCAATGAAGGTCTTCATGAACATGTCACGCGCCAGTCCGAGCGGCAGGTCGGACTGCGCCAGGTAGCTGGCCAGCGAGCGCACGTCGGTATCGATGTAGAGCTGCTCGTCGATCCAGCCGGTGTCGCCCAGGCGCACCTGCTGCTCGGCGCCGACCAAGGGGTCGACCAGCGCCTGCAGGGTCTCGGCCAGGGCCGCGCAGAAGCCCACCACCAGCACCGGCCGTCCCTCCTGGCGCGTGATGAAGATGGCCAGGTCGAAGCTGGCGCGGCGCAGGAAGGGCGCGGCGAGCTGCAGCCAGAAGGCCGCCACCGCGTAGCGCGCGCCGGCGTCGTGCGGCAGCGGCAGCACCAGGCTCTTGTGCAGTTCGGCCGGCTGGCTATGCATCACCGGCTGCAGCAGCAGGCCCAGGGCCAGCACCATCCGCGCGAGCTGGCGTTCCCCCAGGAGTGCGCCGAGCGAGCCGACGGTGCCGTTGGCCAGCAGGTGCGACAGGGTCGGTTCGGCCTCGCCCAGCGCCACCGTGGCATCCGCGATCGATTGCAGGTGCGGGCCGGGATCGGCGTCGCACAGCACCCGGGGACAGAGCGCCTCGAGAAACGTCCATAGCGGCGCGAAGGCCAGCGGGCAGCGGGTCACGAAGGCGACCGGGTCCGACACGGCATAGGTACGCGCGGCCAGGAAGGGAAAGCGCCGCCCCGACTGGTCGTGGCTGGCCAGCAGGTGGCCGGCGATGGCATGGCGGCGCGCCGGGCCCACCAGCGCAAAACTGACCGGGGGCATGGCGTCATAGTTGATGCGCCAGCGCGCATCCGAGGGCAGCAGGGTCATCACCTGGGCCAGCCAGCGGTCCAGCATCGCGATGGCGGCCGGGTCGTCGGCCAGCTTGACGAAGTCGGCGCGTGCCGGGATCTTGCCGAAGTAGCCGATCCGTTCGGAAGCCGGGCCGCGCATCACTGGTCTCCGGAAGCCGCGGCCAGCGCCGGCTGGGTCAAGGCTTCCCCGGGGGCGCGGCCGACGATGGCGGTCGGCAGCTTCAGGCCGCGGAAACCCTGGCCCTGTTCGCCGTCGCCGTTGGCGGCCGCGCTGCTGACGATCTTCAGGTCCACCGTCACCGCCACGTTCCCCGCGCTCCAGCGCAGCTCGAACACGCCGCCGTCCTTCCTCTTCTTCTGGGCGGCATCGATCATGCGCTTCAAGCCGCCCTGCCCGGGTTCGTTGAACAGCTCGACGCTGCGGCCGTCGAAGGTCACGGCCGAGATCCGCACGCCGGCCACGCCCTGCGGGCCCGGGTGCACCATGTTGGTCCAGGTGGGCAGGGTGTTCTTGTAGCGCAGCTGCTGGCCGTCGATGTCGAGGGTGTACTCGAGGGTGCCGGGAGCCGCCTGCGGCAGGATCTGGAACACCGTCTGCGGCCCGCCGTCGGCGGCCACGCCATTCGCCGACAGCGGCGCGATCCAGCCCGGGAAGCCGGATATCACCTGCGGCGCCAGGGTGATGCCGACGTCGGCCCAGGTGCGCGCGGCCAGCACCCCGCCGCGGTTGACGACCAGCGGTCCCATCGCCGTGTTGACGAACTTGGCGACCTGGCCTTCGGGCCCGAAGATCTGTCCGATCTCGCCTGCCGTGGCTTCGACGCTGGAACCGGCGGCGAACGGGTACTTGGTCGCCAGCGTGCGCTGGAAGGGTTCGACGACCTGCAGCTGCCAGGTCTTGTTGATCTCGGCCTCGGACGGCAGCACGATCATGGCGAAGGTCTGGATCAGGGGACGCACCAGCAGAGGGCGCAGCGCCGCCTTCTGGGTGTCGCTCATCCCGGTCAGCATCTGTTCGTCGACGTAGCGCAGCGCGTCGGCCAGCTCGGAACCGTTGCCTTCCAGGGTCTGCTGCATGAACTGCTTGGCGCCGGGGCCGGGGTCGCCCTGGTTCTTCAGGGTGTTCAGGCGGGTACGCAGCTTCGACAGCGCATCCAGGTAGCCACTCATCAGGGAGGCGTCCTTTTCCTTGACCCCGACCAGGCGCGCCACGCCGAGAAATTCGCGGCCGATCGGGCCGGCGCCGGCGCCGCCCTGGGCGCCCAGCAGCGCGGCCGGGTCGACCGCATTGGCCAGGGTGCGCGCGTCGGACGGCGCACGCCGCAGGATCACTTCCTTGAACCAGTCGGCGAAGCTGCGCTCGGTCTTGCTCATCCCCGTCCCGGCGGCGCCCGGATTGTCCCACACGGTCTCGTCGTAGATCATGCGCAGCAGCTTGGCGATCGGCGAGGCCTGCGGATCGCCCAGGCGGTTCATGGCCTGCACGCTGCCGTCGAAGCCCTTCAGGTCGGCGATCGCCACGCCCTGCACGAACTTCAGCCACTCGCGCGCATACTCGGCCTTGTACAGCTCGATCAGGGCCTTCTGGATCTGTTCCGGACTGCCTTCCAGGGTCAGGTCGTCCTTGGACACGGTCTTGAGCACCCAGTCGGCGCTTTGCGCCTCGCTGCTGGATGCGTCGCGGATCGCACCGAGCACGTACTTGTTCCAGGCATCGCGGGTGAAGGCGCCGCTGACCGCGTGGCTGCCGGCCACCAGGCCGCTGTCCTGCTCGCCAACGATGCGCGCCACCGTCACCGCCGGGAAGCGGGTCGCGGCGCGGGTCTTGATGTCGTTGTAGACCCGCTCGCGCGCCGGGGTGCCGCGCACCACCCGGCGCAGGTGCTCGCGGGTGTTGTCGAGCAGGCCCAGTTTGAGGGTCATCTGCGGCCAGGCGGGGTCCTGCACCTGCGACAGGTGGAAGGTCAGCAGGCGCTCGGCGCTGCGGATCATCTGCTCGCGCGGCATGTTGCCGCGGTTGGCTTCCAGCCAGGTGCGCCAGTAGCGGGTAAGCTGGTCGTTCAGGTGGCCCGGCTCGGCGCGGCTCTTGTCACCCAGCATGAGGTAGGTCTTGAGGGCGTTATACGCATCGGCCACGCTGGTGGCGGAGACGCTCTGGTACTGGCTGCTTGCCGGCTGCGCCGACACCAGGTGGGGGCTGGCCGCATCGGGGGCGGCGCCAGGGGTGAGCTGGGCCGCATTGGCGTTGACCTCGGCCAGCATGCCCTCCAGCGCCGCCGTCACCGGCTCCACCATCACCGCGCGCACCCCGGCGAAGTATTCGTCGCGCAGCTTGCGCTCCAGCGCCTCGCCCTGGTACAGGCCGAAGCCGAGCGCCCACGGGGTCTCCTTGCGGTACTTGTCGAGCTGCTCGATGCGGTCCTGCAGGATGTCGAGCGCCTCCAGCCGCGACTGCAGGTCGACTCGGCCGGCCTGGAGTTTGGCCACCTTGTCGAGATCGGACTGGACATTGGCCACCAGCTGGCGGTTGCCCATGTAGGACCAGCTCCAGCCGCCCAGCGCGCAGCCGAGCAGGATGGTGGCGCCGAAGAAGGCGGCCACCTTCCAGCGCGCGGCAAGCGGATTGGTATAGCGCCTGACCAGGTCCTTGTCGGCGAAGATCACCTTGCGGAACAGCTCGAGCAGGAAGTAGCCGGACTGCTCGGCCACTTCGCCGCCCTTCTGCTCCCGCAGGGCCAGGTCGAAGCGGCTGGCCACGCGCTTGCTGGACAGGTCCTGCACGCTGCCTTCCTGCAGCGCGCTGGTGAAGTAGAAGCCGCGGAACACCGGCTTGAACTGGTAAGTGTTTTCTTCGAACAGGGTCGACAGGAAGGCGCGCAGCGGCGTCTTGATGGCGGCGAATTCGAGCGGGAAGGTGAACACCCCCGGGCGCATCTGCGTGCTGCGGTTGGCGCCCATGTTCGCCAGGCTCATCTCCTTGAGGCCGTCGTACAGCTCGTCGAAATGCTCGTCGAAGAAGCCCAGTACGTCCTGCGGCGCGCTGCGGCGGTTGTAGCGCAGCGTGGCGCCCCAGATGCGGTCGCGCTCGGCGCGCTCGGTGTCGGCGAAGAAGTCGGTAAAACCGGCCACCAGGTCGGCCTTGGTGAAGACCACGTACACCGGCGCATGCACGCCCAGGCGCTCGGTCAGCTCCTGCACACGGGTGCGCAGGCTCTTGGCCAGTTCGTGCGAGGCGCTGGTCGGCCCCGCCACCAGTTCGGCCACGCTCACCGCGATCAGGATGCCGTTGATGGGCGCCTTGCCACGGTGTTTCTTCAGCAAATCGAGGAAGCTGAACCACTCGGCACGGTCGCTTTCCTGGACCTTGTCCTGCACCGAGTAGCGGCCGGCGGTGTCGAGCAGGATGCCGTCGGTGGTGAAGAACCAGTCGCAGTTGCGGGTGCCGCCCACGCCCTGCAGGGCCTTGCTCCCCGGGATCGGGAAAGTCAGTCCGGAACGGGCGATCGCGCTGCTCTTCCCGGCCGCGGGATTGCCGATGATCATGTACCACGGCAGCTCGTAGAGGGCTGCGGCGCCGCGCGTCAGCCCCAGCTTCGAGGTCTTGATGGTGGCGATCGCCTCCAGCATGTTCTTGCGCAGCACGGCCATTTCGCCGGCCGCGCCATCGCCCGCATGCACGAGCGCCTCGCCGCCGGGGATGATGGCCTCGCCCAGTTGCCGGGCCGCGCGGCCACGGAGGTGGCGCCGGATCGCCCACCAGATGCCCCAGCAGGCGAGTAGTACGAGCCCTGCAATGAGGGCCCAGATGGGGTCGATGCCGATCAGGTCGGCGCCGATGAAGAGGCAAGCCGCTAGTGCAGCGATGCCGATCGCGACCAGCACTCGGCTGTCGGTCAGGAACTGCCAGATTCGTGCCATGGCGGGAGCAGGATGGTGGGTTATAGGAATGTTCTAAAGGAAATGCTCGCACGGCACTGCAGGGCAACACTTGCGACGCCTCAAGGGTTGCCCGGTCGGGTGCGCGCCGCGGACCCGGGCCGCCTCCTAGCGCTGCATGACGCCGCGCATCCGTAGTTCGGTGTGGCCAAAATCCATCATCTTCCAGCGCCCACCCCAGGTCAGCCCGAGCGATTCGGCCACCTCGCCATACAGCTGGTAGCCACGCATCGCCCAGGGGTCCTTTTCGGAGATCACCAGCTTGCCGTCGCGCCAGAACGCGCAATCGGCGGCCAGGCCGTATTGGTGCCAGCTCTGGAAGGCGCGAGCATTGGTAACGTGGCTGCCGGCCTGGGCCAGCTCGTCCTGGCGCGCCGGACTGCGGTAGCCTTCGAGCAGGGCCATCTCGTAGCCGTGTCTTTCCTTCATGATCTTGAAGGCCAGTAGCAGGCGCTGGCTGAAGTCGGGGTGCAGCAGGCCCCAGTTGCGGCTGGCGTTCACCAGCAGCGGCCGCACCAGCGCGACTTCGGCGGTGGTGAAGGCCATCGGCGGCAGCGCCACCGGCGGCACCAGGCGCTCGCCCTGCAGCAGCGCGGCCACCTGGGCGTCCGGCGCGATGGTTCCGCCCTCGTAGACCGGCAGCATGGCCGGACTGCTCAGGGCCAGCGCCAGCAGCGAGGGAACCAGCACGGCCGGCACGCCGATCGCACAGGCGATGCGGTGGCGTTGCACGAATCGGACGATGTTGGCGCGGATATCGCGCCGGTTCCGGCCGCCGATGCCGCCGCCCAGCGCGCCGCTCATCGTGCTTGCATAGCGGCTGCCCGCGATCTGCCAGCCGACGGCGCGCCGGGACAGGCGCTGGCGCAAGGCGAACAGGCTGCGGGCGACCAATGCCCGGCCGGCCGGGAACAGGGCCAGCCAGATCGCAGCGGTCGCCAGACAAAAGTACAGAAGGGCGAGAAAAATCAGCATCGCTTCCTCCAAGATTGTTTCTAATCAGAATTGGGAGAACCAATCTTAGGAGTAATGCAGTGCGGCCTACAGACGAAAATCAATCCGCGTCCATCCGTCCGAACCTGATGTCGCCGCGGCGTCCCAGGATCAGCGGCGAGGACAGCATCCTGGCGATGCTCGAGCGTGAGCCCGCGCACAAGCGCGCCGGTGGCGCATCGGGCGCACGGCGCGCCTGGTTCGGCGCCGGCGCCGGCCTGGCGCTGGTGCTGACCGGGGCGCTGGTCTGGCTGGCGGCGAACAACGACGGCACGCGGCGGGTGGAGCCGGAGTCGGTGCTGGCGTCGGTGCCGGCATCGGCGGCCGACACCGGATCGACGCTCGTCGCGCCTGCCGCGCTCCATCAGGTCGCGATGGCGTCCGCCGAAAGCGCCCGGCAGGCCCCCCCGGGGAGCGCGGCGGTCATCGTGGACCAGCCGCCGCCGGGCGAGGCACCGCCGCTGCGCCTGCTCAAACCCGGCCCTGGCAAGATCGCCGCCGGACAGCCGGCGGCGGCGCTCCGCATTCCCGTACCCGCTGCCGCGCCGCGCCGCACGCCCGCCGTTGCCGTGGCGGCGAAACCGGCTGCGGCCGTGCGTCCCGCGGCGGCCCCGTCCAGACCCAGGCCGGCGACGCTGGCGAAGAACGCGGTTCGTCCGGTCCCGCCGAAGAGCGCCCGCGGCGGCGGCCCGGCCCGGAAAGCTGACGGGCCGGTCGATGCCGACGTGGCGCTCATCTCGGCCGTCATCGTGCATGCCAACGGCCACGCGCCGGAAGGCTCGCAGATGACCGAGCTGCTGTGTCCGAACGGCGCCTGCCAGGCCAAACCGGCGCGCGAATAAACTGCCGGAACGTGGCAAAAAACCTGCACGGGCCACGAAAAGCCGGCTTCCTTCTGGGCTATTGAGGTCGTGAAGAGGTATACTGTACATAAGCACAGTATGGCCTCACGACATGATCAAGGTTCTGGAAAACGAGTTTTATTATCTGGACAATTTCCAGAAGGTCCTTGACTGGATTGGCGAGCGGTATCGCGACCTGCTGGTCGACGAGGAGCTCGCCTTCCTTGCCGCCTTCCCCACGCTCCCGCTGAACGCGCGCGCGCTGTTCGTGCGCATGGTCATGCGCAAAGGGAACATATTTCGCGCCAGCAAGCTGAGCTATGCGGAAATCGGCTGCCCGGTCGAGGCATCGCGGCTGCTGCTCGGCACCGGCTGGGTCGAAGCCGACCCGCTGCTCTCGCTCGACGAGCTGTTCGAACTGCTGTCCAAGCCGGAGATCGCGGACGCCTTCCGCGACCAGCTGCAGCAGAAAAACGCGCGCAAGGCCGATCAGCTGGAAGCGCTGCGCCAGGCATGCGGCGACCCCCGCCCGTTCTCCGGCTGGTACCGGGGCTGCGCCGACCTTGCCCTGCGCATCCTGGTCAAGCCGCTGTGCGACCGGCTGCGCCTGCTTTTCTTCGGCAACCTGCGCCAGGACTGGACCGAGTTCGTACTGTCCGACCTCGGCATGTTCCGCTTCGAGCAAGTCGAGATCTCGCAGGCCTCGCGCGGTTTTCGTTCGCGCGACGACGTCGACCATTACATCCTGCTGCACGCCTGCAAGGAGCGCTTCTACGCCGGAGAGCCGCTCGACGCGGTGCTGCACGACCTGCCCTCGCATGTGTTCGACAACGACTGGCTGGTGGGCCGGCGCGAGAAGCTGCTGTTCCAGATCGGCCAGGGCTACGAGAAGCTCAAGGAGTGGGACCAGGCCCATGCCGTCTACGCGCGCTGCCGCTTCCCCGGTGCGCGCGGGCGCGCCATCCGGGTGCTGGAAAAGCACGAGCGCTTCGACGAAGCCTGGGCCCTCTTGCAGCAGGCCCAGGCCGCCCCGGAAAGCGAAGCCGAACGCCAGCACCTGCTGCGCATCGCGCCGCGCCTGGGGCGCCGCCTCGGGCATGCGCGCCTGCCGGCACGCCGCGCCGCCCCGGTCGACCGGCTCGATCTGCGCCTGCCGATGCCGGTCGGCGAATGGTGGGTCGAAGGCGTGGTGCGCGAGCACCTGGAAAGCAGCGAGGCGCCGGTGTTCTACGTCGAGAACGCGCTCGCCAATTCCCTGTTCGGCCTGCTGTGCTGGCGCGCCGTGTTCGCGGCGATTCCGGGGGCCTTTTTCCACCCCTTCCACCGCGGGCCGGCCGACCTGCACAGCCCCGACTTCTCCCAGCGCCGCCAGGCCGAGTTCGCGGCCTGCCTGGCGCGGCTGGACGACGGCAGCTACCGCGACGCCATCCGCGCCACCTACCGCGACAAGGCGGGCATCGCCTCGCCCTTCGTGTATTGGGGCGCGCTGAGCGAGGAGTTGCTGGAACTGGCGCTGGCCTGCATACCGCCCAGCCACCTGCGCAAGTGGTGCGAACGCATCCTGGCCGACGTCAAGGCCAACCACACCGGATTTCCCGACCTGATCCAGTTCTGGCCGCTCGAGCGCCGCTATACCATGATCGAAGTGAAAGGCCCGGGCGACCGCCTGCAGGACAACCAGCTGCGCTGGATCGACTACTGCGCCGCGCACGACATGCCGGTGTCGGTGTGCTACCTGCAGTGGGAGCAGGCGGCTTGACGGCAGCCGGCGGCAAGGGCGTCGCGGCCTATACCGTGGCGGTACGCGCCCTGTGCGAGTTCACCGCCAAGCAGGGCGACCTCGACCTGCGCTTCACGCCCTCGCCCACCGCCCAGGAAGGCATCGCCGGCCATGCCGTGGTCACCGGCCGGCGCGGCGCCAGCTACCGCACCGAGGTGGCGCTCGAAGGCAGCTGGGGCGACCTCCGGGTGCGTGGGCGCGCCGACGGCTACGACCCGGACCAGCACCTGATCGAAGAGATCAAGACCCACCGCGGCAGGTTTTCCGCGATCCCCGACAACCACCGCCACCTGCACTGGGCCCAGCTGCGGGTGTATGGCCACCTGCTGTGCCGCCAGCTGGGGCTGGAACAGGTCGACCTGGCCCTGGTCTACTACGACATCGGCAGCGGCCAGGAAACCGTGCTGCGCGAAACCCGCGATGCGGCGGCGCTCGCCGACCTGTTCATCGAACTGTGCGAACGATTCTCTGCCTGGGCCGCGAGCGAAGCGGCGCACCGGGCGGCACGCGACACGGCCCTTGCGGCCCTGCGCTTCCCGCATGCCGACTTCCGCCCGGGCCAGCGCCAGCTCGCCGAAAACGTCTACCGCGCCACTACCCGCGGCCGCTGCCTGCTGGCGCAGGCGCCGACCGGCATCGGCAAGACAGTGGGCAGCCTGTTCCCGGTCTTGCGGGCGATGCCGCAAGAGAAGCTCGACAAGCTGTTCTTCCTGGCCGCGAAGACGCCGGGCCGGCGCCTGGCGCTGGACGCCGCCGCCAGCCTCGGCGCCGGCAGCACCATTGCGCTGCGCGTGCTGGAGCTGACGGCGCGCGACAAGGCCTGCGAACATCCGGACAAGGCCTGCCAGGGGGACTCCTGTCCGCTGGCGAAGGGTTTCTACGACCGCCTGCCGGCCGCGCGCGCCGCCGCCGCCGCAACCGCCACCAGCACGCTGCTGGACCGCGAGGCGCTGCGCCAGATCGGCCTGGCCCACGATGTCTGCCCCTATTACCTGGGCAGCGAAATGGCGCGCTGGGCCGACATGGTGGTGGGCGACTACAACTATTATTTCGACGGCAGCGCCATGCTGTACGCGCTGGCGCTGGAACGGGGCTGGAACACCAGCGTGTTGGTGGACGAGGCGCACAACATGGTGGCGCGCGCCCGTTCCATGTACAGCGCCGCGCTGGCGCGCCCTGGCCTGCGTGCGGCGCGCGCGCACGCGCCGGACGTCGTGAAAAAAGCGCTGGAGCGGGTCGGCCGCGCCTGGACCGGCGTCGACAAGGATGCGCCGGCGCCCTACCAGGTGCTGGCCGAGCCGCCGGGCAAGCTGCTCGACGCCCTGCAGAACGCCACCTCCACGGTCAACGATTTCCTGGCCGAGTTCCCCGGCCCGCTCGACCCGGACCTGCAGCGTTTCCACTTCGATGCCCTGGCGTTCATCCGGCTGGCCGAATCCTTCGGCGGGCACTCGCTGTGCGACCTGGGCCGCGATGGCGTGCGGGATTCGGCGATCAGCATCCGCAACGTGGTGCCCGCGCCCTTCCTGGCCCCGCGCTTCGCGCTGGCGCGCTCGGTGACCCTGTTCTCGGCCACGCTCGGCCCCTGGCACTATTTCTGCGACCTGCTCGGCATGCCGCAAGACACCGCCTGGGCCGACGTCGCCTCCCCGTTCAGCGCCAGCCAGCTCGAGGTCCATGTCGCCAGCGGCATCTCGACCCGCTACCAGCAGCGCGCCGCTTCCTTGGCGCCGATCGCCGACCTGGTCGCGCGCCAGTACCAGGAACGGCCCGGCAACTACCTGGCCTTCTTCAGCAGCTTCGACTACCTGGAGCAGGTGCTGGCGCAGCTGCAGCAGCGCCACCCGGAAGTGCCCGCATGGCGCCAGGAACGCCGCATGAGCGAAGCCGAGCGCGGCGCCTTCCTGGAGCGCTTCGCACCCGGCGGACGCGGCGTCGGCTTCGCGGTGCTGGGCGGCTCCTTCGGCGAAGGCATCGACCTGCCGGGCGAACGCCTGATCGGGGCCTTCGTGGCCACCCTCGGCCTGCCGCAGGTGAACCCGGTGAACGAACAACTGCGCGAGCGCATGCAGGCGATGTTCGGCGCGGGCTACGACTACACCTACCTGTATCCCGGCATGCAGAAGGTGGTGCAGGCCGCCGGGCGCGTGATCCGCACCGAGCTTGATCGCGGCGTGGTCTGGCTGATCGACGACCGCTTCGGCCGGCCCGAGGTGCGCGCCCTGCTGCCGGCCTGGTGGGACGTCGACCAGGCCGCGCGCGGCGGCGGCGCCTAGCTACGCCCCCTAGCGCATCATCTCGCGTACCCTCTGGTAGCCGCTGCGGCTGATCGGCAGCCTGGTCCCGTCCTTCAGCACGGCGCAGTAGTTGTCCTTGCTCGCGGGCTCGATGCGCGCGATCGCCCCGGCATTCACGATGTACGAGCGATGGATACGAATGAACACCTGCGGATCGAGCTGCGCTTCCAGCTCGGACAAGCGCTGGTGCTTGAGCCAGGCCTTGCCGCTTGCGGTCACCTGGACATAGTCGTCCTGGGCCTCGATGTAGTCGATGTCGGCGCTCGGCACCACGTGCACCCGCGCCCCGTCCTTGATCAGGACGCGCTCCAGGCAACCGCGCCGCCGGGCGGCGTCCGCCACCACGGCGTCGAGCTGCGCCGCTTGCGCCGCCGGTGGCCGCCGCGAGCGCGCATGGTCGAGCGCCTGGGCCAGCCGCTCGCGGCTGAAGGGCTTGAGCAGGTAGTCGATCGCATGCACCTCGAAGGCCTTCAGCGCGAACCGGTCGTAGGCGGTGGCGAATACATAGTGGGGCGCGGTAACCGATTTGGTCCCCGCCAGTTCGACCACCTCGAAGCCGTCCAGCTTCGGCATCTGGATGTCGAGGAAGACCAGTTCGGGATCGAGCTCGCCGATGGCCTTCACGGCCTCGAAGCCGTTGGCGCATTCGCCCACGACCTCGATGTCCGGGTGAGCGTCCAGGTATTCGCGCAGCAGCGCCCGCGCCAGGTATTCGTCGTCGACGATCAGCACCCGCATCTTTTCTTCTCCCATCCTGCTAGTACGCCCCGGTCTCGGCGGGCAGCACGAGCTCCACCCGGAAGGTTTTGGCGTCGTTCGCCCAATGCACGCTGGCCTCCCTGCCGTAGGCCGCGGCCAGGCGCTGGCGTACGTTCACCAGTCCGATGCCGCTGCCGGATCCGGACGGCGCCGCATCCGGCTCGGCGTCGTTCTCGACCCGGATCCGCAGCAGCGAGCCGGCACGCTCGGCGGCAAGCCTGATGGTGCCGCCCTCGATCAGCTGCCCGATCCCGTGCTTGACCGCGTTTTCCACCAGCGGCTGCAGGATCATCGGCGGCAGCAGGCAGGCGCCGGCGCCCTCGCCCACGCTGTACTCGAAGGCCAGGCGCGGGCCGAAGCGGACCTGCTCGATCGCCAGGAAGCCCTCGACCAGCGCCACCTCGTCGCGCAGGTTCGCCTTGCGGTGCGCCTCCAGCCCGAGCGTCTGGCGGAAGAACGCGGCCAGCTGCAGGCTCATGTCGCGCGCCCGGCCCGGATCGATCGCCGTCAGCGCGCTGATCGAGTTCAGGCTGTTGAACAGGAAGTGCGGGTCCACCTGCGTGCGCAACATGCGCAGCTCGGCGTCCTGCGCCAACAGGCGCGCTTCGAGTGCGCTGGTTTCGGCCCGGCGCGCCCGTTCGAACTCCAGCGCAAGGTAATGCGCCACCGCCGTCATCCAGTACAGCAGCACCCCGATCCCGAACATCACGGCGACGAACGGACGCGTGAACGGCAGCGCATCGTCTTCGCCCAGCAGCAGACTGCACAGGGCAGCCCAGCCGCTCGCGGCCGCGCACCACAGCAGTGCCGCGCTCGCGCCGCTGAAGGCAAACACCGCCAGCACCGCACCCAGCCCGCGCTGCGCCAGCGGATAGGCGCGGCACAGGTAGTAGGCGGAAAAGCCGCAGGCGCTGGCATAGAACAGCGTCAGCGGCAGGGCGAACAGCAGGCTGGCGCCGGGAGCGGCATCGGTGGTCGCGACGATCAGCCCGACCAGCAGCAGCCCCAGCATCAGCCAGGCCAGCAGGTAGAGTGCGATGCTGCGCCGCGCCCAGAATCCGCCGTTCATCGCCGCCCTGCCATCTGGCGAGCCATCAGTTGCGTACCTCGACGCCACCCATGATCGCGTAGCCGCGCACGACCAGGCGCTTGCTGTTGTCCGGCGGCGCGACGGTCTTTTCCTCGAAGCCGCCCATGATCGGGGTCCCCTGCAGGACCACCGTCCAGTCGGGTGGAACCTTCAGGGTCACGCCGCCCCAGAAGGCGAACACGTTGACCACCGCCTCGCCCCGGATCGAGGCATTGCGCAGGTCGAGGGCGCAGCCCCCCATCACCGCCGTGATTTCGCCGCCGCGGAAGTTCGGGGTCAGGACACGGCGTTCGAAACCGCCCAGGATCGCAGTGATGTCGACCACGCCGTCACCGCCGGCCTCGTTCTCGCCCTTGACGCCGTCGATGGCGACCATGCGGCGCCCGGTACGGGCCTTGTACAGCGTGTAGATGCCGAAACCGATGAAGAACAACGGCCACAGGGTGCGCCAGTCGAAGTCGATGATGTCCATCCGGTCCAGCGTCATCAGCACGCCGACGCCGATGAAGACGAGGCCGACCAGTTGGCCGCCGCGGGTCTGCGTGTCGCACAGCTTGACGGCCCCGACGATGATGAAGACCATCGGCCAGAAGGCCAGCACCCGCCGGGTTTCGATGATGTCGAGGTTATCCAGCAGGAACAGCAGGCCCATCAGGATCACGAGCAGGCCGAGCACGACCTGGCTGCTGACCGACCGGGCTTTCGGGTGGATCGCCTCCTTGGCGTGGATGTCATTGTTCATGCTTGTTCTCCGAATCGTTGAGCGCGGGCTGCTGGGCAAAGCGGCGGGCAACCAGGGGCTCGAATACCAGCTTGAGGCCCCAGGCCAGGATGAACAGCGGCCAGCTGTTGCGGAAGGTCAGCCCGAAGATGTGCTCGAGGCAGGCGAACAGCCACAGGCCGATGAAGACGGTCCACAGGCCGTTCCCGAATTCACGCGGGCTCGGGTAGCCGATGGTCTGGTTGATGCCGATCACGACCAGCAGCAGCGGCCAGTAGTGCCAGTAGTCGTAGGCGTCGAGGTAAGCGAGGCGGTCGAGCAGGATGATCGTGCCGACGAAGATCAGCATCAGGCCCCAGAGCACCTGTTTGCGCAAGCGGTAGGCTTCTTCGGTATGCATGGTGCGCGGCTCCGTGTGTGTGTTTGGTATGGACACACGATACCGAAGGCGCGGAGCTTGCGAAAGGGCCTTTCGGCGAACGGCGGCGCGGGAGCGGTGAATGGCGAAAAAATCGGCGGACGGCGGAGCGCGGACGAAAAAAAGCCCGCCTTGAAGGCGGGCCATGCGGGCAGCGTCAGCTGGAGTGACGCGGTGCTCAGGCCGGGGCCGAGAGGTCCATCGGCGGGCGGCCCTTGACCTGGTTGCGGTACTTGGCACGGGCCTCGGCCATTTTCACGGCCTCGCGCGCGAGGTTGGTGCGGCGGATCTCGAGTCGTTCCTTCTTGCCGCGGTGTTGTGCCTCGTGTTTGTTGCCGATACTCTTGGTCATGAACGTCTCCTGGGTGGCACCGTCTGCACGGTGGAGGACCACGCCTTCCTGGCGCGGCATTTAGGAGCGGTTGGCGCCCATCTTGAGATCGGACGGCATCAGCATGCCCCAGCCCAGTTGGCGGCGAATCTCCTCCGGCGTCGGCGGCGGCGCGCTTGCCCGCGCGCGGCGCTCGAGGTATTCGCGCACCAGGTGCTTGGGTGGCTGCTTGATCTCGGACATGGCGACCTCCACTTCCGTTGAGGGCCGTCGCATGCAGCGCCGGCCCGGATCTGGTGCCGGTCCTCGAGGCGACCGGCTAACCTGTTGAGCTGTCGGGCGCCGCGCGTTTTATCGCACAGCTTCCTCACTCAGACGGTTCCCATGATAACGATGGGTTCCCTGCACGACCGTTAGGTGGCGCACATTTTTCGATAGGTGCTCTCCTACAAGGCGGCGGGCCACTGCGGAAACCGGGCGCGGCACACGAAAAAAAGGGGAGCCGAAGCTCCCCTGGAAACGCTGCTATGCGACGATCAGAACTTGTACTTCAGGTTCACGTAGTACTGGCGGCCGCCGACGTCCAGCTTCTGTTGCTCTTCCTCGCTGTAGCGATAGTAGGCGCGCTTGACGTTGGTGAGGTTGGTCGCGTCGAACGACAGCACCAGGCTCGGGCTCAGGTTGTAGCTGAGGTTGAGGGCCAGGGTCGTGACCGGGGCGGCGAAGGTCGGCGCAACCGGCATCAGGATGCCGTTGACGGTCGACAGGCCCTGGCTGTTGGCGGTTGGCGCCGGCGCAGTCGAGGTGTTGACATACTCGCTGCGGTAGTTGGCCACCAGGCGCGCCGACAGCTTGTCGTCCTCGTAGTAGGTACCCAGGTTGGCGGTGTACTCCGAAGCGCCGACCATCGGACGGCCGTCGTCGACCTTGGTCTTGGCCTTGCTGACGTTCGAGGTGAAGCCGAAGCCGGTATTGCCGAACGGCTGCTCGTACATCAGCTCGATGCCGGCGATGCGCGCGCCCTGCTGCGACGCGGTGTTCACGGCGAAGGTCTTGATCTGCGAGTCACGCGGATCGAGCAGTTCGACCGTGGTCTTGCCCGCGGTGCCGGTCTTCGGATAGCCGTTGATGTCCGAGTAGTACAGGTTCACGCCCACCATCGCGCGGCGCGCGAAGTACCACGACCAGGACAGGTCCAGGTTCTTGGCGGTCAGCGGTTCCATCTCCGGATTCGGACCGGTCACCTGGCACACACCGTCGGTACAGGCCGGCGAGCCGTAGCCGGCGCCCAGGATGTTGTAGTTCTGGCGCGAGATGGTCTTGCTGGCGCCGAAGCGCAGGATCTGCTCCTTGTTCAGTTCGTAACGCAGGTTCAGGCTCGGCAGCAGGTTGTTGAAGGTGGTGTCGCGCTCCTTCTTGTAGTACATCACGCCTGCCAGCGGGTTGAACGGCACGCCGTCGTAGTACTGGACGCCGTCGCTGGCGGTGGTGATCGCACCCGGCACCGCGGTGCAGGTGGTCGCCGGCTTGCCCGGCTCGGTGCGCGGGCAGGTGCCGATCGGCAGCGGGACCGGGATCATCGCGTTGACCTGGGTGCGCACGAAGCGCAGGCCGAGGTTGCCCGACCAGCGTTCGGCTTCCAGGTTGGCCTGGACGTAGGCGGCGCTCTGGCGCTCACGCATGTCGAGTTCGGTCGAGACGCGGCGCTCCCACTCCGAGTTGGTCGGCTTGTAGTTGGCCGCGAAGTAGGCCTTGAGCGCTTCCGGGGTCAGGGTCCAGCTGGTGTTGTCCCAGCCGGCCGGGCCATCCAGGCCGGCGCCGAAGTCGGCCGGAATCGGCTGGAAGTTGAACGCGCCGGTCGGTGCATTGGCGTTCAGGTCGCCGGTGCGCAGTTGCGGGAAGCGGCGCGCGCTCTCGCGGCGGTGGTCGGCATGGCGCGCACCGACGAAGACCGAACGCAGCACGCCCATGTCGGTGCGGTATTCGGCATCCAGGTTGAGGCTGTTTTCGCGGTCGGTGGTGGTCACGCCGGAGGCGGCGCGGCCGGTCAGCACGTAGCCGCTGCCGTCGGCATTGCGGCCGGGGACGTTGGGGCCGGTGCCGTAGTACTGGACGAAGGGGGCGTCGTACAGGCTGCCCAGCTGGTAGGACACGCCGGTACCGTAGCGGGTGTAGGTCAGGCCCTGGTCGAGCGCGGTTTCGCCGACGCCCTTGGTGGACGAGAGCAGCGCCTTGACGGTCAGGTCCTGGTTGACGCGGTACTTGACGTCGAGGTCGAGGAAGGCACTGGTGGCGCGCGCGCCATCGCGGTAGGCGCCTTCGGTCTCGCCGATGTACTGCGGGGTGGTGCCGGCCGGGTAGACGATGTCGGCCGCCTTCAGCACCTTCAGCTCGTGGCCGTAGATGGTGCGCTCGGTGGTGATGATCGGGTTCCTGATCTGGGCGTAGACGCGCTGGCCGTTCGAATCGGTCGGCGCGGCGCCGCCCTGCGGGCCGCCACGGCCGCGCAGCATGCTGAACATGGCGCCGGCGTTCAGGCGGCCGAAGTTGTTGGCCTTCATCTCCGAATGGAAGCCGGTCATGACCATGTCCAGGTCCTGGTTCGGCTTGAACTGCAGCGAGAACATGCCGCCCTTGCGGTCACGCACGCTTTCCACGTATTCGGTGCTCATCGAGCCGGGGAGGCGCACACCGTTCAGGTCCGCCGCCGTGTAGCCGGTGCCGGCCAGCGATTCGTCGGTGATGCCCAGCATGGTCGAGGTGTCGATCACGTCCCAGCCGCTGCCGCCGCTGTAGGCGAAGCGCGAGGCCGAGTCGCGGCGCACGTGGCGCTTCTGGGCGAAGCCCTGCACGATGAAGCCGACGGTGCCGGCTTCGTTCTTCCAGTTGACCGAGGCGTTGACGTCGTGCGCCGCCTTGCCCGGCAGGTCCGCGTACACGGCGCCCAGGTTGACGATGCCGCTCACGCGCTCTTTCTGCTGCAGCGGCTTGCGGGTGCTGACGTTGATGGTGCCGGCCATGCCGCCGTCGACCAGGCTGGCTTCGGAGGTCTTGTACACCACGGCCTGGTTCAGGACCGAGGACGGCATCAGCGACAGGCTGGTCGAGCGGCTGCTCGAGAGCTGGTCGCCGAAATACCAGTCGCCGCCCGAGACGGTGTGGCCGTTGAACAGGATCAGGGTGTGGTCCGGATTGGTGCCGCGCATCGCGACTTTCTCGGCCTCGTCGTAATCGGTACGCACCGCCACGCCCGACAGGCGCTGCAGCGAATCGGCCAGGTTCCGGTCCGGCATCTTGCCGACGTCTTCGGCGGTAATCACCTCGACGTTCGCGCTGGCGTTCTTTTTGACGGACAGCGACTGTGCCATCGAGGCGCGGATACCGGTGACCTCGACGGTCTGGATCTGTCCCGCGGGGGCGTCCTGCGCCATGGCCGGCACGGCTGCCAGGCTCCAGACCGCCATCGATACGGCCGCTGCCAGCGGCTTCTGCTTGAACATCATGTCTCTCCTGAGTTTATCGCTATTGGTATGCAACTGGTAGGCACCATTTTTGCCATGGTCGGAGTATTGATGATGTCAAGCTTGATGAATAATCACTTGTTTTCACAGTTATATAACTTGGAGGAATGTACATATTCGAGACTTGCAAAAGTTATGGCCAGTAAACAAAATTTCATTCCCATTTCCACGCATGCGCGCGTAGCGTGGTCACCTCTCCAACAGCCCCTCGTTGCCGCCTGCCGCCCATGTCCACTACCGTCCGCCTCAGCTGCCTGCTGTTCGCCGGCGCCGCCCTTGCCGGCTGCGCCAGTGCTCCCCGCCATGCCCAGCTCCCCGCTGCGCCAGCCCCGCTCGCCACCGTGCTCCAGAAGCAGATTTACCAGATGAGTCCAGAGGAGGCGGGACGCTACATCGCCCACGTCCACGCCGCCGAGCCCGACCTGCGCAAGCGCATCGCTGCGATCGGCCGAAAAAACCTCGGCCAGCCCTACTCGCTGCACCTGCTGGGCGAGTTTCCGTATGAAATACACGACAATCTGCCGTTGTTCAGCCTGAAAGAAAGCGACTGCGTCGTGTTCGCGGAACATACCTACGCGATGGCGCTGTCGCAATCCTGGGAGGAGTTCTTCTGGATGCTGCAACGGATCCGCTACCGCGACGGCGTGATCGGCGTCGCCACCCGCAACCACTACACCGAGATGGACTGGAACGTGGCCAACCGCTGGCTGGTGACCGATGTCAGCGCAGAGCTGGCCGGCCCGGACGGGCCCGCGTACGCGATGACGGTCGACCGCGCCCGCTTCCTGCGCACCCGCCACAACACCACCCGCGACATTCCCGTGGAAAGCAGCCGCCAGGCCTACGTACCGAAGGAACAGGTGGCGGCCATCGCCGGCCGGTTGCAGGAAGGCGATTTCGTGAACGTGATCTCGACCCGCAACGGTGAATACTGGGCCTCGCACGTCGGCCTGGTGGTACTGGGGCCGGACGGCGAACGTCGCCTGTTGCACTCGCAGGCGCCGCAGGTGCGCGAGGAGAGCTTCGACTCCTTCATCGCACGCGCGCTCGAACGGGAAGCGCGCAACGCCGCCGCCGGCAAACCGGGCCAGGTGCTGGCCGGTTTCAAATTCCTTCGCCTGAACGAGCAGATCACGGTTCCGCCGATGGCGCCGCAGCCGCGTCCGGGTCGCCCGAACGCCTGAACTGCCGCGCCGCCGGACGGCGCGCGCTCCCCCTCCCTTCTCGCGGCGCCGCACCGGCGGCGCTGCGATTCCCGCCGCGTTGCCTGCGTTTCGCCGGGGCCGGGCCATGGCCTGCTCATCAGCAACTCCTCATCGGCAACTCCTCATCAGCTACTGCTCATCAGTTGCTGCTCATCAGTTCCGCTCATCAATTAAATAATCAATGGAAATGAAATAAGCGATTTATTTCCTTATTTCATTTCCTGGAATTATTTTTCAAGCATTTCAAAATGATTCACTTGCTGCCGTTGAGTGAGGTCAAACTCCGTAAGTAGTGGTCGCCAGATAATAATTTTACAAAACTACTTCCCTCATTTACCGAATAACGACAGGCCCCTCCAAGTCATCTTTTTATGCATTACCGCGCTCGAATTCGCCGTCAAGGCTTTCTCACTCATTCCTAACCAGCAGCGGATTGCCATGTCTAAATTCAGCTCCAATTTGTTCGGCCAGCTTTGCGTACGAATGGTGTCGATGAGCCGCACCAGCAAAATTGCCCTGATGGTAGGGGCCGACCTGCTGGCATTACCGGTCTGCTTTCTTATCGCGATGATATTGCGCGGCGGCGATTTGCAACTCGCAAGGAATTTCGGCCCGGCCTCGTATGCGCTGGTGGCCGTGGTCACGATCGCCGCATTTTCGGTATCCGATTTATACCGGGCGGTCATCCGCTTTATCGACCAGCGCTTATTGAGTTTTACCGGTGCGGCGCTCGCTTTCGCCATATTGTGCGTCTATGTCGTATTAATCATCATGAATGAGCCGCGCTTCCCGCGCAGTGCGCTCGCCATTTACTGGTTCGTGGTGTTTTCCTATGTCGTCATCTCCCGCATCGGCCTGCGCAACCTGCTGCGCGCCCATGGCGGAAGGCGCGCAAGCCGCTCGGACGCGGTCGCCGTGTATGGCGCCGGCGAGGCGGGCGCGCGCCTGGTCCAGGCGATGCGCCACAGCGACGAATACCGCCCGGTCTGCTTCTTCGACGACAAGCGGGTCCTGAACGAGCGCACCATCGCCGGCCTGCGCGTGTTCAATACCACCCGCCTGGCCGAGCTGGTCGCCGCCCAGGGCATCCGCACCATCGTGATCGCCCTGCCCTCGGTCTCGCCGGAGCGCCTGCGCGACATCATGCAACGCCTGGGCCAGGCCGGCGTACCGGTCAAGCTGCTGAGCCGCCTGGTCGACCTCGCCGACGACCGGCCCCCGGCGCGTGACTCGATCCGCGAGCTCAAGTTCGAGGACCTGCTGGGGCGCCCGCCGGTACCGCCGCGGCTCGACCTGTTCGCCCGCTGCGTCCGCGGCAAGAGCGTGCTCGTCACCGGCGCCGGGGGATCGATCGGCAGCGAGTTGTGCCGCCAGATCGTCACCCTGACGCCGACCGAACTGCACCTGCTCGACCACTCCGAGTACGCGCTCTACACGGTGCGCCAGGAACTGACCGCACGCTTTCCCGGCCTCGCCATCCACGCCCACCTGGGCTCGGTCTGCAACAACGACCTGGTCGACCGCATCCTGCGCGAGGGCAAGGTCAACACCATCTACCATGCCGCCGCCTACAAGCATGTCCCGCTGGTCGAGGCCAATATCGTCGAGGGCCTGCGCAACAACGTGCTGGGCGCCCAGGTAGTGGCCAGCGCCGCCGCCCGCCACCAGATCGAGACCTGCGTGCTGATCTCCAGCGACAAGGCGGTGCGGCCCACCAACATCATGGGCGCCAGCAAGCGGATCGCCGAGCTGATCTTCCAGGCCGCCGCAGTGCGGCACGGCGCCCACACGACCTTCTGCATGGTCCGCTTCGGCAATGTGCTGGGCTCGTCGGGTTCGGTGATCCCCCTGTTCCAGCGCCAGATCGCCCGTGGCGGCCCCCTCACCATCACCCACCCCGAGGTGTCGCGCTACTTCATGCTGATCGCCGAGGCCGCCCAGCTGGTGATCCAGGCCGGCGCCATGGCCAAGGGCGGCGACGTGTTCGTGCTCGACATGGGCGAGCCGGTCAAGATCGTCGACCTGGCGCGCACCATGATCGCCATGTCGGGACTGACCGAACGCACCCTGCAGAATCCGCGCGGCGACATCGAGGTCCAGTTCGTCGGTCTGTTCCCCGGCGAAAAGCTGCACGAGGAACTGCTGACCGAGGGCACCGTCTTCCCCAGCGAACACCCGCGCATCATGCGGATGAAAGAAAGCGCGTTGCGCCCGAGCGTGCTGGAAACCTGCATCACCTGCCTGATGATGGCCTGCGAGACCCACGAACGCGGCACGATCGAATCGATGGTCAAGGCCATCGTCGCCGAGTACGTCCCGACCTCGCCGGTGGCGGCGCCGCCCCTGGTGGCCGATACCCAGGCCCCGAGCCTGATCAAGAAGTTCGTGCCGTTCCGGATCTAGCCCTGCATTCACACCGCATCTTCACTGCCACTGACCGACGAGGAAACACATGCGCGACGAGAACACCTCCCCACACCTGGAGCAGCTGCTGGCCAAGCTGCAGGACCGCACCGCCGTCATCGGCATTGTCGGGCTCGGCTACGTCGGCCTGCCGCTGACGCTCTGCTATGCGGCGCAGGGCTTCAAGGTGCTCGGCATCGACATCGATACCGACAAGGTCGAGCGCCTGAACCGCGGGGAGAGCTACATCAAGCACATCGATGCGAAAGCGATCGGCTCGGCGCGCGAACTGGGCTTTGAAGCCACCGCCGACTTCACCCGTACCGGCGAAGCGGACGCCCTGATCATCTGCGTGCCGACGCCGCTGAACGCCTTCCGCGAGCCGGACCTGTCCTATGTGCTGGGCACCGTCGGCGCCCTGCTGCCCCATGTGCGCGAAGGCCAGGTGGTGTCGCTCGAGAGCACGACCTACCCCGGCACCACCGAAGAAGAACTGCGTCCGCGGCTGGAATCGCGCGGCTTCACTGTCGGGCGCGACCTGTTCCTGGTGTTCTCGCCCGAGCGCGAAGACCCGGGCAATCCGCACTTCCAGACCCGCACCATCCCCAAGGTCTGCGGCGGCACCACCCCGGCCTGCCTCGAGGCCGGCCTGGCCCTGTACCGGGCGGCGGTGGACCGCGTGGTGCCGGTCAGCTCGACCCGCGCCGCCGAGCTCACCAAGCTGCTCGAGAATATCCACCGCGCGGTCAACATCGGCCTGGTCAACGAGATGAAGATCATCGCCGACAAGATGGGCATCGACATCCATGAGGTGATCCGCGCGGCCGCCACCAAGCCCTTCGGCTTCACGCCCTACTACCCCGGGCCCGGCCTGGGCGGCCACTGCATCCCGATCGACCCCTTCTACCTTACCTGGAAGGCGCGCGAATACGGCGTGCACACCCGCTTCATCGAGCTGGCCGGCGAAATCAACAGCGACATGCCGCACTGGGTGATCGGCAAGGTGGCCGACGCACTCAACGAGCGCGGCCGCTCGATCATGGGCAGCCGCGTGCTGGTGCTCGGCATTGCCTACAAGAAAGATGTCGAGGACATGCGCGAGTCGCCCTCGGTCGCGTTGATGGAGATCCTGCGCCGCAAGGGCGCCACGGTCGACTACGCCGACCCGCATGTGCCGGTGTTTCCGCGCATGCGCGAACACCGCTTCGACCTGTCCAGCGTGCCGCTGACCCCGAACGTGATCGCCTCCTACGACGTCGTCCTGCTGGCCACGGCGCATAGCGCCTTCGATTACGAGCTGGTGCGCCAATACGCCAACCTCATCATCGACACCCGTGGCGTCTACGCCGAGCGCCTGCCGAATGTCGTCAAGGCCTGAGACCGAACAGCGAGCACGGCCGTCAACGCGCCAGGCAGCCCCATGTCACCACAAGCAAAGCCATAACAGTCCGAACCCACCGGAGAACACGATGCGTTCCTACCCCCCTGCCATCCTCGACCGCAAAATCCGCTTCGCCATGGTTGGCTGCGGCCGCATTGCAAAAAACCACATGAATGCCATCCGCGAGCACCACGACCGCTGCGAGCTGGTCGGGGTCTGCGATATCGACCCGCGCGCGCTCGACGCCGCCGCCGGCGCCACCGGAGCACGCACCTGGCGCAGCCTCGATCGCATGCTGGCCGAATGCGATGCCGACGCCTTCGTGCTCTGCACGCCGTCGGGACTGCATCCGCAGCAGGCGATCCAGGTGGCGCGCGCCGGGCGCCACGTGATCACCGAAAAACCGATGGCCACCCGTTGGGAAGACGGCAAGGCCATGGTGGCGGCGGCCGACGCCGCCGGAGTACGCATGTTCGTGGTCAAGCAAAACCGCCGCAACGCCACCTTGCAGCTGCTCAAGAGCGCGGTCGAAAAGAAGCGTTTCGGGCGCATCTACATGGTCAACCTGAACGTGTTCTGGACCCGTCCTGATGAGTACTACAACAGCGCCAAGTGGCGCGGCACCTGGGAGTTCGACGGCGGCGCCTTCATGAACCAGGCCAGCCACTATGTCGACCTGATCGACTGGATCGTGGGACCGGTGGAAAGCCTGCAGGCCTACACCGCCACCCTGGCGCGCGACATCGAAGTCGAAGATACCGGCGTCATCAGCCTGCGCTGGCGCAACGGCGCGCTGGGGTCGATGAACGTCACCATGCTGACCTACCCGCGCAACATGGAAGGCTCGATCACCATTCTCGGCGAGCACGGTACCGCCCGTATCGGCGGGGTCGCCGTCAACGAAGTCCAGCAGTGGGAATTCGCCACGCCGGACCAGGACGACGAGCGCATCAAGGAAGCCAGTTACCAGACCACCTCGGTCTACGGTTTCGGCCACCCGCTTTACTACGACAACGTCATCAAGGTGCTGCGCGGCGAAGCCGAACCGGAAACCGACGGGCGCGAAGGCCTGAAGTCGCTCGAAGTACTGGTCGCCGCCTACCGCTCGGCACGCGACGGCAAGCGCATCGCTCTGCCGCTGGAGTACTGAACATGGCCATCGTCATCCATTCCAGCGCCATCGTCGACCAGGGCGCCGCCCTCGGCGACGGCACCCGCGTATGGCACTTCGCCCACGTCTGCGCCGGCGCCCGCATCGGCAACGACTGCTCGCTGGGCCAGAACGTCTATGTGGGCAACGATGTCGTGCTGGGCAACCAGGTAAAGGTCCAGAACAATGTCTCGATCTACGACGCGGTGACCCTCGAAGACGAAGTGTTCTGCGGCCCGAGCATGGTGTTTACCAATGTCTACAACCCGCGCGCGGCGGTGACCCGCAAGCACGAGTACCGGCGCACGCTGGTGCGGCGCGGCGCCACCATCGGCGCCAATGCCACCATCGTCTGCGGCGTCACGGTCGGCGAATACGCCTTTGTGGCCGCCGGTGCGGTGGTCAACCGCGACGTCCCCGCCTTCGCCCTGGTCGCCGGCGTGCCGGCGCGCCAGATCGGCTGGATCAGCCGCTTCGGCGAGCGCCTCGACCTTCCCTTGCCCGGCGCCCCGGCCCATCCGGGCAAGACCGAAGGAGAAGCGCGCTGCCCCCATACCGGCGATTTGTATGTGCTGCACGATGGCGCCTGCCGCCTCGAGCGCGCCGCCTCCCAACCCTGACGAGGATCCCCATGGATTTCATCGACCTCAAATCGCAGTACCTCGCTTCCCGTGACCTGATCAACGCCCGCATCCAGGCCGTCCTCGACCACGGCCAGTACATCATGGGCCCCGAAGTGGCCGAACTCGAAGGCAGGCTGGCCGCCTATACCGGTGCCCGCCATTGCATCACGGTGTCGTCCGGCACCGAAGCGCTGGTGATTGCGCTGATGGCGCTCGGCATCAAGCCGGGCGACGAAGTCATCACCACGCCCTTCTCTTTCATCGCCACCGCCGAGGCGATCGTGCTGCTGGGCGCCACGCCGGTCTTCGTCGACGTCGAGGCCGGCACCTGCAACCTCGACCATCGCCTGGTCGAGGCGCGCATCACGCCGCGCACACGCGCCATCATTCCGGTGTCCCTGTACGGGCAGCCATCCGACATGGACGAGATCAACGCCGTCGCGGAGCGCCATGGCCTGGCCGTGATCGAAGACGCCGCCCAGAGTTTCGGCGCCACCTACCGTGGCCGCAAGAGCTGCAACCTGTCGACCATCGGCTGCACCAGCTTTTTCCCCAGCAAGCCGCTCGGCTGCTACGGCGACGGCGGCGCGTTGTTCACCAGCGATGAGGCCCTGGCCGGCGCCATGCGCGAAATCCGCGTGCACGGCCAGTCGCGCCGCTACGTGCACACCCGCATCGGGGTCGGCGGCCGCATGGACACCCTGCAGTGCGCGGTCGTACTGGCCAAGCTCGATCGCTTCGAATGGGAGGTCGAGCAGCGCCAGCGCGCCGCCGCCTGCTACGACGACCTGCTCGGCGGCGCGCTGGGTGAGGTCCTGGAGCCGATCGGCTGCCGCCCGGATCGCACCAGCGTCTACGCCCAGTACACGGTCCGGGTCCCCCAGCGCGAGCGGCTGCAGGAAGCCCTGCGGGCGGCCGGCATTCCGACCGCCGTCCATTACCCGGTCCCGATCGACCAGCAACCCGCCTATGCCCAGTGGGCCAGCCCGGGAGGCTGTCCGGTGGCCGCCAGCCTGGCACACGAGGTGCTCAGCCTGCCGATGGGCCCCTACCTGGACCGTCCCAGCGCGCATCGCGTGGCACAGGCGCTGGTCCAGGCGCTCCAGGTCCCGGGGCTGGCCGGCGACAAGGCAGCCTGAGGCCGGCAGCATGAGCTTGCGCTCCATGCCGGTGGCGCCATACTGGCGCAACGTGGCCACGGTGCTCGGCGGCGCCGTGGGCGCCCAGGCGCTGCCGCTGCTCGCCGCCCCGCTGCTGACGCGGATGTGCAGCCCGGGCGAACTGGGTGCCTACAGCGTCTGGCTCGGCATCGTCGCGATCGCGGCGATCGGCGCCACCCTGCGCATGGAAGCGGCGATGATCCTCGACCACGAACCCGAGCGCCAGCGCGCCTGCTTCCGCGTCGTGTTCTACAGCGCCACCGTCACCGCGCTCGCGCTGACGCTGCTGGCCGCGGGCGCCCGGCTGGCCGGGGTCGACGCCGCCGCCAGGCTGTCCTGGACCGCCCTGTTCACCCTCGGCCTCGGCACCTGGCTCACCGGCTGCATGCAAACCACGCTGGCCTTCGCCACCTCGCACAACGCCTTCGGCAAGGCGGCGCGCGCCAAGGTCACTACGGCCGCCATCATCGTTGCCTCCCAGTTGGCCCTGCTGTACGCCGGACTGGGCGGGGTCGGCCTCGTGCTGGGCCACCTGATCGGAACAACCACCGGCTTCGTCACCGCACGCTTGCTGCTGCACCCGCCCCGTGCCCCGATCGGCTGGCGGCTCGATGCCGAGCAGCGCGCGCACCTGGTCCGCCACCAGAAATTCTGGCGCTATTCCCTGCCCTCGAACCTGCTCAACGGGGCCGTCAGCCAATTGCCGCTGTTTCTGATCGGCATGCGCCACGGCGCACTGGCGGCCGGCCTGTTCGCGCTCACCCAACGCGTGCTGTCGGCCCCGGTATCACTGATCGCCGCATCCGTACTGGAAGTGTTCAAGCGCGAATCCGTACGCGAATTCAAGGAGCACGGCAACTGCAGCCGCACCTACCGCCACACCTTCAAGGCCCTGGCGCTGCTCGGCACCGGCCCGGCCCTGGTCCTGCTGCTGTTCGCGCCACAGCTGTTCGCCCTGGTGTTCGGCGAGCGCTGGTGCGCCGCCGGCGAACTCGCACAGCTGATGGCGCCGCTGTTCCTGATGAATTTCATTGCCAGCCCGCTCAGCTACGTGTTCTTCGTTGCCGGGCGCCAGCAGGCCGATCTCTGGTGGCAGGTCGCGCTGTTCGCGATGACGCTCGCGGCTTTCCTGGCGCCGGGCAGCGTCGTCCAGAACGTGCTGTGGTACGTGATCGGGTATTGCTGCCTCTACCTGGTATACCTGCACATGTCCTGGCAATGCTCGCGCACGGTATTGGCGGCCGCATGAAAACCCGGCGCGAAGCGGGATGGGAGCGGCGCGACCAGCTGGTGCTGATCGGCTGCTTCTTCATGCTCTTTCCCGGCTTCTTCTTCTACCACACGCTGCTCGGCACCGGCATGACCGGTGCATTCCTGGGCGGCTATTTCGCACCAGTGGCATTGGCCTTCGCGGGCCCGATGGGCCTGATCTACCTGTCGCGCGTCCGGCGCGACCCGCGCCGGCTGACGATGGTCGATCTCCATTACGGCCTGTTCTTTGCCTATTTCCTGACCGTGGTCGTGGTCAACGGCGCGGCCGGCGCCAATCGCGTGATCGTGGGCCACCATATTCTCGGCGTGCTGTTCATGGTGCTGGTTTTCATCCTGTTCAGCTTCATCGATTTCGAGAGCCGCCGCTTCCGCGTCGTCGGCCTGCTCAGCCTGGCTGCGATGTCCACCATCGCGTTTTCGAATTCCGTCGACGGCGTGTTCTATCTGGGCGCCCTGGGCATCGCCAAGGACGCCGACGCACTTGCCACCTACCAGGGTTTCTCGCGCTCCTATCTGTTCACCTACCTGGCGGTCGTCAGCTTTACCCGCAGCCTGCCGCTGCGCGTGCTCGTGCACGCGCTGGGCGCTGCCACCCTGTTCGTGAATACCGCACGCAGCGAGTTTGCGGCGCTGCTGTTCGCGATCCCGCTGATCGAGTTCTACTATTCCCGCCACAAGCTATATTTTCTGCTGGCAGCCGCCATGCTGGCCGCGCTGGTGGCCATGTATTTCGACCAGATCCTGGCGGCGCTTCCCTCCAACCGCATCCTCGAACTGCTCGACCTGTCGCATTCGACCTCGGCCAACAAGCGCCACCAGCTGACCGTGCATGCCTGGCAGACCGTGGTCGCCCATCCATTGTTCGGAGACTATGCCAGCTACAAACCCGGCTATTACTCGCACAACGTGCTCTCTGCCTGGGTCGACCTCGGCCTGTTCGGCATGGCCTATCTGGCGGCGCTGGCGGTGCTGCCGATCACGCCGATGTTCTTCCACGAGTATTTCGCGGCACGCGCCCGCGGCCTGTTCATGTGCGCGTTCGCCTTCGCCTGCGTCACCATCCTGCTGCTGCTGACGTCCCACTACTTTACCGACATGCTGCTCAGCGCCACCCTCGGCGCCTGCGCGCGTTATTCGTACGAGAGGAAACATGGCCCGCATAGTGCACCTGAGCTCGGCACATCCGCGATTCGACACACGGATTTTCGTGAAGCAGTGCCGCAGCCTCGCCAGCCACGGGCATGACGTGGCCCTGGTGGTGGCGGACGGCCTCGGCGATGGCTGCCACGACGGCGTCCGGATCGTCGACGTCGGCCTTCCATCCGGCCGGCGCCAGCGCATGCTGCACGGCACCCGCCGGGTTGGTCGGGCGGCCCTGGCGCTCGATGCCGACGTGTACCAACTGCACGACCCCGAACTGATTCCCGTGGGGCTGAGGCTAGCCTTTGCCGGGCGCAAGGTGGTGTTCGACGCCCACGAAGACGTCCCCTCCCAGCTGCTCGACAAGCCCTACCTGTCGCCGCGCAGCGCCCGCCTGCTGTCGCGCGCCTACCGACGCTTCGAGCGTGCCGCCCTGGGCCGCTTCGACGGCGTGCTGGCGGCGACGCCACTGATCCGCAGCCGGCTGTCCGAGCACAATCCGCTGACTGTGGACGTCAACAATTATCCGCGCGCCGAAGAATTCGCGGCCGCGCCTCCCGCGGCACAGCCGCGAGACAGTTTCTGCTACGTCGGCAGCATCTCGGCGATCCGGGGGGTGCGCGAACTGGTCAAGGCCTGCGCACTGCTGCGCACGCCCGCACGGCTGGCGCTGGCGGGCAGCTTCGCCGAGGCGGACCTGGAAGCCGAGGTCAGGCGCCAGCCCGGCTGGCGCCGCGTCGACGCGCTCGGCCACCTCGACCGCGCCGGGGTTGCCGGCGTGATGACGCGTGCTTTTGCCGGACTCGTGACCCTGCAGCCAACCGCCAGCTATCGCGAAGCGTTGCCGGTCAAGATGTTCGAATACATGGCTGCAGGCATTCCCGTGATCGCCTCGGATTTTCCGCTCTGGCGCGACATTGTCGAAGGCAGCCGTTGCGGCCTGTGCGTCGACCCGCGCGACCCGGCGGCGATTGCCGCGGCCATCGACCACCTCGCCGCCCATCCGCACCAGGCACGCGAGATGGGGGCCAACGGCCGTCGCGCCGTCCGCGAGCGCTACAACTGGGAACACGAGGCCGACAAGCTGATTGCGTTTTATGCCGATGTACTGGCGGCTCGTCCAAACAGCAATACCGTGTTCGGAAAACGGCACTTTGCACGTTCGCTCCACTCAATCGATTGAGTTCGATGGCCAGATTTACGTTACTTCAAATGGTATCGGTGCCATCCGCCGTATTGTCTAGTTATCAAAGAAATATGAGATCAGCCATGTTCTTGCAACACTACAATACGTTTCTCGAAGTGATCAAATTGCCGCGGGCGCAGCTGAATTTTTCACAGCGGATCGATCCGGTCGATATCAAGGCAACCTATCGCATTTACACGAAACCGCATCCCCGGTTCAAGATCATTCGCCATAAATCGATTGGGGCCGCCCTGATCGACCTGGCGGAATTTCCGGACCGCGAAGCCTATCTGGAACATATCAAAGGCAAAAATCAGGGCGCTTATCACGCCAAGCGGGCGCGCAGTCGCGGTTACGTCGTGCGCGACATCGACCGCAACGATTACGTCGACGATATTCACGGCATCCACACCAGCCTCGATGTCCGCCAGGGCCGAAAGATCGACCAGAAATATCTGGAGAAGCAGGAACGCTTCGACAAGCAGGAGCATTTCCGCTATTGGGGTGTCCTGAATCCAGAAGGCAAGCTCGTCGCTTATGCCACCCTGGGCATTTACGGGAATTTCGCCTCGTTTTCCCAAATGATGGGAATCCGCAATAACGACGGCATCATGCACCTGCTCCTGAGCGAGGCGGTCTGCCAACTCATCGACGCCGGCAAGGTCCGCTACGTCATGTACGACACCTTTTTCGGGGCCCAGCCCGGGCTTCGGAACTTCAAGACCATTCTGGGCTTTCGCCCCTATCGCGCCAGCTACACGCTGCAATGAACGCCATGCTCAACCGTGTCTATGCCGACTACCTGATGCCAAGCCGGCTCGGCGAATATGAAGCCCTGGTGCGCGAGGTGGCCGCGGCCGGCTACGCCCAGCTGTCGGTGCGCGATTTCTTTCGGCAGGTCCATGGCGGTGGGCCACCGCCCGACAAGACCTTCGTGCACCGGCACGACATCGACAGCGACCTGCGCACGGCCAAGAAGATGTTCGCCATCGAGTCGCGCCACGGCGTACGTGCAAGCTATTACTTCCGCCTTTGTACACTGGACTTCGGCTTCATGCGCGAGATCGAAGCCGCCGGCAGCGAAGCCAGCTACCACTACGAAGAAGTCGCCGATTTCGCCAAGCGCCAGCGACTGCGCAGTGCCGACGCCGTGCGCCGGCGGTTTCCCGAAATCCGCGAGCTGTTTGCCCGCAACGTCGGCCGGATCGTCGAAGGCCTCGGATTGCCGCTCACGACGGTGGCCAGCCACGGCGACTTCGCCAACCGCCGCCTGAAGGTGATCAATCACGAACTGCTGCGCGACGATGCGCTGCGCCGGCGCTGCGGCATCGAATGCGAATCCTACGATGCGGAGCTGCTGCGCTGCTTCGACATCTACATCAGCGACCGCAAGTACCCGGTCTACTACTACCCGCTCTCCCCCTTCGACGCGCTCGGCACCTACCGACACATCTGCCTGCTGACCCATCCGGTGCAATGGGAAACCAACTGGGTCGAGAGCACGCGCTGCAACGTGCGGCGCCTGGTCGAAGAAGTCGCATGGCGCGCCTGAGGCGCCGATCATCATGAACATCCTCCTGATCAACCACTACGCCGGCTCCGTCCACCACGGCATGGAATACCGGCCCTATTACCTCGCACGCGAGTGGGTACGACTCGGGCACCGGGTGCGGATCGTCGCGGCCAGCCAGGCGCACGTGCGCGCCCGGGCGCCCGACATGGGCGGCCTGTCGCGGCGCGACGAGACCATCGACGGCATCGAGTACACCTGGTTTGCCACGCCTGCCTACCGGGGTAACGGACTGGCGCGGGTACGCAACATGGCGGCCTTCGTGCTGCGCCTGTTCCGCGAAGCGCGTACGCTGGTGCGCGAAGTGGCGCCGCAGGTGGTGATCGCGTCCAGCACCTATCCGCTCGACATCTGGCCGGCGCACCGGATCGCGCGCCTGGCCGGAGCCCGCCTGCTGCACGAGGTACACGACCTGTGGCCGCTGTCGCCCATGGAACTGGGTGGCTTTTCACGCCACCACCCGTTCATCCGGCTGCTGCAGGCTGCCGAAGACTATGCCTGCCGCCATGCCGATACCATCGTGTCGATCCTGCCCAAGGTGCGCGAGCACCTGGAAGCGCGCGGGATGGCGCCGCACAAGCTTCACCTGATCCCGAACGGCACCGATCCCGCGGAGTGGCTGGTAGCGCCGCCGACATTGCCCGAAGCCCTTGACGCCCTGCTCGCCGGCCTGCGTGCCCAGGGCCTTGCCGTGGTCGGGTATGCCGGCAGTCACGGCCTGTCCAATGCGCTCGACACGCTGCTCGACGCCGCCAGGCTCATGAAAGGCAGGCCGCTGGCCTTCCTGCTGGTGGGGGACGGTCCCGAAAAGGCCCGCCTGGAGCGGCGCGCGCGCGCGCTCGGCCTCGATCGCGGCCAGGCGCAGGTGTATTTCGCGCCGCCCATCCCGAAGGCGCAGATCCCGGCCCTGATGGCCCGGCTCGACATTGCCTACCTGGGCTGGCAACGCCAGCCGCTGTACCGCTTCGGCATCTCGCCGAACAAGCTGCTCGACTACATGATGGGAGGCTGCCCGGTCCTGCATGCGGTGGAGGCAGGCAATGACCCGGTGCTGGAAGCGGGTTGCGGCCTGACCGTGGCGCCCGAAGATCCCGCGGCCATCGCGCGCGGGCTGGAAGCGCTGCTGGCCATGTCCAGGAGCGAGCGCCGCGCGCTGGGCGAGCGCGGACGCGCCTATGCACTATCCAACCTTACCTATCCCGTCCTTGGACAACGATTCCTGACCACTTTCGCACACGAGGCTTCCCATGGCTGAACAGGCACAGGCCAGCGCCCAGTTGAACACTGACCCGCTGGACAACATTCCACGGACCTTCCTGCCCTTTGCGCTGCCCGACATCGGCGACGAGGAAATCCGCGCCGTCGAGGTTTGCCTGCGATCCGGCTGGGTGACCACCGGACCGACGACGCGCCGCTTCGAACAGGAATTCCGCGCCTACCTGGGCGACGACGTGGAAGCGATCTCGGTCAATTCCGCCACCGCGGGCCTGCACCTGGCGCTCGAATGCCTGGGCATCGGCCCCGGCGACGAAGTGATCGTTCCCACCATGACCTTCACCGCCACCGCCGAAGTCGTGCGCTATCTCGGCGCCCGGCCGGTCTTCGTCGATATCGATCCCACGACCCTGAACATCTCGCCGTCGGCCGTGGCTGCGGCCATCACGCCGCGTACCCGCGCCGTGATGCCGGTACACTACGCCGGACTGGCTTGCGACATGGACGCCATCCTGGCGCTGGCCAGGCGCCATGGCCTGCGCGTCATCGAAGACGCGGCGCACGCCTTTCCCACCCGGCTCGATGGCAAGCTCGTTGGCACGCTCGGCAGCGACATCACCGTGTTCAGCTTTTACGCGAACAAGACCATGACCACCGGCGAAGGCGGCATGATCGTCACGCGCAACGCCGAGCTGGGCGACCGGATGCGTTGCATGCGCCTGCATGGCATCAGCCGGGATGCCTTCGACCGCTATACCTCGCGCGTCCCGGCCTGGTTCTACGAAGTCATCGCCGCCGGCTTCAAGTACAACCTCACCGACATCGCCGCCGCCATCGGCATCGAACAACTGCGCAAGATCGACCGCTTCCAGCAGCGCCGTGCCTGGATGGCACAGCGCTATGACGAAGGCCTGGCCGGGCTGCCGCTACAGCTGCCGGCACATCCCGCTTTCGGCAGCACCCACGCCTGGCACCTGTACGTGGTGCGCCTGCAGGACGGGGCACCGATCGGCCGCGACGAGTTGATCAACGCGCTGGCGGAACGCGGCATCGGCACCAGCGTGCACTTCATCCCCTTGCATCGCCAGCCCTACTGGCGCGAGAGCTGCGGCTTGAATCCGGACGCCTTCCCGGTCGCCGAAGCCAGCTACGCGACGATGCTCACCTTGCCGCTATATACCCGCATGCTCGATGCCGACCAGGACCGCGTGATCGCGGCACTGCACGAGTTGCTGTCATGAGCAAGCGCGTCTTCGACCTGCTGGGTGCGACGGCGGGCCTGGTCCTGCTGGCGCCCATCCTGCTCGTGATCGCGTTCTGGATCAGGCTCGATTCGCCTGGCCCGGTGCTGTACCGCCAACAGCGGGTCGGACGCGGCGGCCGCTTGTTCACGATCTACAAGTTCCGCACGATGCAGCAGCGCACACTGGACGGCCCGCAGCTGACGGTCGGCGCCGACCCGCGCGTCACCCACGCCGGCCGCTTCCTGCGCCATTACAAGCTCGACGAGCTGCCCCAGTTGTGGAACGTCGTCCAAGGTTGCATGAGCCTGGTAGGGCCGCGCCCCGAGGTTCCGCGCTATGTCGACTGCTATCCGCCAGAACAGCGGCGCGTGGTGCTGTCGGTCGCGCCCGGCATTACCGACTGGGCTGCGATCCGCTACAAGGACGAGAACGCGATCCTGGCACGCGCTGCCGATCCCGAGCGTGCTTACGTGGAAGCCGTGCTGCCGGTCAAGCTCGATTACTACGTGCGCTATGTGAAAGAACGTAGTTTCTGGGGCGACGTACGGATCCTGGCGCACACGCTCGCCGCCATCGTGCGTTGACGGACGGGCACGCGATGCAACTGCTGCACCTTGGCGACCTCGAGCTCACCCTGCCGCTGGCCGCCGCGGCCGGGGCGTGGCTGCTGGCGGCCCGCGCGTGGCGCGCAGCAGTCGCCTGGACAATCCTGTACGCCGGCGCCATGGCGCTGGTGGGCGGCAGCAAGATCGCGTATCTCGGCTGGGGTACCGATATCGGCCCGCTCGACTTCAAGGCCTTCAGCGGTCACGCCGCCGGCGTCACAGCGGTCTACCCGGTGCTCGGCTACCTGCTGTGCCGTCCGATCGGACGCGGCTATGCGCTGGCGGCCGTCGGCGCCGGCCTGGCGCTCGGGCTCGCGATGACCGTCGCGCTGGTGGGGCAAGGCGAGCATGCGCTTGCGGAAGCGATTACCGGTTGGATACTCGGCGCCTGCGCCAGCGTCGGCACCCTTTATCAGGCCGAACCAGGCGGCATCGCGCCTGGTCCGGCGTCCGCTGCCTGCGCAGTAGCGACATTCCTCGCATCGGCCTCGTTGATGCAATCGGCGCATGTGGGTTACTGGATGATCAGGCTTGCCCTGGCGCTGTCCGGCAACGCGCATCCCTATTCCTGGGACACATGCGGCTAGCGATTTTCCACCAATGGAGAGACACATGGTTTCATTCCCCTCGATACATTGGCAAGCACGGGCGCCGCTGGGCGAGAATGCAGTACAGTCCCTCTTGATTTCGGCGCTGCGCGGCCTTGCGGCCCTGCAGGTTGCTGCATCGCACCTGCGTGCCGAAATCTACCCCGGCCTGCGCACGCTCGAAGAGCCTTCGCTGGCCTACCTGGGCCTGGCCTTCCTCACCGGCTTCGCCCACCAGGCGGTGGTCGTGTTCTTCCTGATCAGCGGCTGGCTGGTGGGCGGCAGCCTGATGAACCGCTTCGGCAAGCCACAGGCACTGGCCCATTATGCGATCGACCGCTTCACACGGCTGTGGACGGTGCTGGTCCCCACCCTGCTGCTGACCCTGGCCGTCGGCCTGATCATCGGCGCTGCGGCGACCGGACCGATGGACTTCGATCCGGCCAACGAGTTCTCGGCGGCATCCTTCGCCGGCAACCTGTTCGGCCTGCAGACGGTCACCGTGCCCGACTTCGGCGGCAACTATCCCCTGTGGAGCCTGGCACACGAAACCTGGTACTACATCCAGTTTCCCCTGCTATTGCTGGTGCTCGCCGGCGGCGGCGTCCTGCGCCGCGCCGCCGCGGCCGCTGCGCTGGTCCTGCTGCTGTCGACGCTGCGTGACATGATCTCGCTGTATTTCATCATCTGGCTGCTCGGGGCTGCCTTCTCGCGGATTCGCATCGATTGCGGCAAGCTGTGCCGCTCGCTGCTGCTGCTGCTGACGATGGCGCTGTTCGTGTATTACCGGCTGCGCGGGAACAACGACGACCTCGTTCCCGGCTCGTTTGTGCAGGACATCATCTGCAGCCTCCCCTTCCTGCTCCTGCTGGCCTCGCTGCACAACGAAGTGGACCCGACGGCCCCGGGCTATGTGCGGGCCAACCGGATCGCCGTCTTCTTCTCGGAGTTCTCGTTCTCGCTGTACGTCCTGCATGTCCCTGTCATCGAGTTCATGCGCTTCCTCGGCCGACAATTCCTCGGCCGCGACCGCCTTGACCCGACTGTGGCGACTGATTTCCTGTGGTATTTCACTGTCCTCGGTGCGATCGTGGTGTTCTCGTATGTGTTCTACCTCCTGTTCGAGCGTCACACCATCCGGATCCGAAACGCCCTGAAGGCTTGGCTGCTGGCACCGCGTACCAAGCCGGTTCGCGTTGCACTGTCGCCGGACTGACGTATCCGATAACGCAGCTTCTGCGGACTGGCAGTGGCTCCTTGGTGGGCCCGCCGGTCCGCTGCTGCTTGTCCAATCAAGATCGCGGCTGGCGGCGGGTGCGCGGCCCGCGCCCCTTAGCGGATCGCTCTGTAGCGCGCCGATGACGATGCGCGAAGGTATGCGCTCTGGATCGAACCGGCATCCATCAGGAGGCGGCCATGATCGCGTTGTCGGTAACGACGACGGTTATGGCCGCCCCGCCTCTGGCTCGACAAGGCTTGTTCGGTCGTGCCTGGCAACGAAGCTCCGCAGCTGGCCTGGACTGGACGACGAAACCGTCGCCGCCTTCGTCCGACCTGCTTGAAGCGTCCAGAAGCGCCATGCTCTTACCGAAGCGAGCGCAAGCAAGCAAGCAATCAATCAATGATGCGGCACAACGAAGGCCAGCTCGGCATGCACGTGGGCCAGCTCGCAGACACGTGGGCCGACTCGCGCAGGAAGTGCGAAACGGTACTCGATCAATCCGGGAACGGCAGAGCTGGACACGCCGCGGCCCTGCGCCTGCCGCTGGTCTCCGTGCGCCATGCGACCGGCGCCGGCACGCGCCAGGATGGGGACCCAGGAAGGAAACCCCGAGAATATCCGTGTGTCGCGCGTTTGATGAGCATGCGCGCGCTTAGACGCACCTGGCAGCGGCGCGGTCTCGCGCACGGTGCTGTGCCGGCCGCGCGGCGATATCGACCGGCTACACATCGGGGGCGTGCTGCCGCTGCCGGGTCCACCGATCCCTTCTGATGCAAACCGCGACTCAGGCCACGTAGGCCAGTTGCGGTCCGCCGCCGTATTGAGAACGGTAATCTCCCAGCCGAAGGGCCATGTCGTTGAACAGCACGCCGCGCGGCGAAATCCCGGCGTGGTTCAGGCGCTTGATCGATTCATTGATCTGCCCTTCCGTCGTCACCGCGGAGCGGGTGACCAGGAACACGGCACCGGCGTGGGCGCCGATGATCAGGGCATCGGCGACGGCAAGCAGCGGAGGAGGATCGATCAGCACCAGATCGTAGAGCGGGCTGACCGTCTCGAGCAGCGTACCGAAGTTCAGGTGCAGCAGGAATTCGGCCCGGTTGGTCGGCAATTCGCCGGTCGGGATGAAGTCGAGCCGGTCCAGCACGTTACGGTGGATGACTTCGTCGACCGTGGCGCCGCCGGCGATCGCGCGCGACAAGCCTTTGCCGCGCTCCACACCGAAATAGCGATGCAGGTGCCCGTTGCGCATGTCGGCATCGATCAGCAGCACGCGCTTGCCGCTGGCAGCCATCACGGCCGCGAAGTTGGCGGCGATGAAGGACTTGCCGAGGTCGCGGGTGGGGCCGGCCATCATGACGACGTTGTTCTTGAAGTGCGGCATGGAGAACTGCAGCGCTGCGCGGAAGCTGCGCAGGCTCTCGACCGCAGGATCTTCCGGCAGGATCTGCGCCAGCAGCGGCAGCACGCCATCGGGCTTGGACTTGCGCATCAGCTTGTCCTGGTTGCCGCTGTGCGGGATGGACGCGTACACGACCCGCGCGCGCAGCATCCGCTCGATCTTCTGGGGATCGTCGATTCCGCCGCGCATGGCCTTGCGGGTAAAAGCGATCAGCGTCCCCAGGAACAGGCCGGTGACCACCGCCATCGCGACGATCAGCGGCCGGTTCGGCTTGATCGGCTTCTCCGGTGCGATCGGCGCGTCGACCAGGCGCACGTTGCTGACCCGCCCGACGGAGATCAGGCGCAGCTGCTGCGCGGTGTTCGACAAGGCCGTGTACAGGTCGGTGTTGACCTTGATGTCGCGCGTCAGGCGCGCTTCGTCCTGTTCCATCACCGGCAGGGTGCGGATGCGGCTGGCGATGGCTTCGATTTCGTCGTCGACTTCCTTGCGCTGGCGATTGATCGCCATTACCACCGGATGGTCTTCGGTGAACCGCGCCAGCAGCTCGGTCTTTTTCTGCATCAGTTCCATGCGGCGGGTATGGGCCGCCGCTGCCTGTGCCAGGCTCATGCGCGCTTCCTCGCGCAGGTCGACGGTGCCGTGCGCGTTGCGGAACTGGTTGTAGCGGTCTTCGGATTGCTCCAGCTGGCGCTTGAGGATCGGCAGTTGCTGGTTCAGGAAGGCAAGCGACTTCTCGGCTTCCTCGGTCTTGCGCGCCAGGTTCTGGCGCATGTATTCGCGACCGATCTCGCTCAGGAGGCTGTTGATGCGGGCGGAACTCTCGCCCTGCAGCTTGACCTCGATGACGCCGGACTGCTTGCCCTGCTCGGTGATCACCATCGCACTCTGGATGGCCTGGATGGTGCCCAGGCGCGACTTGCGCTTGATGCGGAAGCGCGCGCCCGGATTGGCGTACAAGCGGTCGACCTTGATTTCGAGCAGGCCGTCCGGAAGCGGGACCCGATAGCGCTGGCCGACGGTGCCGTCGAAGGCCAGGCGCTGGCCGCCGCCGGAGAAGCGATAGCGGTTGCCGGCACGCGCGGTCAGCACGAATTCGCGGTTGAGCCAGGAATCGGGCACCTCGAACACCGACACGTCGGCTTTCTCTCCGCCCCACACGTATCCGCCATAGCCGAACAGACCGGGGTTGGACAGGTTGCCGGCGTTCTGGTTGGCGAACCAGAAGCCCGCCACCGGGAAGTACTTCGGCTGGACCTCGATATAGAGCTGGAGGTTGTCCACCGCGCGCGACACCACCATGCGGGAACGCAGCAGCTCCATCTCGGCGATGGCGGCCTTCTTGGTTTCGAACAGCGACGAGGCTTCGCTCAGGATGTTCTTGGACGCGTTCGGGCTTTCCTCTTCGACGTGGATCATGAGGTTGGCCTCGTAGACCGGCTTGGCCACCAGCGCATACAGCACCGCCACCACGGTGATGAAGGCCGTGATGCTGCCGATCAGCCAGCGGCTGTCGTACAAGGTGTTGAAGTAGCCTTTCAGGTCGACGGTGGGTTCTTCCGGCAGGGGCTCCGGAGGCCGTGGATCGAACGGCACCGACAGCACGGGCGGACTGTGCGAGAGATGGGTCAGCGGATGGGCGTCGGCTGGATTGCTCATGGTGGCGGACCTCGTCAGGAGAGAGATGCTCAGGATCAGGTATCAGGGCGGGTGCTCAGGGACGGGTAGTGACGCCGACTGCGGACGTCAGCGCTCCCGGGAACAGCAGGCTCAGGTGACGGTTCCAGTTGGCCAGCGGCGAAGCGGCGACATACACCACGTCTTTCGGCCGCAGTTCGAACGACTCGGCGATCGCCAGCGCTCCGCTCACGCGGGCGTCGAGCTGGAATACGCGGGTACGCTCGGGGGTCTTGCGCACCACGTAGATCTGGCGCGCATCGCCACTCAGGGGACTGACGCCACCGCTCTCGCCCAGCGCCTCGTTGAGGGTGAGGCGGCCATTGTGCATGGTGAGTGCGCGTGGCGTGACCACCTCGCCGGACACGAATACCTTGCTTTCGTCACGCGAATGCACGCGCACCACGTCGCCGTGCCTGAGCAGCACGGTGCCCGGGTTGACGCCCTTCTGCACCAGGTCGCGCAAGTTGATCATGTAGCGGCCGGAGCCCCGTTCGATCAAGATGCGACTTTGGTCGGCAGTGGGCAGCATGCCGCCGGCGCGGTTCAGCGCCTCGACCAGGGTCATGGGGATATCGTTGATCGCCTGCAGGCCCGGCGCCTTGACTTCGCCGTCGATGTAGACCCGCTTGCTGCGGTAGGACTGCACCCGCAGCGTGAGGCTGGGCTGGGTAATGTAGCGCGCCAGCTTCTTGGTCAGGAGCGCCCTGGCCTGCTCTTCGGTCTGGCCCTCGACGTGCAGCAGGCCGATCAGCGGAAACTGGATGCGTCCCAGATGGTCGACGGCGAAACCCGGCTGGACGGCGTTGGGCGGGGCCGTGCCGCTGTCGACGGCCGCGGTGGCGGCGGTCATGCCGCTGCCGGCGAGTTCGGGATGGTCCCAGACCACGATCGACAGCACGTCGCCGTGGCCGATGGTGTAGGGGGCCGGGTTGCTCACGATCAGCGGCGACAGGTCTTGCCGCGACTGCTCGGCCAGCATGCGCCGCTCGATTTCGATCAGCTGCTCGGTGATCATTTCGGTGGGCGGGGCATCGCCGCCGCCATCCTTGCCGCTACCGGAAAACTGCAGCCCGGTGGCACAGCCCGCCAGAACGCCGGATAGCGACAGGGCCAGCACCAGCGGCCGGCAGACAGATATTGCAACTGAACAAAACGAAGCCATGATTGTTGCCTATCAAAAATAGTCGTCTTACTGGAACGGTTCAGTTCAGCGTAAGGCGTCCATCGGGCTTGGCTTTGCAGTTGATCAAACAGCGGCTGCGGTACGGCTCAGCGCATTTCCTCCAGTAACTTCAGGCCGTCCGCAAAGCGCCAGACGCGGCGGATCTCGATGATGTCGAAGCGTGCCGCGACGTTCGGCGGGAAGGCGGCGTAGCGGGCGTTGAGCTGGACGAAGCGGCGTACCGCGTCGTCCATGTCGGCACGGCCGCTCGATCGGACAATGGTGACGTCGTCGACGCTGCCGTCGCTTCGGAGCGACAGACTGACCAATGGATCGATACGAACCTCGCGCAAGGCAAACTGCGCGCCGCCGAGAACCGCCGTGCGTTCCAGCTTCTGGCGCACGCTGTCGACGTACAGGCGCAAGGGCACGTCACGTTCGCCGCCATCGGCCAGCGCCCGGCGCCCGCCGGCAGCGTCGCTGGCGGGTCGGGTCGGGGGCGGCGCCACGTTCGGGATGGTCAGCCCGCGCAGCAGTTCGCGCGCCCGGCTCGCCAGGGCGCCGCTCGGAACGCCGCTGCCCGGCCTGGTCCCATCCCCGCTTCCGTTGCCCGGGATGCCCGCGCCGGGTCCGCCCGATCCCGGGTTGCCGCTCCCCGGCAGCGCCCGGGCCTGCAGGCGCTCGTCGGCGCGCCGCTCCGCCTCTTCCGCACGCTCGCGCGCCAGCCGTTGCGCGCGGGCCTGCTCGTCGGCGGCTTGCCGCTGTGCCAGCTCCTCGGCACGCCGGCGTTCGCGTTCCTGCGCCAGGCGCCGCTCGGCCTCTTCGGCTGCGCGGCGCTCGGCGGCGAGGCGTTCGGCCAGCACGCGCTCGGCCGCACGCTGCTGCTCGGCCTGGCGCGCCTGCGCTGCTTCGCTTTCGCGCAGCTGGGCCAGGCGCTGCTGCTCGGCTTCGGCGCGGCGGCGCTCGTCAAGCCGTTGCTGCGCGATCCGCGCCTCCTCCGCCGCCAACTGTTCGGCCAGGCGCTGCTCGGCAGCGCGCCGCTCGGCCTCCTGGCGTTCGCGCTCGACCAGCTGTTGCTGCGCCAGCTCGCGCGCCGCCAACTCCTGTTCGGCGAACTTTTGCTCCGCCTGCTGCCGTTCGAGCCGCTGTCGCTCCTCTGCCTGCAAGGCGGCCTCGCGCTGGGCAAGGGCATCGCGTTCCCGCCGGGTGACGAGTTCCTGTTCCTCGCGCAGCAGGCGCGCAGTCTCGGCCTCGAGGCGTTGCTGCGCTTCGGCGCTTGCGATCCGGTCGGTTTCTTCCTGGCGCTGGCGCTCGGCCTCGGCGACCTGCTGGTCGGCGCGCGCCGCAATGGCGACTTCATCGGGATCAGGCTGGATGTCGGCATCGCTGCTGACCGCGCTCGGGACGAGCTCGGGCTCGATCTCGGCCGGCGGAGGCGCGACGGCAAAGGGGGCATCTGGCTGGGCCAGCGATGCGATGACGGGCGCCGCCACCGGGGCACGGCGTTTCGGCTTCGGACCCCGGACCGGTTTGGCCGCAGGCTTCGGCTGCACCGACTGCGCCGTCTCGACCTGCTGCGGGCGCGGGTCGACCAGGCGCAAGCCCCTGGCCGGCGCCGCGGACGGCGTCGGCAGCGGCAGCGGCGGCAGCGGCAAGGCCGGGGCGTCCACAGGGGCTGGCACGGGGTCGGGTGCGGGTGACGGCACCGGCGGCGCCAGCGTGACCTGGATCGGCCCCGCCTGCCCGCTATCGAAGCCCGGAACACCGAATTGCAGGGACAACAGCAGGCCATGCAGCAGTGCCGATATCGCGATGCCGGTGACGAGCCTCCGGTCACGCTGGGCCAGGGTATCGTTCGGACTGGAGTGGTGCACTCGGGACATGCCTTGGGCCTGGAAGCAATTCTTGTCAGGCTGGCATCATAGCGTTTACTCAGCGGTATGGCGAGCGCGCACGATTGAGCGGGTCGCGCCGGCGACGACACCCCGGAACGGACGGCGCGGCCACCTGCCTTTTACCGCTGTGTCCGGCCAAACGAATAGGTGTCGCCGTGCGCGAGGTAGACCACGTCCTTCTCGAGGCCGGCCGCCTCGACCTCGCGCGCGAAGTCCGCGAGCGGCGACTTGAACACATCGTAGTCGTTGTAGTGGATCGGCACGGTCTTCCCCGGCCGCACGATCTGCATCATGCGCACCCCGTCCTTGCCGTCCATCGTCAGCTTCACCACGCCGAGGATGCGGGTGCCGCCCAGGTGCAGCAGCGCCAGGTCGATGTTCGGAAAGCGCTGCGGGATCGCGCGGATGTCGTCGTACACCAGCGTGTCGCCACTGATGTACATGCGGTAATCGGGCGCCGCCGGATCGGCGCCGAAATCGAGCACGGAACCCATTACCGTCGGCAGCAGGACGGCCACGCCGGCCGGGCCGTGGCGCGCCGGCGTGGCCGTCAGGCGCAGGCGGGCGGCGCCCTTGGCGACTTCGAGCCGGTCCCAGCTGCTCAGGCCGATGGTGCGGGTGAATCCCAGGCGCTTGAGCCGTTCGCTCCCCTCCTTGGTGGTGACGATCGGCGTGGCGCGGTTGAGCTTTTCCTGTACCAGCTGGTCGAAATGGTCGCCATGGAAATGGGAAAGCACGACCAGGTCGATCCGCGGCAGTTGTTCGAACTCGATGGCCGGATCGGTCGTGCGTTCCGACGTCAAGCCATACCCGAGGTGCACGTGCTCGCCCTTGTGCAGGAAGTTCGGGTCGGTCAGGATCGTGAAGCCCTGGTAGCGGATGATCACCGTGGCGGTACCGATGAACTGCACGCTGCCCGCGCCCGGATCCTGGGCCTGGTCGCTGTCTTGCGCCAGCTGCAACATGAATGTTTCCTCCGGTGCCGGCGCGGCCGGCGCGTCGGCCGCACGGACGGTGGGAGCCAATGCGTACACCAGCGCCAGCAGGCAGGAGAAACGGATGCAGGGCTGGAACAGTCGTGCGAAGGGCATGGGCAGTCTCCGAAAGCGCGCACGCAGGGGAAGTGCGCGGAGCCGGAACGTTAACACGGCAGCGCTGCGGACGCCGTTCGCCTGCCGGGACGCGCGCGCCCCGGATTACAGCTTCGCGACCAGGCCGGCCAGCTGCTGGCGTGCCTTGGGCCACTCGGTATCGGCCAAGGCCAGTGCGCATTGCGTGCAGGGCTCGAAAGGATTGCAGTCATGGTCGAGCGCGACGTAGTTGGTGCCGGTCACGGTCTTGCCCAGGTAGCTGTCGACGCGGCCGCCGGCCACGCCAGCGGCGCCGGCGGCATCGCCGCCCTGCGCGGCCCATTTGGCAAAAGCGGCGGTAGCGACGCCGTCCGGCACGTACCAGCGGCGTTTGGTGGGATTCCAGCGGGCGCCGAGCGCCTTGGCTTCGTCCTTCTCGGCGTAGGGAACAGTCAGGAAAAGCATGCGGTCCGAAATAGTGGTGAGGGAGAGCCACGACAGGCCCGTCCGGACCGTGATCTTACTGCACCGGACGGCATTCGCGAAATACATGCCTTGCGATGGCGTGCGGATCGCCGACGAGGAGTGGCCTGCCCAGCTGGGTTCGAACCAGCGACCCTCAGCTTAGAAGGCTGATGCTCTATCCAACTGAGCTATGGGCAGATGAAGATGGCGTAGACGGTCCGGATTACCGGGCCGCAGAAACGAAACGGGCTGTCGATCGACAGCCCGCAGAAGAAGCGGTGGTCGGAGTACAAGGATTCGAACCTTGGACCCCCTGGTCCCAAACCAGGTGCGCTACCGGGCTGCGCTACACTCCGATTGGGGCCGATCATACTCCCGCAACGGGTGCGCGTCAAATCGCGCACCCATGCCCTGCGTCAGGCGGCCAGCTTGTCGGCGATGCGGCGCGCCATGCTCTCGGCCAGTTCGGCCTCCTTGGCCTCGACCATGACGCGGATCAGGGGCTCGGTGCCCGATGCCCGGATCAAGACCCGGCCCGCGTCGCCCAGTTCGCGCTCGACCGCTTCCTTCTCGGCCACCAGGGCCTGGTCGCTGGTCCAGTCGAAACCCGGCGTGACGCGCTTGTTGATCAGGGTCTGCGGATAGAGCGTGAGCTCGCTGCAGCATTCGGCCAGCGACATGTTGCTGCGCTTGAGCGCCGACAGCACCTGCAGCGCCGAGACGATGCCGTCGCCGGTGCTGTGCTTGTCCAGGGCCAGCAGGTGGCCCGAGCTCTCGCCGCCGAACAGCCAGCCGCGCTCCTGCATCACTTCCAGCACATAGCGATCGCCCACCTTGGCACGCGCGAAGCCGACACCCATCTGCTTGAAGGCCACTTCCAGCGCCATGTTGGTCATGAGGGTGCCGACCGCGCCGGCCACCGGGCCGGTCGCCATGCGGTCGCGCACCATCAGGTACAGCAATTCGTCGCCGTTGTAGACGCGTCCGCCCGCGTCGACCATGATCAGGCGGTCGGCGTCGCCGTCCAGCGCAATGCCGAGGTCGGCCTTGTTGGCCACGACCGCTTCCGACAAGGCCTTCGGCGCGGTAGCGCCGACGCCGGCATTGATGTTGAAACCGTCCGGCTGGGCGCCGATCGAGACCACTTCGGCGCCGAGTTCGTGGAACACGTGCGGTGCGATGTTGTAGGCCGCACCATGGGCGCTGTCGACCACGATCTTCAGGCCGCGCAGGTCGAGTTCGTTCGGGAAGGTGCTCTTGCAGAATTCGATGTAGCGGCCCTGGGCATCGCGCAGGCGCGACGCGCGGCCCAGCTTGTCGGAAGGCACACAGCCCATCGGCTCGTCGATGGCTTCTTCGATTTCCAGTTCGACCGCGTCGGGCAGCTTGGTGCCGTGTCGGGAGAAGAACTTGATGCCGTTGTCCTGGAAAGGATTGTGCGAAGCCGAGATCACCACGCCGGCTTGCAGGCGCAGGGCGCGGGTCAGGTAGGCAATGGCCGGGGTCGGCATCGGGCCGGCCAGCATCACGTCCACGCCGGCGGCGGAGAAGCCCGCCTCCAGCGCGGCTTCCAGCATGTAACCCGAAATGCGGGTGTCCTTGCCGATCAGGACGACCGGGCGGCCGCTGCTCGACTTGGCGCCTTTGGCGAGCACCGTGCCGGCGGCATAGCCGAGGCGCATCACGAAGTCAGGCGTAATCGGCGCTGCGCCGACCAGACCACGAACACCATCCGTACCGAAATATTTTCGTGCCATTCTTCTTCTACTCTCTTTTCCGTGATTAATCGTTGTTGGCTGCGTGCCATACCTTCAAGGCATCAACCGTATCCGCCACATCATGCACACGCACGATTCTAGCGCCATGCGCTACCGCAGCCAATGCCGCTCCAATACTTCCGGCAACTCTTTGCTCGACCGGACGTCCCGTCACTGCGCCGATCATCGACTTGCGCGACATCCCGGCCAGCACCGGCAGGCCCAGCGCGTCACGGATGCGCGCGAGCTGGCGCAGCAGCGCGAAATTGTGCTCGACCGTCTTGCCGAAGCCGAAACCCGGGTCGATGCAGATGCGTTCCCGTTCGATCCCGGCGGCCACCATCGCGTCCACCCGCCGATTCAGGAAGTCGACGACCTCGCCCACCACGTCGCCGTAGCTGGGCGCCTGCTGCATGGTCTGCGGGGTCGCCTGCATGTGCATCACGCACAGGCCGCAATCGCTGTCGCGCACCGCCTCGATGGCGCCGGGCGCGCGAAAACCGTTGATGTCGTTGATCATGTCGGCGCCGGCGATGATCGCCTCACGCATGACTTCCGGCTTGCAGGTGTCGACCGACAGGGCGCAATCGAGCGTGCGCAGCGCATACAGTGCCGGCATCACGCGCGCCAGCTCTTCCGCCAGCGCGACGCCGGGCGAGCCCGGCCGGGTCGATTCGCCACCGATGTCGATCATGCCGGCCCCGTCGCGGATCATCTCCTCGGCGTGCGAGAGCGCGAACTCGAGGCCCTGGTAGCGGCCGCCGTCGGAAAAGGAATCGGGGGTCAGGTTCAGGATACCCATCACGACCGGATGGGCGGCGCCTGGACCGTCCAGCGCGAAGCTGTACTGGCCGCATTGCAGGTTCTGGGGCATGGCGTGGAAGCGCTGGGATGGTGAAGCGTTAACGAGCAAAAGGCATCCACCGGGATGCCTTTGCTCGACTAGAAGAGGCGATCAGGCCGCAAATCAAGCAGGCGCGGTGGCGTTCGGCGCCACGCCGCCCGAGCCGCCGTCACCCGGCGGGGTGCGCTTGGTCAGGATGCTGGAAGTCGGCTGGCGCGGCTCGCGGCCCGCCATGATGTCGTTGATCTGCTCGGCGTCGATGGTTTCCCAGTCGAGCAGTGCTTTCGTCATCATTTCGACCTTGTCGCGGTTCTCTTCCAGCAGGCGGCGCGACAGTGCGTACTGGGTGTCGAGGATGGCGCGGATCTCGGCGTCGACCTTCTGCTGCGTCGCTTCCGAGATGGTCTTGGTGGCGCCGCCGAAGAAGCCTTCGTTCTCGCTGTCTTCGTAGACCATCACGCCCATGCTCTCGGACATGCCGAAGCGCGTGACCATCGAACGGGCCAGCTTGGTCGCGCGGGCGAAGTCGTTCGAAGCGCCGGTGGACATCTGGCCGACAAAGATCTCTTCAGCAATGCGGCCGCCGAACAGGATCGAGATCTCTTCCAGCATCTTGTCCTTGTAGCCCGACAGGTTGTCGTGCTCGGGCAGCTGCCAGGTCAGGCCGAGGGCATAGCCGCGCGGCATGATCGTGACCTTGTGCACCGGATCGGCCTTCGGCAGCAGCTTGGCGACCACCGCGTGGCCCGATTCGTGATAGGCCGTGTTGCGGCGCTCTTCCTCGCGGATGATCATCGACTTGCGTTCCGGACCCATGTAGATCTTGTCCTTGGCGTCTTCGAAGTCGATCATCTCGACCAGGCGCTTGCTGCGGCGCGCGGCGAACAGCGCGGCCTCATTGACCAGGTTGGCCAGGTCGGCGCCCGAGAAGCCCGGGGTGCCGCGCGCCAGGATGTCGGCCTTGACGTCGGTACCGATCGGCACCTTGCGCATGTGCACGTTCAGGATCTGCTCGCGGCCGCGGATGTCCGGCAGGCCCACCATCACCTGGCGGTCGAAGCGGCCCGGACGCAGCAGCGCCTTGTCGAGCACGTCGGCGCGGTTGGTCGCGGCGATCACGATCACGCCCGAGGAGGCCTCGAATCCGTCCATTTCGACCAGCAACTGGTTCAGGGTCTGTTCGCGCTCGTCGTTGCCGCCGCCCATGCCGGCGCCGCGGTGGCGGCCGACGGCGTCGATCTCGTCGATGAAGATGATGCAAGGCGAGTGTTTCTTGGCGTTCTCGAACATGTCGCGCACGCGGGATGCACCCACGCCGACGAACATCTCGACGAAGTCGGAACCGGAGATCGAGAAGAACGGCACCTTGGCTTCGCCGGCGATGGCGCGCGCCAGCAGGGTCTTACCGGTACCCGGAGGACCGACCATCAGCACGCCGCGCGGGATCCGGCCGCCCAGTTTCTGGAACTTGGTCGGGTCCTTCAGGAAGTCGACGATTTCCGAGACTTCTTCTTTCGCTTCGTCGCAACCGGCGACGTCGGCGAAGGTGACGGTGTTGTTGGTTTCATCGAGCATGCGCGCCTTCGACTTGCCGAAGGAGAAAGCGCCGCCCTTGCCGCCGCCCTGCATCTGGCGCATGAAGAACACCCACACGCCGATCAGGAGCAGCATCGGGAACCAGGAGATGAAGACCTGCTGCAGGAACGATGGTTCCTCTGGCGGCTTCACGTCGAAACGCACGCCGTTCTCGCGCAGGTCGCCGATCAGGCCACGGTCGAGGATGGTCGCGGTGGCGCGCACCTTGGTGTCGTCCTGGCGGGTCGCGGTGATGTTCGAGCCTTCGATCACGACGTCCTTGATGCGACGCGCCTTCACCTCATCGAGAAGCTCGGAATAAGCGATGGTCTTGCTGCCGCCGGCGACGCTGTGGTTGTCGAACTGCTTGAACAGCATGAACAACAGCAGCGCAACGACCACCCAGATGGCGGATTTGGAAAACATATTATTCACGAAAACTCCTCCGATGCGGATTGCATCTCTACCGATATCAGTATGACGATTTTAACCGCAATAAGCCGACGCTGCCACGCAACGTACGGCAATAGTGCTGAAATGCCAATTTTACATGTCCAGCCGGCGGCGACGTTCGCGCAACCAGCCTCACGCGGGTGATGTGCGGTTGCCGCGCCGAATATCAAGGGCAAAACAGCATCCAGCCCTGTATTTCACGCCACTGGATTCTTCAGACCGCGTCCAAGCAGGAAAATTTCCGAGGATTTGTCCCGGCTTGCCTTCGGTTTGACCTGCTTGACGGTCTTGAACTCGGTACGAAACTTTTCCAGTATCTGGGTAAATCCCATATCTTTAAAGCACTTCACCAGCAGAGCGCCGCCCGGTTTCATGTGCAGTTGAGAAAACTCAATGGCCAGGTCGATCAAGTGTTCCATTCGCGCCGCATCGGCAGTGGGAATACCCGACAGATTCGGCGCCATGTCGGACAGCACGAGGTCGACCTTGCGGCCTTGCAACAGTTCGTCGAGTTGACCCAGCACCTCTTCTTCGCGGAAATCACCGAGGATGGTCTGCACATCGGCGATCGGCTCCATCGGCAGCATGTCGAGCCCGATGATGGTGCCGTGGATGCGGCCGCCGTCCGCGCCGGCCAGCTTGCGGCGGGTGTACTGGGCCCAGCTGCCCGGGGTACAGCCGAGGTCGACGATCACCTGGCCCGGCTTGATCAGCTTTTCGCTTTCGTCGATTTCCTTGAGCTTGTAGGCGGCGCGGGCACGGTAGCCCTCTTTCTGGGCCAGTTTGACGTAAGGGTCGTTAATATGGTCATGCAACCAGTTTTTGTTTAATTTGTTCTTGGCCATTCGCGTAGAATACTGCTTTTAAAGGTACTTCCAAAACTTATTATGCTTAAACTCACTCCGGCCGAGCGCAGCGCCCTGCGCGCCGAGGCCCACGGACTCAATCCAGTCGTCATGATCGGCGAATCCGGCCTGACCGAATCGGTCATGAAGGAAATCGCCGCCAGCCTCGACGCGCACGGCCTGATCAAGGTGCGCGTGTTCGGCGACGACCGCGAAGCCCGTATCGCCATGTACGAGCAGGTCTGCGAAGAACTCGACGCGGCGCCGGTCCAGCACATCGGCAAGCTGCTGGTGCTCTACCGCCCGAAGAAGGAAACCGTCAAGGAACGCAGCAGCAAGGCCGGCAAGGGCATGCGCGAAGTCACCATCGTCAAGGCCAGCGCCAGCGGCACCAAGAAGCCGAGCGTCACCAAGGTCATGATCAAGGGAAACGAACGTGTGACCGCGGGCGGCAACATCAAGCGCGCCAAGCCGCGTCAGACTTCTACCAAGAAGAATTCACTGAACAAGTGATCAAGACCGGGGAGACCCGGTTTTTTTCGCCCTTTATCCAGCATCAGTCTTCCAAGCTGAGGGGCGTAGGGTGGGCAGGTCTCCTGCCCACGCGTTCAGCTCACGCAAGAATTGACGAAAAATGCTTCCGGTATTGACAAGTTGCCTGAACGCGCGGGCGGAGGATCCGCCCACCCTACAAAATCTGGATCAACGGCTCTTCAGCACCAGCATCGCAGCGAGAATACTCTCGATCACGTGAAACAGCTGCGACACCCCATGCATCACGGCGAACCGGGTCCAGTATGGCGAGGCCCTCACCCCTTCCGGGCCGGCCAGTTCGCGCATCTGCGCCATGGCCGGCTGCAGCCCGGCCCACATGACCAGCGCACAGGCCAGCATGGCCAGCACCAGCAGGTTCAGCGAGCGCCGGCGCCGCGGGTCGAGGTCGGGCGACAGGCGTACCAGCACCAGAACCAGCGCGGCGCAGCCGAGCGACACCCAGCCGAGGCGATCGAGGAGCACGGCCACGACGTCGCCCGCCACCGTGCTCGGCACCGCCGCGAACACGGCCGGCGCGGCGATGTAGCCGAGCGCCCACAGCGCGCCGGCCCACAACACGGCCGCCAGCAGCCGCGCGGCGGCCAGGCGACTTCCGGCGGGACTGGCGGAGGACGACGGCGCTGCCGTCCGGCTGGTGGTCATCAGACGTAGCGGACTTCGAGGATTTCGTATTCGCGCGGACCCGACGGGGCCTGCACTTCGACCACGTCGCCGGCGTACTTGCCGATCAGGGCGCGGGCGATCGGCGAGGTCACCGACACCTTGTTCAGTTTCAGGTCGGCTTCATCGAGGCCGACGATCTGGTAGCTGACCTTCTGGCCGTTGTCCAGGTCTTCCAGGTCGACGGTCGACGCGAAGACGACGCGGCCTTCCGCGTCCAGCGTGGCCGGGTCGATGATCTGCGCGGCGCTCAGCTTGCCTTCGAGTTCCGCGATGCGGCCTTCGACGAAGGCCTGGCGCTCCTTGGCGGCATCGTATTCTGCATTTTCGGACAGGTCGCCGTGCGAACGCGCCTCGGCGATCGCGTCGATCACATTACGGCGCTCCTTGGTCTTGAGCTGGTGCAGCTCTTCCTTCAGGAGTTCAGCGCCGTATTTGGTCAGTGGTACGGTAGTGTTCATGTCGCTCTATCTGTTGGTGATTGGACGCACCAAGTGAAAACCACAGAGGCGCGCGGCGCCTGGGCCGCGCGAGCTCTGTGGTCGTTTGGTACTACTCAGTTCTTACACTGATGCTTAGTTTAAGGTTTTATGGAGACCTTGTAAATCGTAGACGCGCAGGTCTTCCAGGTGGCGCATGCCCTCGATCGCGGCTTCCGCGCCGGCGATGGTCGTGTAGGTGACCACGCGCGACTGCAGGGCCGAGGTACGGATGGTGGCCGAGTCCTTGATCGCCGAACGCTTCTCTTCCACGGTGTTGACCACCATGACGATCTCGCGGTTCTTGATCATGTCGACCACGTGCGGACGTCCCTCCAGCACCTTGTTCACCGAACGCACCGGGATGCCGGCCGCCTCGATGACCGCGGCGGTGCCCTTGGTCGCCACCAGGTCGAAGCCCAGCGCCACCAGTTCGCGCGCCACGCCGACGGTACGCGGCTTGTCCGCGCCCTTCACCGACAGGAACACGGCACCCTTGGTCGGCAGGATGATGCCGGCCGCCAGCTGCGACTTCACGAAGGCTTCGCCGAAGGTCATGCCGACACCCATCACCTCGCCGGTCGACTTCATTTCCGGTCCCAGGATGGTGTCGACGCCCGGGAACTTCACGAACGGGAACACGACTTCCTTGACGCTGTAGAACGGCGGCGTCACCTCGTGCGTGACGCCCTGGCTGGCGAGGGTCTGGCCGACCATGCAGCGTGCGGCGATTTTCGCCAGCTGCAGGCCGGTCGCCTTGGAGACGAAGGGCACGGTACGCGAGGCGCGCGGATTCACTTCCAGCACGAACACGGTGTCGACCGTCTTGCCGTCCTCTTCCGTTTGCTGGATGGCGAACTGCACGTTCATCAGGCCGACCACGTTCAGGGCCTTGGCCATCAGCGAGGTCTGGTGCTTGAGTTCAGCGATGGTCTCTTGCGACAGCGAGTACGGCGGCAGCGAGCAGGCCGAGTCGCCCGAGTGCACGCCGGCCTGTTCGATGTGTTCCATGACGCCGCCGATGAAGGTGGCTTCGCCGTCCGAGATGCAGTCGACGTCGACTTCGATGGCGTCGTTCAGGAAGCGGTCCAGCAGCACCGGCGAATCGTGCGAGACCTTGACCGCTTCGCGCATGTAGCGTTCGAGGTCGCGCTGCTCGTGGACGATTTCCATCGCGCGGCCGCCCAGCACGTAGGACGGGCGCACCACCAACGGGTAGCCGATTTCGTCGGCCAGCGCGAGCGCGTCGGCCTCGGTACGGGCGGTACGGTTCGGCGGCTGGCGCAGGCCGAGCTTCTGCAGCAGCTGCTGGAAGCGCTCGCGGTCTTCGGCGGCGTCGATCATGTCCGGCGAGGTGCCGATGATCGGCACGCCGTTGGCTTCCAGATCCAGCGCGAGTTTCAGTGGCGTCTGGCCGCCGTACTGCACGATCACCCCAATCGGCTTCTCCAGCTCGACGATCTCCAGCACGTCTTCCAGGGTCAGCGACTCGAAGTACAGGCGGTCCGAGGTGTCGTAGTCGGTCGAGACCGTCTCCGGATTGCAGTTGACCATGATGGTCTCGTAGCCGTCTTCGCGCATGGCGAGGGCCGCGTGCACGCAGCAGTAGTCGAACTCGATGCCCTGGCCGATGCGGTTCGGGCCACCGCCGAGCACCATGATCTTCTTCTTGTCGGTCGGATTGGACTCGCACTCCTCGTCGTAGGTCGAGTACATGTAGGCCGTGTCGGTCGCGAACTCGGCGGCGCAGGTGTCGACCCGCTTGTAGACCGGACGGATGCCCAGCGCGTGGCGGCGCGCGCGTACGGCTTCCGGCGTGGTCTGCATCAGGAAGGCCAGGCGGCGGTCCGAGAAGCCCTTCTGCTTGAGCTTGTACAGCAGCGGCTTGTCCAGGCTGTCGAGCTTCTGGTGATCCAGCCACAGCTCGATGTCGACGATTTCCTTGATCTGCACCAGGAACCACGGATCGATCTTGGTCAGGTTGTGCACCTCTTCCAGGGTAAAGCCCTGGGCAAACGCATCACCCACGTACCAGATGCGCTCCGGACCCGGCTCGCCGAGTTCCTCTTCGATCTTCTCGCGGTCGCGGGTCTTCTCGTTCAGGCCGTCGACGCCCACTTCCAGGCCGCGCAGGGCCTTCTGGAAGGATTCCTGGAAGGTGCGGCCCATGGCCATCACCTCGCCCACCGATTTCATCTGGGTGGTCAGGTGCTTGTCCGCGGTCGGGAATTTCTCGAAGGTGAAGCGCGGGATCTTGGTGACCACGTAGTCGATCGAGGGCTCGAAGGACGCCGGCGTGGCGCCGCCGGTGATCTCGTTGCGCAGCTCGTCGAGCGTGAAACCGACCGCCAGCTTGGCCGCCACTTTCGCGATCGGGAAGCCGGTGGCCTTCGAGGCCAGCGCCGACGAACGCGACACGCGCGGGTTCATCTCGATGACGATCATGCGGCCGTCCTTCGGGTTGATCGCGAACTGCACGTTCGAGCCGCCGGTGTCGACGCCGATCTCGCGCAGCACGTTGATCGACGCGTTGCGCATGATCTGGTATTCCTTGTCGGTCAGCGTTTGCGCCGGCGCGACGGTGATCGAGTCGCCGGTGTGCACGCCCATCGGATCCAGGTTCTCGATCGAGCAGATGATGATGCAGTTGTCCTTCTTGTCGCGGACCACCTCCATCTCGTACTCTTTCCAGCCGAGCAGGGACTCTTCGATCAGGAGCTCGCTGGTCGGCGAGGCTTCCAGGCCGCGCTTGCAGATCTGCTCGAATTCTTCCTCGTTGTAGGCGATGCCGCCGCCGCTGCCGCCCATCGTGAAGGACGGACGGATGATGGTCGGGAAGCCCAGCTCGCGCTGCACCGCCCACGACTCTTCCATCGAGTGCGCCACGCCCGAGCGCGCCGAACCGAGGCCGATCTTGGTCATCGCGTCCTTGAACTTGGCGCGGTCCTCGGCCTTGTCGATCGCTTCCGGGGTCGCGCCGATCAGCTCGACATTGTATTTTTCCAGCACGCCGTTGTGGTGCAGGTCGAGCGCGCAGTTCAGCGCGGTCTGGCCGCCCATGGTCGGCAGGATCGCGTCCGGGCGCTCCTTGTCGATGATGCGCTCGACGACCTTCCAGGTGATCGGCTCGATGTAGGTGACGTCCGCCGTTTCCGGGTCGGTCATGATGGTCGCCGGGTTCGAGTTGACCAGGATGACCTTGTAGCCTTCCTCGCGCAGGGCCTTGCAGGCCTGGGCGCCCGAGTAATCGAATTCGACCGCCTGGCCGATGACGATCGGACCCGCGCCGATGATCAGGATGCTTTTGATATCACTACGCTTAGGCATTTACTTTTCCTTCTGCATTGTCTTTTTCTCCGCTCTTTTGCATCAGGCCGATGAAGCGGTCGAACAGGTAGGCGACGTCGGTCGGGCCGGGCGAGGCTTCCGGGTGGCCCTGGAAGCAGAACGCCGGTTTGTCCGTGCGCTCGAAACCCTGCAGCGAACCGTCGAACAGCGACACGTGGGTGACGCGGCAGTTGGCCGGCAGGGTCTGCGGGTCGACCGCGAAGCCGTGGTTCTGCGAGGTGATCAGGACCTTCTTCGAATCGAGGTCCTGCACCGGGTGGTTGGCGCCGTGGTGGCCGAACTTCATCTTCATGGTCCTGGCGCCGGATGCCAGCGCCATGATCTGGTGGCCGAGGCAGATGCCGAAGGTCGGGATGCCCTTCTCGATCAGCTCCGCGCTTGCCTTGATCGCGTAGTCGCAGGGTTCCGGATCGCCCGGGCCGTTGGCCAGGAAAATGCCGTCAGGATTGAGCGCCAGGGCATCGGCGGCAGTCGCCTGCGCCGGCAGCACGGTCACCTTGCAGCCGCGCTCGGCCAGCATGCGCAGGATGTTGCGCTTGACGCCATAGTCGAAGGCGACCACGTGGTACTTGGGATTGTCCTGCTTGCCGAAACCTTCGCCCAGCTTCCACTCGGTTTCCACGAATTCGTAGGGCTCTTTCACCGAGACGACCTTGGCCAGGTCCATGCCGGCCAGGCCCGGGAAGGAGCGCGCCAGTTCCAGCGCCTGCGCTTCCGACGGCTCCTTGCCCTGGATGCCGGTGACGATGGCGCCGCTCTGGGCGCCCTTCTCGCGCAGGATACGGGTCAGCTTGCGGGTGTCGATGCCGGCGATGGCGACCACGTTTTCCTGCTTCAGGTAGTCCGACAGCGACTGGGTGGAACGGAAATTCGATGCCAGCAGCGGCAGGTCACGGATGATCAGGCCGGCGGCGTGGACCTTCGAGGCCTCGACGTCGGCCGGGTTGACGCCGTAGTTGCCGATGTGCGGGTACGTCAGGGTAACGATCTGACGTGAATAGCTGGGGTCGGTGAGAATTTCCTGGTAGCCCGTAATCGCGGTGTTGAACACCACTTCGCCGGTCGTGTGACCGGTGGCACCAATGGAAACTCCTTTGAAAATCGTTCCGTCAGCGAGGGCCAGGATGGCCGGGACGGCTGGGCCAGAAAAAAATGGCGGCAAGGGTAACTCCCAATAAAGTTACCGTAGCTGCGCCACGTCAGACCGACATCCAACAAACCCGGGCGGACGTGCCGATGCCGGTAGCTGGATATCTAGTTGAATGAGGGATGGTGGGTGTTCGCTACGGCAAAGGTGTGAATGGTTAAACTTCCGAATTATAGCGCGGAACAGGCCTATTCGGCAATGCAGCAATTCGACAAAAGTGGCGCCGATTTTGCCCAAACCTGCGGGGAAGCGGCGCGCAAACCGCTGTTTTGCTGCTTTTGCGAAATAAAAAAAAAGGCACCCGGAGGTGCCTTCCCGTGACGGCGCGCCGACGGCCCGGCTGTCATGCGGCGCTCAGGGCGGCGATGCCGGCCCTGGCAACCTGCGCATCCTCGTTCGACTTGACGCCCGAGACCCCGACCGCGCCGATCACGTGGCCATCGACGATCACCGGCACCCCGCCTTCCAGCATGCCTTCGAGTTCCGGCGCCGACAGGAAGGACACGCGGCCGTTGTTGATCACGTCTTCATAGAGCTTCGACTCGCGGCGGCCGAGCGCGGCCGTCCTGGCCTTGGCGGGCGCGATGTACGACGAAGCCGGCGCGGCGCCGTCGAGGCGCTGGAAGTGCAGCAGGTGGCCGCCGTCGTCGACGATGGCGACCGACACGGCCCAGTTGTTCCTCAAGGCTTCGGCTTCGGACGCCGCTGCGATCTTCTTGACGTCCGCCAACGCGAGATACGGTTTGGTTTGCATGTGAGCTCCTTTATTGTGCTTGCTGCCTGGCCTTGAGCTTGGCCTTGATCTGCGGCATGACGGCTGCGGCCGCCTGCTCGCCGGCCAGGATCGCCAGGTTGCGGCTGTTGAAGTCGGCGCTGCCCATGTTCCCGAGCTTCGGGGTGATGACGATGTCGGCTTCCTTCAGTTCGAAGTGGTTCAGGCGCTGGCCCATGATGCTGAAGGTCTGCATCAGGACGTCGAGTGAACTGGCCGTGGCCGCGCCCTCGGTGGCGCTGGAAATGTTGACGGCGATGATGAACTCGGCGCCCAGGTCCTTGGTGAACTTGACCGGCACCGGCGCCACCAGGCCGCCGTCGACATAGGTATTGTCGCCGATCTTCACCGGCTGGAACACACTCGGCACGCTTGATGAGGCGCGCACGGCCATGCCCGTATTGCCCCTGCTAAAGAGAATCGGCTGTCCGGTCCTGAGGTTGGTGGCGACGGCGCCGAAGCGGCGGGCCAGGCGCTCCATCGGCACGCCGCCGACGGCCTTGTTCACGTAATTCTGCAGCGCCTCGCCTTTCAGCACGCCGGTCGAGGTGCCGAACAGCGGCAAGGCCCAGTCGGAAATCGTGGCCTCGTCCATGGCCAGCGCGGTCTTCTGCAGGGTAAACCCGTTCATGCCGGACGCATACAGCGCCCCGACCACCGAGCCGGCGCTGGTGCCGACCACGATCTCGGGGACGATGCCCTGGGCTTCCAGCGCCTTGATGACGCCGATGTGGGAAAAGCCACGGGCGGCGCCGCCACCGAGGGCCAGGCCGACCTTGACTTTGCGCGGCGGCGCGGGCGGGGCGACCTGCTGGGCGACGGGGGTTGCGGGAGGCTGGGTCGGGGTGCTGCCGCAGGCGGACAGGAGCAACGCGGCGCAGGCGATCAGGGAGCGACGACGAGAGAACATAGAGGGTGCCGAAAAGAACGAAGTACGATTGTACCGCGACCACGGCAATGAGGGTCGGCGTCGAATTGTTGAACAATATGCTTGTGGAAAGCAGCGCGCGGGGCGAGTCCAGTTACCCGGGCATGTCACGATCGTTCCCGGCAATTCGACTCTGCCCCCCTTTATTTCCCGACCCTATTTGTCTGGGCCTGGCCCGGCAAGGACGTATTCGGCAACACCGCCGTAAAGCTGCTCCCCTGCCCCGGCACCGACGAGATCATCAGCCGCCCGCCATGACGCAGCAGCACGTGCTTGACGATCGCCAGCCCCAGGCCGGTCCCCTGGGTCTCGCGCGAACGGCTCTTGTCGACCCGGTAGAAGCGCTCGGTCAGGCGCGCGATGTGGATCGGCTCGATCCCGATGCCGCAGTCCGTCACCGAGAAGCGCAGGTCGCCGTCGCCGCGCTTCCAGGACAGGCGGATCGTGCCGCCGTCCGGCGAGTAGCGCACCGCGTTCGAGGCCAGGTTGGCGAAAGCGCTGCGCAGTTCTTCCTGGCTGCCCATCACATCCGGTCCGTCGAGCTCGACCTCGACCTGGTGCCGGCCGTTGGACAAGGCCCTGGCTTCCAGCGCCACCGATTCCACCATCGCCTTGATGTCGACCCGCTCGCGCTTGAGCGGGAACTCGTCCGACTCCAGGCGCGACAGGGTCAGCATGTCGCCGATCAGGCGCTGCATGCGCTGCGCCTGCTCCGTCATCAGTTGCAGGTGGGCGGTGCGGGTGGCCACGTCCAGGCCGGGGTCGGACAGCGCGATCTCGAGGAAGCCGACGATCACGGTGAGCGGCGTGCGCAGTTCATGCGAGGCATTGGCGATGAAGTCGCGCCGCATCGCTTCGATCCGTTCGGTATCGGTGGCGTCGTGCGTCACCAGGATCTGGCGCCGGTTTTCAAACGGAATGATGCGGCATTCGAGCTTGCGGCCGCGGAAGGACAGCGTCAGCGGCTGCTCGTAGCGGCCCAGGATCACGTAGTCGATGAACTCGGGGTGGCGCACCAGGTTGGTCACGCGCAGGCCCTTGTCGCGCGCCATGGTCAGGCCCAGGTGGCGCTCGGCCGCCTCGTTGCACCATTCGAGGAACAGGACGTCGTCCATGATCGCCACGCCTTCCGGCAACAGCTGCATCGCCTCGCGAAAACGCGCGAGCCACTCGGCCATCTCGGCCTGGTGGCGCTCGTCCTCGCGGCGCAGCCGGTAGATCCGCGCGAATACGTCGGTCCAGGCGCCCCAGCCGTCCGGCAGGCGGCTCGAGTGCGGGTCGTTCAGCCATTCGCCGAGTTCGTGCAGGTAGCGCAACTGGACGAACAGCGCGATCACGGTCGCCGCCAGCGCGAACATCAGCGCCTCGGGCAGGCTCGACATCCACCAGACCAGGCCGGCAGCGGCGAACACCAGCGCCAGCCGCAGGATCGCCGGCACCCAGAACAGCACCTTCGGGCTCATCGAGCGCATGCGTCCCCGCTCACTTCTCGGAGAGCATGTAGCCGACGCTGCGCACGGTGCGGATCAGCCCATCGGCGCTTCTGAGCGCCTTGCGCAACCGCAGCACGTGCACGTCCACCGTGCGCTCCTCGATCACGGCATGGTCGCCCCACACCTTGTCGAGCAGCTGGGCGCGCGAGAACACCCGCTCGCGGTGGGCCATCAGGAACTTGAGCAGCTTGTATTCGGCATTGCCGATCTCGATCTGCCCGTTCTCGACCGTCACGGTGCAGCTGTTCGGGTCGAGCACCACGCTGCCGGCGCGCAGCGGCGCCTCGGCCAGGTGCGGGCTCTTGCGACGCAGCAACGCACGGGCGCGGGCCAGCAGTTCGCGCGGCGAGAACGGCTTGGTGACGTAATCGTCGGCGCCGGTGTTCAGGCCGGCGATCTTGTCCTCTTCCATGCTCTTGGCGGTCAGCATGATGACCGGGATGTCCTGGAAGTCGCGGTCGCCGCGCAGGCGCGACAGCAGCCGCAGGCCGCTCTGGTCGGGCAGCATCCAGTCCAGCAGCACCAGGTCGGGCTTGCCGTGGGTGATGCTGTCCCAGGCGCCGCCCACCGTGTCGGCGGTGCGGATGTCCCAGCCGGCTTCGCGCAGCGAGTACTTCACCAGTTCGACGATCGCGGGTTCGTCTTCGACCACCAGGACGCGCGTGTTGTCCGCCATGCCTAGAAGCCCGCCTGCTCGGTCGCGACCGGCTTGCTGTGGCGGATGTCGCGGCCTTCGACCACGTAGATCACGTACTCGGCGATGTTCTTGGCGTGGTCGCCGATGCGTTCGATCGCCTTGGCCACCCACAGCGTGTCCAGCGCCGAGGAGATCGTGCGCGGGTCTTCCATCATGAAGGTGATCAGGTTGCGCAGGATGCTGCGGAATTCGTGGTCGACCACTTCGTCGGCCGCGATCAGCTCCAGTGCCTGGCGGCCATCGAGGCGGGCAAACGCGTCCAGCGCATCGTGCAGCAGGTCGCAGGTCGCCTTGGCGATGGTGCGCACCATGTCGTAGTGGGCGAAAGGCGCGGCGCCGCGCTCGTGCAGGCTCTTGGCGGTGCGTGCGATCTTCGCGGCCTCGTCGCCGATGCGTTCCAGGTCGGTGATGACCTTGATGGTGGCCATCACGGTGCGCAGGTCGTTCGCGGTGGGCTGGCGCCGCACGATCAGGTGGCTGCAGGCGTCGTCGAGCTGTACTTCGAGCTGGTTCACGGCCTGGTCGTCGGCGATCACGCGGTCGGCGCGGGCACTGTCCCCCGCCCGGAAGCATTCCAGCGCTTCATCGAACGCGGTTTCCACCATGCCGCCCATCAAGAGGACCTTGGAACGAATCGCTTCCAGCTCCTGGTCATACTGCTTGGATGAATGCTCGCCCGTCATAAAAACTCTCCTAATACGATGATATTGTTATCGTCACAGGGCCGAAGCCATCAGCCAAAGCGGCCGGTGATGTAATCCTGGGTCTCTTTCTTCGCCGGATTCATGAAAATCTGGTCGGTCTCGCCGAACTCGACCAGTTCGCCAAGGTACATGTAGGCGGTGTAGTCGGAGCAGCGCGCGGCCTGCTGCATGTTGTGGGTCACGATGGTGATCGTGTAGTCCTGTTTCAGCTCGCTGATCAGCTCCTCGATCTTGGCAGTCGAGATCGGGTCCAGCGCCGAAGTCGGCTCGTCGAGCAGCAGCACGTCGGGCTTGACCGCCACGCCGCGCGCGATGCACAGGCGCTGCTGCTGGCCGCCGGACAGCGACAGGCCGCTCTTGTTCAGCTTGTCCTTGGCTTCTTCCCACAGGGCCGCCTTCTTCAGGGCCCATTCCACGCGCTCGTCCATCTCGCCTTTCGAGAGGTTCTCGTACAGGCGCACGCCGAAGGCGATATTGTCGTAGATCGACATCGGGAACGGGGTCGGCTTCTGGAACACCATGCCGACCTTGGCGCGCAGCATGTTCACGTCCACGCCTGGCTCCAGGATGTTGCGGCCGCGGTACTGGATCGAACCCTCGGCGCGCTGGCCCGGATACAGGTCGTACATGCGGTTCAGGGTGCGCAGCAGGGTCGACTTGCCGCAGCCCGACGGGCCGATGAAGGCCGTCACCTGCTTGTCGTGGATGTCGAGCGACACGTTCTTCAGGCTCTGCGTCTTCCCGTAGAAGAAGTTCAGGCCCTGGATTTCGATCGTCTTGCTCTTGGCGGCAGCGGCGGCCATGGTGGGCATAGTTTGGTTCATCACGTAGTAAGGAATGGGTTTAACGCGGAGTCTTCTGGCTGAACATGGTGCGCGAGACGATGTTCAGGGCCAGCACGGTAAAGGTCACCAGCAGCGCGCCGCCCCAGGCCAGCGAGCGCCAGTCGTCGTAGGGGCTCATGGCGAACTGGTAGATCACCACCGGCAGGTTGGCCATCGGCGCGTTCATGTCGGCGCTGAAGAACTGGTTGTTCAGCGCGGTGAACAGCAGCGGCGCGGTTTCGCCGGACACGCGCGCCACCGCCAGCAGCACGCCGGTGACGACGCCGGCCTTCACGGCGCGCAGGCGCACCGTCATCGCCACCTTCCAGTGCGGCGCGCCGAGCGCGTAGGCCGCCTCCAGCAGGCTGTTGGGCACCAGGCGCAGCATGTTGTCGGTGGTGCGCACCACCACCGGCACCGCGATCAGGGACAGCGCGATCGAGCCGGCGTAGCCCGAGAAATGCTGGACCTTGGCGACATAGATCGCATAGACGAACAGGCCGATCACGATCGACGGGGCCGACAGCATGATGTCGGTGACGAAGCGCGTCACTTGCGCGAACTTGTTGTTCTCGCCGTACTCGGCCAGGTAGATGCCGGCCAGGATGCCGATCGGGGTGCTGACCAGGGTCGACAGGCCGACCATCATCAGGCTGCCGAGGATGGCGTTGCGCAGGCCACCGCCCTCGCTGCCGGGCGCCGGGGTGTCGGCCGAGAACATCGCGCCGGAGAGCGCGCCGACGCCGTTGATCAGGAGCGTCGCCAGGATCCAGGCCAGGAAGGCCAGGCCGATGCCCATGGCCAGCACCGACAGGACGATGCCGGCGCGGTGCGCCAGCAGGCGCTTGCGGTACACAGGGTTCTTGGGGGTGGCGTGCATCATTTGCTTCCTTCCTTGCGGGACATCCCGACCAGCATCAGTTTGGCTGCCGACAGCACGATGAAGGTGATGGCGAACAGGATCAGGGCCAGCGCGAACAGCGAGGACACGTGCAGCGGCGAGGCGGCTTCGGCGAATTCGTTGGCCAGGGTCGAGGAAATCGAATTACCGGCCGAGAACAGCGACCAGGACAGGTCGTGGGCATTGCCGATGACGAAGGTCACCGCCATGGTCTCGCCCAGCGCGCGGCCCAGGCCGAGCATGACGCCGCCGACCACGCCGTTGCGGGTGTAGGGCAGCACCACCTTGCGCACCACTTCCCACTTGGTGCAGCCCAGGCCGTAGGCCGATTCCTTGAGCACGGTCGGGACGATCTCGAACACGTCGCGCATCACCGAGGCGATGAAGGGAATGATCATGATGGCCAGGATCAGACCCGCGGTCAGGATGCCGATGCCCATGGTCGGTCCCTGGAACAGCTGGCCGATCACCGGCAGCTGGCCGATGGTGGACTTGAGCAGCGGCTGGACGTGGTCGGCGAACAGCGGCGCGAACACGAACAGGCCCCACATGCCGTAGATGATGGACGGCACACCGGCCAGCAGTTCGACCGCAGTACCCATCGGGCGGCGCAGCCATGCCGGGCAGATCTCGGTGAGGAACAGCGCGATGCCGAAGCTGATCGGAAATGCCACCGCCAGTGCGATGATCGAGGTGGCGAGCGTGCCCCAGATCGCGATCAGCGCGCCGAACTGGTCGTTCACCGGATCCCATTCGACGCGGGTGATGAAGGCCGCGCCAAACTCGCGGAAGGCCGGCGCCGCGCCGATGGCGAGCGAGACGATGATCCCGACCAGCACCAGCAGCACCGAGGCCGCGAACAGCAGCGTGATCTTGTGGAAGAGGAAGTCCTGGAGACGCTGCTTGCGCATGGTCTTGCGCAGGGCGTCGGACTGATGGGCCGCCTCTACCACAGCCGGATCGGCCATGTCATTCAGCGCGAGGGAGGGTTGTACGCTCATAGCTTTTTGTCAGACTTTCCGGCAAACGGAGGGGGGCCGGCATCGGCGCCTCCCTCCTTCGCGCTTCGATGGGTGATTACCAGACCGCCTTGCCGGCAGCGTCCTTCAGGTTGGCGCGCCAGGCGTCCTGCACCAGCTTGGTGACGGTGTCGGGCATCGGCACATAGTCCAGTTCGGCCGCGGCGGCGTCGCCGTTCTTGTAGGCCCAGTCGAAGAATTTCAGCACTTCCTTGCCCTTGGCGGCGTTCGCCTGGCTCTTGTGCATCAGGATGTAGCTGGCGCCGGTGATCGGCCAGCTGGCCTTGCCCGCCTGGTTGGTCAGCACCACGGCGAAGCCCGGGGTCCCGGCCCAGTTGGCGCCGCTTGCTGCGGCCTTGAAGGCCGCGTCGTCCGGCTGCAGGAAGACGCCGTCCTTGTTCTGCAGCTGGGTGTGCTGCATGCGGTTCTTCTTGGCATAGGCCCACTCGACGTAGCCGATCGCGCCCTTGATGCGCTGCACGTTGGCGGCCACGCCTTCGTTGCCCTTGCCGCCCACGCCCACCGGCCATTTCACGGCGGTGCCGGCGCCGACCTTCGATTTCCAGGTGGGATTGGTCTGGGCCAGGTAATCGGTGAACAGGAAAGAGGTGCCCGAGCTGTCGGCGCGGTGCACGACGGTGATGTCGGCGCCCGGCAGCTTCACGCCCGGGTTCAGCGCGGCGATCTGCGGCGCGTTCCACTTGGTGATCTTGCCCAGGAAGATGTCGGCCAGCACGGCGCCGGTCAGCTTGAGCTGGCCCGGGGCGGTGCCCGGCAGGTTCACGATCGGGACCACGCCGCCCATGATGGCCGGAAACTGGAACAGGCCGGCGGCATTCAGCTCGGCGGCCGGCAGCGGCATGTCGGAAGCGCCGAAGTCGACGGTCCTGGCCTTGATCTGCTTGATGCCGGCGCCCGAACCGACCGACTGGTAGTTCAGGCCGTTGCCCGAAGCCTTCTTGTACAGCTCGGCCCATTTCGCGTAGATCGGATACGGAAAGGTGGCGCCGGCGCCGGTGATATTGGCGGCCTGGGCGCTGGCGACCAGGCTGGAAGCGGCGATGGCGACAGAGACGAACAGTTGCTTCATGCGCATGATGGATCCTTTATAGAGGTCCGGGACGGGCCCGTTTCATTGACGCTGCAAAGTTTACTGGCCGATTATGACAAGTTGATGACAGATGTAATAATTGGCGGATCGGCAGGGAAGGCAGCTGCCGCGCCTTGCGGATTTTCGCACTTCATGGGCCCGGATGGAACGGCCTGATCCCATATAAAAAAATTCACGCGCGACGCCTCCCGCGAGCTTGTAAATACGGCGCCCTCTGCTAAGCTGAAAGTGTAGTTTTCATAGGGAGGGGACGCTGAAAGGCGTTTGTTGTCATGTTGAGTATCATGGTGTTTGCAATCCTCAGCGGTCTGGCCGGACTAGTTGCTTTTGAAATCTTTCAGGAAATCAAAGGCAGCAGGGATGGCTTGTACGATCACTATCACGAATAGTGTAGGCCCGGTTGCCGGGCCATGTCACACAAAAGTAAAAAGCGGCGAGGCCCGATGGGCGCTCGCCGCTTTGCTGCATGGCATGTCGATGGACATGCCGATGCCGATCACGAATCAGCGCAGGAAGCGCGCCACCGCCGTCATCGCGGCCAGCTCCAGGTTCACGAACTGGAAGCCGACCTTGAATTCACCATTGCTAAAAATGCAATACAGGGCCTTGGCGCGCGCGCTGATCGGCACGATCTTGCCGTCGACCAGCAGGTCGAAGCTGAGCTGGACGGCCTGCCCGGCCAGCAGCGGGTCCGGCAGGTTGATGCTGACGCCATTGGCGCCGAGGTCGCTGGTGCGGCCGCTGAGGGGCGCCGCGCCTTCGATGGCCACGCGCGCACGCGTGCGCAGGACCTTGCGTTCGGATTTTCTTTGTTCTGTAAACACGTCGGACCGGTGAGAGATTAACTGGGGAAACGGATGAGCCAGACAGTATTATAGAAGTTCAATCAAGCTCGCGCAGCTTGGTGAAGGCTTCGTCGATCCGTTCCACCGCCACGATGCTCATGCCCTCGATCTTCTGCTTGGGCACGTTGGCCTTCGGGATCACGGCGATCGAGAAGCCGAGCTTGGCCGCTTCGCGCAGGCGCTCCTGCCCGCGCGGCGCCGGACGGATCTCGCCGGCCAGGCCGACCTCGCCGAACACCACCAGGCCGCGCGGCAGCGGCTTGTTGCGCATCGACGAGTTAATCGCCAGCAGTACCGCCAGGTCGGCCGCCGGTTCGGTGATCTTGACCCCGCCGACCGCGTTGATGAACACGTCCTGGTCGAACGCGGCGATGCCGGCATGGCGGTGCAGCACCGCCAGCAGCATCGCCAGGCGATTCTGTTCCAGCCCGACCGACAGGCGGCGCGCGTTCGGCAGGTGGCTGGCGTCGACCAGGGCCTGGATCTCGACCAGCAGCGGACGCGTGCCCTCCTGGGTCACCATCACGCACGACCCCGGCACCTGGCTGTCGTGCTGCGACAGGAACAGTGCCGACGGGTTCGACACGCCCTTCAGGCCCTTCTCGGTCATGGCGAACACGCCCAGCTCGTTGACCGCGCCGAAGCGGTTCTTGATGGCGCGCACCAGGCGGAAGCTGCTTTGCGTGTCGCCTTCGAAGTACAGCACGGTGTCGACGATGTGCTCGAGCACGCGCGGGCCGGCCAGCGCGCCCTCTTTCGTGACGTGGCCGACCAGGATGATGGTGACGCCGGTCTGCTTGGCCACGCGGGTGAGCTGGGCCGCGCACTCGCGCACCTGGGCCACCGAGCCCGGGGCCGAGGTCAGCGCGTCCGAATACAGGGTCTGGATCGAGTCGATCACCGCCACTTCGGGCTTCAGGTCGGCCAGCGTGCCCAGGATCTTCTCCAACTGGATCTCGGCCTGGAGCTTGAGCTCGGCCGAGTCGACCGACAGGCGGCGTGCGCGCAGCGCGATCTGGGCGCCCGATTCCTCGCCGCTGACATATAAAGTATTGCGGGTCGCGGCCAGGTTGGCCAGCGCCTGCAGCAGCAGGGTCGACTTGCCGATACCGGGGTCGCCGCCGATCAGCACCACGCCGCCGGCCACCAGGCCGCCGCCCAGCACGCGGTCGAATTCCTCGATGCCGGTGCCGAAGCGCGGCACGTCGAGGGCGTCGATGTCCTTCAGGGACAGCACCGGCGCGGTCTGGGCCAGGGCCTTGTGCGCCGTCTGCGACATGCGGTTCACGCCGGGCGCATCCTGCACGGTTTCGACCATCGTGTTCCAGGCCTTGCAGTCCGGGCACTGGCCGGACCAGCGGCTGGCGGTGGCGCCGCACTCGCTGCAGACAAAAGAGGTTCGTGCCTTAGCCATCGCTTCCCATTCTTCCTTCGTGCACGCGCACCCGCCCCGCGAGTGCGCACATCAGTTCATAGCCGATCGTCCCGGCGGCCTGGGCCACCTCGTCGATCGGCAATCCGTCGCCCCACAGCGTCACCTTGCTGCCCACATGGGCATTCGCGACCGGCGTGAGGTCGACCGTCATCATGTCCATCGAGACCCGGCCCACCAGGCGGGTGGCGACGCCGTCGACGATCACCGGGGTGCCGTGCGGCGCGTGGCGCGGGTAGCCGTCGGCATAGCCGCAGGCCACCACCCCCACCGTCATCGGGCCGCTCGCCTCGAAGCGGCTGCCGTAGCCCACGGTGTCGCCGGCCTCGACGCGCTGGATGCCGATGATCTCCGAGCGCAGCGTCATGGTCGGGCGCAGGCCGTAATCGAGCGCGGAGCGTCCCCCCGGGGTGCCGCCATAGAGCATGATGCCCGGGCGTACCCAGTCGTTCCTGAGGGTTTCTCCCAGCTCCGCCCCGTGCAGCACGCCGCCGGAGTTCGACAGGCTGCGCTCGCCCGGCAGTTCGCCGGCGCCGAACTGGAAGCGGCGCACCTGCTCGCTCATGGTCAGGCGCGGGTGTTCCAGCTCGTCGGCATTCGCGAAATGCGTCATGTGGGTGATGTGACGCACGTCCGGAATGGCGCGCAGGCGGCGGTAGGCCGCCTCGTACTCGTCCGGACGGAAGCCGAGGCGGTTCATCCCGGTATTCATCTTCAGGTGCACGTCGATCGGACGGAAGTGCCGGGTGTATTCCAGCATCTTGATCTGCTCGATGTTATGCACCGTGCTATCGATGTTGTGCTCGGCCAGCAGCGGCACGTCCTGGGGCTCGAAGATCCCCTCGAGCAGCAGGATCGGCTTGATCCAGCCGTTCTGGCGCAGCCACAGGGCGCCTTCGGTCTCGACCAGGGCCAGGCCGTCGGCCTGGGCAAAGCCGCGCATGCCGTGTTCCAGGCCGTGCCCATAGGCGTTGGCCTTGACCACGGCCCAGATCTTCGCGAGCGGCGCCGCGCTCCGTGCCCGCTGCAGGTTGTGCTGCATCGAGTCGAGGTGGATGGTGGCGGTAATCGGACGGGGCATGGAAAAACCTGCCTTTCTGGTGTGCTCGACAGAAGCCGGCTATTTTACCGGAGCGGGCGCGCACGCGCTTTTGACAGGGCGTGTTTTCTTTTGGCCGCGATGGCATTCATGGTATAAAGCAACTCGGACCAGTTTTTACTCTTTTCGAATGAACCGTGGTTTTTATACCATCATGGCGGCGCAGTTCTTCTCGTCGCTGGCAGACAATGCGCTCCTGTTTGTTGCGATCAGTCTGCTGACGTCGATGAACGCCCCGGCTTCGCTGACACCCCTGCTGAAGCTGTCATTCGTGCTCTTCTATGTGTTGCTGGCCGCCTTCGTGGGCGCCTTCGCCGATTCGCTGCCCAAGGGCCGCGTGATGTTCATCGCCAACCTGATCAAGATCGCCGGCTGCGCCCTGATGTTCCTGACCGTGCACCCGCTGCTGGCCTATGCCGTGGTCGGCTTCGGCGCGGCCGTGTATTCGCCCGCCAAGTACGGCATCCTGACCGAACTGCTGCCGCCCGAGAAGCTGGTGCCGGCCAACGGCTGGATCGAGGGCCTGACCGTGATGTCGATCATCCTGGGCACCGTCGCCGGGGGCGCCCTGGTGAGCGAGCGCGGGGCCGCATTCCTGCTCGGCCTGGACTTGCCGGGCATCGACACCGGCGCCCAGGCGGCGATGGCGGTGGTGGTGGGCGTCTACGTCATGGCCTCCCTGTTCAACCTGCGCATCCCCGACACCGGCGCGCGCTACGAACACCAGGAGCGCAATCCGGCCAAGCTGATCGCCGATTTCGCCAACTGCTCGGCCACCCTGTGGCGCGACAAACTGGGGCAGATCTCGCTGGCCGTGACCACCCTGTTCTGGGGCGCCGGCGCGACCCTGCAGTTCATCGTGCTGAAATGGGCCGAACGCTCGCTGCACATGCCGCTCGACAAAGCCACCAACCTGATCGGCATCGTGGCGATCGGCGTGGCGCTGGGCGCGGCCATGGCGGCGCGCATGATCCCGCTGCGCAAGTCGCTCACCGTGATCCCGCTCGGGATCATCATGGGCCTGGTCGTGTGCAGCATGGTGTTCGTGACCTCGGTGAACCTGGCCTACCCGCTGCTGACCCTGATCGGCTTCCTGTCGGGCTTCTTCGTGGTGCCGATGAACGCCCTGCTTCAGCACCGCGGCCACGTCCTGATGAGCGCCGGCCACTCGATCGCGGTCCAGAACTTCAACGAGAACCTGTCGATCCTGACCATGCTGGCCCTGTACGCCATCATGATCACGCTGAACCTCGACCTGGACATCATCATCGTGATGTTCGGGCTGTCGGTGGCGGGCATCATGTACTTCATCGGCCGCCGCCACGCGGCCAACCAGCGCGAGCACGACTCGCTGGCGCTGATCGGCGAAGGCAAGCACTGATACGCCTTGCGTATCACAGAGGAAAAATAGATTGGTTTGACGTATCACTGCAGGGTGGACGGCTATGCCGTCCACCCTACTCAACAGCCTTTACCATCCTGCGGGCCGCGGCGCGCTCGCGCCAGTCGTTGGGCACGATGAAGCCGCGCTCGATCTCCTCGATCAGTCCGGGCGTGTGCCGCACCACCGCCACCAGCACCGGCGTCGACGAGGTCTCGAACTGCGCCGACAGCTCCGCATGCAGCTGGGCGCGGTCCAGCATCCAGGTGGCCGAGGCGGCGCGAAATGGCGCCAGCCACTGCAGGCGAGGCAGCATCAGGAATTCTTCTCCGGCCAGGCCGTCGATCTCGTCCAGCGCGCACCAGAAGCCGCGGCAGTGGCCGGCGGCGATGCCGCGCATCCGCGGCCAGCTGCCGGCAGGATAGAACAGCCAGCCCTTGACCAGCGCCCGCGCCCTGGCCACGGGTCGCGGCAGCAGCGCCTGCGCGGCCGGATGCTGGCCCAGGCTGAGCTGGCGCTCGAAGACCTTGCGCATCTTGAGGCCCAGGCTGTCGGCCAGGTTGGGCCCGACCAGTGCATTCAGCTGCCAATCCTGCTGCTGCCCGCCCTCCCCGTCCAGCAGATAGAACTTGGTGGCGAACTCGATGTGCTCGAGCCCGGCCGGCCCATCGTCCAGCAGGAAGTCGAATTCACCGATGGTGTCGTTGGCGCTGGCGCGCACCTGCAGTCCGTACGCGACCAGGCGCCCCTGCCGGGCAAAATAGAAGGCCAGCAGCTTTTCGGCATACAGGCCGAGGCGGGTGTGCACCTTGGCGCCCAGGGCGTCGTCCAGCGCGGTGGGGTCGTGGTCGAGCTGCGCCAGCCAGTCGGCGAGCGCCGGCCCGACCGGGTCGAGGGTGGCGACGCGGCCGGCCCACAGCGGATCCTGCGCATCGAGCAGGTCGGGCGCGTCGAGCAGCCAGGCCAGCGCCCGCACCCGGGCCCGCCGCAGGTGGCCCCAGCGGCGGTGGAAGCCTTGCTGGTAGCTCTCAGCCGGCGCGTCCATGGCGCTCGTGCGCGGATCTGGCGCGGCACAGGTCGGCCCAGGCCAGCGCCTTGTCGTCGCCGCGGCGCAGCAGTTCGGCCGGATGCAGGGTCGCGACCAGCGGCACCGCGCCCAGGCGGTGCACGGCGCCGCGCGCGCCGGCCAGCGGCTCCGAGAGCGGCTTGCCGAGCAGGCCGTCGGCCGCCACCTGGCCCAGGGTCAGCACCAGGCCGGCCCCCGACAGTTCGCGCTCGCGCTCCAGGAAGGGGCGGCAGGCCGCCGCTTCTTCAGGGGTCGGTGCGCGGTCGCCGCCCTTCGCGTTCGCCGGACGGCACTTGACCAGGGTGGTCACGTAGACATCGGTCTCGCGCGACATGCCGACCGCCGCCAGCATGTTGTCGAGCAGCTTGCCCGGCTCGCCGGTCAGCGGCTGGCCGGCGCTTTCGTCCAGCGCACTGGCGGTGCCGGCCGCGACCAGCCAGCGCGCCTGGCGCGCGCCCGCGCCCGGCACCGGCTTGCGTCCGGCGCTGCAGGCGCTGCAGTGCTTGCAGGCGGCGATCGCCTGGCGCAGGGCGGCCCAGTCGAGCGTCGACACATCGATACGTTCCGGCTCGGCGGCGGCTTCCCAGGCGCGATCCTGGCTGACGGGCGGCGTCCAGGCGGGACGCGCGGCCGGCTCCGCGACCTGGCGCGGCATCGGCGGCGGCGCCAGCGGCTGCGGCTGCGCGGCCAGCTGCGCGCCGACGGGTTCGGCCTCAGCCTCGAGCGCGGTGTCGACTGCCGGTTCGGGCGCCGCGCGCAGGCGCCATAGCGGGCCGATGCCCATCTCGGCCAGGAAGGCCGCGTCGCGCGCCCCGATGCGCTTCGGTGCGTCGTTCACAAGTCGATCCTCATCACGATGGCGTCCTCGCGCTGGCCGCCGTGCGCCGGGTAATATCCCTTGCGCCGGCCGATTTCCTGAAACCCGTAGCGGCGGTAGACCGCCAGCGCGCGTTCGTTGGACGGGCGCACCTCGAGCAGGATCGAGGCCATGCCCTGCGCGCGGGCGCGGGCGCCGATGCGGTCCAGCAGGTGCCGTCCCAGCCCCTGGCCCTGACGGCCGGCGGCCACCGCGACGTCGAGCAGGTGGGCCTCGTCGACCGCGTACATCAACACATAATAGCCGGCCAGGACGCCGCCCGCGGGTCCGGCGGCCTCGCGCGCGGTCCAGGCATCGTAGCCGCTGGCCAGCGAATCGGTAAAATTCGCGCGACTCCAGGGGTAGGGAAACACGCTGCATTCGAGCGCATGGACCTCGTCCACGTCGCCCGGCCGCATCGGCGCGAAGGCCAGGCCGAAGCTGTCCTGCACGAGCGTCATGCCCCGGCCTTCACTGCGAGGTTCGCCGCATTGATGGCCTGGCGTTCGGCGCTGGTGTACGCGACCTTGTTGCGCAGGTAGAGCGGCTGGGCCTGGGCCGCCGGCACGCCCAGGCCGGCGGCCAGGGCCGGCGCGCCCAGCAGCGCCAGTTCGCGCGCGTGCGGCAGGATGTCGTCCAGCGCGCCAAGGGCGAACGGCTTGCCGGCGAAGGCATCCGGATAGGCGGCGAAACCGTTGCCGCAGGCCGCCAGGCCTTCTGCCGGAACCGGCTCCAGGTCTTGCGGCGCGCACAGCGCGGGGGCGGCGACCTCGATCCAGGCGCCGCGCGTGGCGTCGTGACGGTACTGGGCCCAGTAGACCTCGCCCATGCGCGCGTCCAGCACGGCCAGCACCTCGGTGGCGCCGGTGCGGGCGCGGCAGGTTTCGGCCATCGCTTCGAGCGTCACCAGCGGCAGCACCGGCAGGCCGGCGCCGAAGGCCAGGCCCTGGGCCACGCCGCAGGCCGTACGCACGCCGGTGAACGAGCCCGGACCAGCCCCGAAGGCGATGGCGTCGCAGTCCGCCAGGGCGATGCCGGCTTCGCGCAGCAGTTCCTGCACCATCGGCAGGACCGATTGCGAATGGGTGCGCACGCCGGACGTGGAACGGGCGATGACGTGATCGCCGTCGAGCAGCGCGCAGGAGGCGAGCTCGGACGAGGTTTCAATAGCGAGAATCTTGGACATGGCGTTATTTTACCCCCTCGACCGGCCACAGGCCACGGCGCCGGCCGCCGCACGGCGCGGAAACACACGGTACAATCCGGCTCATGCAAAGCCTGACCCTGGATTCCGACAACCGCGCGGCCGTTGCCGCCGCCTTCGAGAGCGACGCCCTGGTCGTCGCCTGCCTGTGCGCCGCCTGGTGCGGCACCTGCTCGTCCTACCGCGCCACCTTCGAGGAACTGGCCCTGCGCCACCCCGACAAGACCTTCGTCTGGATCGACATCGAAGACCAGGCCGACATCGTCGGCGACCTGGACGTCGACAACTTCCCGACCCTGCTGGTGCAGCGCGGCGACACCGTGGCCTTCTTCGGCACCATGCTGCCCGACGGCGCCGTGGCCGACCGCCTGGTGCATGCCCAGGCCGCCGTCGCGCCCGAGGAACTGGCGCGCCTGGCGACCTCCAGCGAAGAGCGGCGCGCCTGGCAGCGCGACTGCAACCTGCGGACTTTGCTGGCGGCGTAGGGTGGGCGGCTCTGCCGCCCACCCTACTCCTGCGCCAGGCGCAGCGGCAGGCTGCGCAGCCGCTGTCCGGTGAGCTTGAACACGGCCGCCGCCACCGCCGGCGCGATCGGCGGCACCGCCGGCTCGCCCACGCCTTCCGGATGCGCGCTGCTGGGCATCACGATGGTCTCCACGGGCGGCGCTTCGTTCATGCGCAGCACCGGATAATCGCCGAAGTTCGACTGCTGCACCCGGCCCTCCTTGAACGTGATCTCGCCGTACAGGGCCGCCGACAGCCCGAACAGCACGCCGGATTCCACCTGCTGCGCCACGATGTTCGGGTTCACCACCAGCCCGCAGTCGATCGCGCACACCACGCGGTGCACGCGGATCTGCCCGCCTTCCACGGAGACTTCGGCCACCTGGGCCACGGTGCTGCCGAAGGAGCGGTGCAGCGCCACGCCATGCGCCCGCCCTGCCGGCGGCTGGCCGGCGCGCGCCACCGCGGCCTCCAGCGCCGCCAGCGCGCGCGGATGCCCGCGCAGCAGCGCGCGCCGGAACGCCACGCCATCGCGCCGCGCGGCATGGGCCAGCTCGTCGATGAAGCCCTCCTTGAAGAAGGCATTGTGCGAATGGCCCACCGAACGCCAGTAGCCGAGCGGAACCGGGCTGTCGACGATCACGTGGGCGATGCGCTGGTTGGCGATCGCATACTGCATGTCGTACTCGCCCTCGGCCGTGGTCTTGTCCGGCCCCACGCCCGGCAGCCCGAGATTGCGTGGGAAGTACTGGTGGCCGATGGCGCCGCTGGCCGACTTGTTGTCCCAGGCCAGGATGTTGCCCTGGGCGTCGAGGTGGGCGCGAAAGCGCGCCAGCGCGGCGGGGCGATAGACGTCGTGGGTGGTGTCGTCCTCGCGGCTCCAGATCAGCTGCACCGGGCGCCCGCCGGCCGCCATCGCCACCGTCACCGCCTGCGCCACCATGTCGGTTTCCAGCCGCCGGCCGAAGCCGCCGCCCAGCAGCATCACCTCGATCGCCACGTGCTCGCGGTCGATGCCGGCCACGCGCGCGGCCACGTCCACGGCGACGCTCGGCACCTGGGTCGAGGCCCACAGGCGCAGCTTGCCGTCCGCGAACCGGGCGGTGCAATTGAGCGGCTCCATCGCCGCATGCGCCAGGAAGGGCGCGCGGTACTCGGCCGTCACCGTGACCGCGGCGCCGGCCACGTCCTGGGTGCCGGTTTCGTGGTAGACGTAGCCGCTTTCCTGGTCGAGGGCGCGCGTGAATTCCTCGAACACCGACTCGGTGGAGAGGCCGGCGCCGGCGCCCGCCTCCCATTCGAGCACCAGCGCCTGCACCGCCTGGTGCGCCTGCCACCAGCTGGTGGCGAGCACCGCGGCGCCGGCGCCGAATCCGTCGTCCGCGCCCGGCAGCCCCGCCATCGGCACCACCTGCAACACCCCCGGCATCGCGCGCGCCGCGCCTGCATCGAAGCCGGTCATCCGGGCGCCGGGCACGGGCGCCATCTTGACCGCGGCGTAGACCATGCCCGGCACGCGCGCGTCGATGCCGAAGCGCGCGGCGCCGTTCACCTTGGACGCGCTGTCCAGGCGCGGCAGCGGCTTGCCGATCAGCCGGAATTCGCCCGGCTCCTTCAGCCGCACGTCGCTGCCGTCGATGCCGGCGCCGACCCGCGCCGCCCGCGCCGCGAGCGCGCCATAGCCTGCCCGACGGCCGTCCGGATGCAGCACGAAGCCATCCTCGGTGCGCAGGCGCGCCACCGGCGCCTGCCACTCCTCGGCCGCGGCCTTGACCAGCATGGCGCGCGCCACCGCGCCCGCCTCGCGCATCGGCATCCAGGCATCCTTGACGCTGGTGGAGCCGCCGGTGAACATGATGCCCAGCTCGCGGCCCAGCTTGGCCATCAGCCACTGGGCGCCCTGGCGCGCGCTGCCGGTGTCGTCGGGGTGGAAAGGCAGGTTTTCGCGCAGCACGGTGAGGTTGGCGAAGATCTTGTCGATCGGCGCCTGGGCGATGCGCACCGCGGCCAGCGGCACGTCCAGTTCCTCGGCCACCAGCATCGGCAGCGCGGTGTGCACGCCCTGTCCCATCTCGCTGCGCGGCACCACCACCGAGACCGCGCCGTCGGGCGCGATCGCGATCCAGCCGTTCAGCGCCACCGTGTCGCCGCCGAGCGCGAGCGGACTTGCCGTATGCAGGCGCTGGCGCGGCGGCTGCACGCCCCAGCCCACCAGCAGGGCGCCCCCGGCGAGCACGCCGCCCAGCAGGAATCCGCGCCGGCCCAGGCCGCGCCGGGCGCCGCGCGGGGATCCACCGTCCTCAGGTTTCGCTTGCTCGGGGTGCACGGGGCGCGTTCGTTTCATCATGACCTTGTTGTTGGTTCTGCTTCCAGCGCGACAGTATATCTTCCGGCGCCACCGGGCGGCTGTAGAGGTAGCCCTGCGCCAGGCGGCAGCCATGCTGCAGCAGGAAGGCGGCCTGTTCTTCGTTCTCCACGCCTTCGGCCACCACCGCCAGGTTCATGCTCTTGCCGAGCTGGATGATCGCGACCGCGATCGCGGCATCGTTGCCGTCGAGCGCGATGTCCTGGATGAAGCTGCGGTCGATCTTCAGGGTCTGGACCGGCAACTGGCTGAGGTAGGCCAGCGAAGAATAACCGGTGCCGAAGTCGTCGATCGCCAGCCCGACCCCGACCGCGCGCAAATCGTTGATGTACTCGAGCGCGTCGCCGGTATGCATGATCACCGACTCGGTCACTTCCAGCTGCAGGCGCGCCGCCTCGAGCCCGCTGTCGCGCAGGGCCGCGGCGACCAGCGGCGCCACGCTGCCGCGCTCGAACTGGCGCACCGACAGGTTGACCGCCATCTTCGGCACCCGCAGGCCGGCCTGGTCCCAGCGGCGCATCTGGTGGCAGGCCTCGACCAGCACCCACTGGCCCAGCTGGCTGACGAAGCCCATGTCCTCGGCTACCGGGATGAAACGCGCCGGCGGCACCGCGCCCAGTTCCGGGCTGTCCCAGCGCACCAGCGCCTCGACCCCGACCAGGCGGCCGCTGTCGATGTCGACCTGCGGCTGGTAGTGGAGGAAGATCTCCTGCTTGTCGATCGCGCGGCGCAGCAGCGCCTCCAGGCGCAGGCGCTCCACGCCCTCGCCGCCCATCGACGGCGCATAGAACTGGTAGCCGTTGCGGCCGCGCGCCTTGGCCTGGTACATCGCGACGTCGGCGTTACGCACCAGCATGTTCAAATCCTGGGCGTCCTGCGGGAACAGGCTGATGCCGACGCTGCAGGTAGCGAACAGCTCATGGCCGGACACGGTGAACGGCTGCTCGAACAGCAGCATCAGCTTCTCGGCCACCTGCACCGCACCGAAGGCCCCCTTGACATCCTCCAGCAGCACGATGAACTCGTCGCCGCCCAGGCGCGCCAGCGTATCGCCCTCGCGCAGGCAGCGGGCCAGCGCGCCTGCCACCTGCTTGAGCAGTTCGTCGCCCACGTGGTGACCCAGGGTGTCGTTGACGTTCTTGAAGCGGTCCAGGTCGATGAACAGCACCGCCAGCTGCTCGCTTTCGCGCGCGGCGCGGACCATGGCATGCTGCAGGCGATCGTGGAACAGCAGGCGGTTCGGCAGCGCGGTGAGCGGATCGTGGTGGGCCAGGTGGTCGAGCTTGTCCTGCGATTCCCGGGCCTTGGTGATGTCGCTGAACACGCAGACATAATGCGCCAGCCCGCCGGCCTCGTCGTGCACGCTCGACACGGTCAGCGCTTCGAGGTACACCTCGCCGTTCTTGCGGGTTTCCCAGATCTCGCCGCGCCAGAAGCCGCGCTCGGCCAGGTCGCGCCGCAGCTCCTGGTGGAACGCGGCCTCGTGCTGGCCGGCGCGCATCAGCGTCGACTGCTGGCCCAGCGCTTCGCGTTCGGTGTAGCCGGTGATCCGGGTGTAGGCGGGGTTGATGGCCACCACGCGGCCGTCCACGTCGAGCACCATCACGCCGTCGGCGATGTGTTCCAGCACGGTGGCCGACAGGCGCAGCTTTTCGTCGGCCAGCTTGCGCTCGGTGATGTCGGCGAACACCCAGATGCTGCCGTCGTCGGGGCGGGCGCTGTCGAGCGGGCATCCGCTCACCAGCAGCCAGGACACGCTGCCGTCGCGGCGCCGGAACTGGATCTCTTCGCCGGCATCGGGGCCGCCCGCCATCTTCGGGCTTCGTTCGAACCACGGGCGGCCGTCGCCGGCGCGGCCGGGGAACAGGATCTCGGCCGAACCGCCCGCCATGCCGCCCTCGGCATAGCCGAACAGGGCTTCGGCGCGCCGGTTGGCCGAGACGATGCGGCGCTCGCGCACGAACAGCACGCCGAACATGACGTTATCCAGAATCGCACCCTGCTCGGTGAGCAGGGCCTCGATGCGCATCTCGTCGTGCTTGCGCTCGCTGATGTCGTAGATGATGCCGTCGATGCGGAAGTCGGCGCTGTCCCATGCGCCCTGCGGCTGGCCGGTCTCCAGCACCCAGCGCTCGATGCCTCCGGCGTCGATGATGCGGTATTCGATTTCGTAGCGGCTGCCGGCCAGCAGCGCCTGCTTGGCCAGGTAGCGGTGCATGCGCCGGTCTTCCGGATGGATGATATCGGCCCAGTCGTCGGTCGTGGCCAGCATGAAACGCTCGGCCGGGTAGCCCGAGATGCCTTCGATGGCCTCGCTGACGAAATCGATCTGGCCGCCGGGGCGCGAGCGGAACACGGCGCCCGGCACCTGCGCGACGATGGTGCGGAACTGCTCTTCGCGGCGGCCGATGTCGGCGAACAGCTGGCCGATCGCCATGCGCATGCGCTCCATCTGGCCCCCCAGGCGCCCCAGCTCGTCGTCGGCGGGGAGCGCCAGCGGGGTGTCGAAGTCGCCGCGCGCCAGGCGGTCGGAAAAGCCGGTGAGCGTGCGCAGCGGGCGCAGCAGGCGGCGCCTGATCAGCAGTGCGATCAGGAGCAGCGACACCGCCAGCTGAACCGCCAGCACCACCGCATAGTTGCGCTGCTTGCGGCGTAGTTCCTGCTGGCTGAGGTGGTCGTCCATTTCGATCAGCACATGACCGATGGCCTGGCCGCGCACGACGATGTCGCGTTCGGCGCGATACAGACGCGCGCCCTCCACCACGCCCGCGTGCCGGCTGATGAACTCGTTCTGCGACAGGTCGCGCACCGCGACATGCACCACGGCCGGGTCGCGCACGAAGGAATCGACCAGCGCACTCGCCGCTTCGAGATTCATGTCCCATAATGATTCCCGCAGCGCGAGCGCAAGCAGGTCGGCATTGCGCTGCAGCGCGTCGTTCATGGTGCCGGCGGCCGATTCGCGCTCCTGCACCGCGACCAGGAAGTAGCTGCCGACAACGGCAGGCACGGCCAGGCCGATGAACACCGCCAGCAGCAGCGCGCCATGGATCGAGCGGCCATACAGCTTGCGCAGCCTGGTGCGGACGGCGCGGCGTGAAAAGCGTGGCAGGGACATCGGATAGTGGGCCTGAGCCCCGCCGCGCGGCAGGGATTAGTCTATGAAAATGAGGTGCGGACAATGACATGCAGCAATGGAATTGCTTGATTATGCATGTTACATGTCCAAGAGTCATCAACTTGAACCCGCCCCCCGGCTTGCCGCCTGCGCAGGTGTCGGCAGGACGCGACAAGACTTGTTATGATTGAATCTTTCAAAGGGGAAACTATGAGCCTGTCCATGTACACCGCGTCGGTTCCGGTGTTCCAGAAAATGCTGCGCGCGCTGGGCGCGGTGCTGGAGAAAGCCGAGGCGCATGCCCAGCAGCACAAGATCGAGCCGGACGCCCTGTTGCAGGCGCGCCTGTACCCGGACATGTTCCCGCTGGTCGGCCAGGTCCTGATCGCGACCGACTTCGCCAAGGGCGCGAGCGCGCGCCTGGCCCGCCAGGAAGTGCCGCGCTACGACGACACGGAGCAGAGTTTCGTCGAGCTGCAGCAGCGCATCACCAAGACCCTGGGCTTCATCGAATCGCTGCCGCACGCCGCGTTCGACGCGGCCGGCGAACGCCCCGTCACCCACGGCGCCGGCGAGCGCGCCCGCCATTTCGAGCGCGGCGACGACTACCTGACCAGCTTCGTGCTGCCGAATTTCTTCTTCCACGTGACGACCGCCTACGCGATCCTGCGTCACAACGGCGTGCCGATCGGGAAGCGCGACTTCCTGGGGCTCTGACAGGATTGTCGGAAGATCAGGAATTCCTGCGCGGGTAGCCCTGCGCCAGGATGCGCACCCACACGCGCTCTTTTTCCTCGGCGTTCATCGACACCCAGTTCGCCACTTCTGCCACGCTGCGCCCGCAGCCGCGGCAGATTTCGTCGAAGGTGGTCGAGCACACCGCCACGCAGGGAGTGTCCGGACGCGGCGGCAGCGCCGCCGGATCAGCGTGCCGGTCCGACATCGAGCTTGTCCCAGCCTTCATGGCCGAGCCGTTCCATGGTGTCGATATTCTTCTCGAAGATCTCGGACGCTTCCGGGAAGGCCTCGACCGCGCGGTCGATGCTGTCCTCGCGCAGCAGGTGCAGGATCGGATACGGCGCCCGGTTGGTGTAGTTCGCGATGTCGTTGGGATCGGTGTCGGCGAACTGGTAGTCCGGGTGGAAGCTCGCCACCTGCAGCTCGCCGTCGAGCTGCATGTCCTCGACGGCGGCATCGGCCACATCCAGGAACTCGTTGTAATCCTCGAAATCGTTCAGCACGAAGGGATGGACCAGCAGGGTCGTGTCGACCTGTTCGCTCGGTGTATCCGACAGCAATTGCAGCTCGTCCATCAGCTGCTCGAGCAGCGCTTCGGGCGTGGTGGCGCTCGAGACGACGTAGCGCACCTGCTCCTTGACATAGACCGATTTGGCGAAGGGGCACAGGTTCAGGCCAATGACGGCCCGCTCCAGCCAGCGGCGGGTGGCAGCGACGATCGCATCGTCGTCGGCGTTCGGGTTTGGCGTACTCATGGATAACAAATGGAGGAAAGCGCGCTAGGCGGATGCCGGATTGTACGCACACTTTGCGTGCCCTCATAGATTGACAGCCTCGGCCAGCTAGGCTACGAGGGAAACGGATGAGAAGCCGCATGCTCCGCCGCCGCCGCTCCGGCGCAGGCGCGCGCAGGAAATATCGGCGATCAGGCCGGCATTTCCCGGCAATATCCGTTTTCATGATGTCAATTCATCGGAATTCCCAGCGGAAAGAAATTTGTAACGAGCTGGACATAGTCCTTGACTGACGCGAGCATGACTACGTACACTGCTCCACTTGACCAGTACATCCGTTCTCGGATGCAACATTGGAAAGCGATGCACGACATGATCCGCAAGACCGTAGCGACTGCCGCGCTGGCACTGCTGGCCACCTCCCCGCTCACCGCCCCGCTCGCCCACGCGATGGACGACGCGGCATCGGCAGGCGCTCCGGCGTCGACCGTCCCTGCGCTCGCCAACGCGCTCAATGCCCGCCCTGCCGCGCCCCTGGCGCCGGGCCTGCTGAAAGCGGACGACTACAGGGAAACCGATGTCTGGGGCCGCATCCGCAGCGGTTATGCGATCCCCGACCTCGACAACAGCCTGGTCAGCCGCCACACCCGGGCCTACAGCGCCCATCCGGACAGCCTCAAGCGCATCTCCGGCCGTGCCTCGCCTTATCTCTTCCATATTGTCCAGGAACTCGAGAAGCGCGGCATGCCGACCGAACTGGCCCTGCTGCCGGTCATCGAATCCGCCTTCAACCCGCAAGCCCTGTCGACCGCCAACGCGGCCGGCCTGTGGCAGTTCGTGCCGGGCACCGGCAAGGACTACGACCTGAAGCAGAACATGTTCAAGGACGAGCGCCGCGGCGTGCTGGCGTCGACCGACGCGGCCCTGAGCTACCTGCAGCGCCTGTACACCATGTTCGGCGACTGGCAGCTGGCCCTGGCGGCCTATAACTGGGGCGAAGGCAACATCCAGCGCATCGTCAAGCACAACCAGGCGCTCGGCAAGCCGACCGACTTCGACAGCCTGGCCGAACTCATGCCGCTCGAGACCCGCAACTACGTGCCGAAGCTGCAGGCGGTCAAGAACATCGTCGCCAATCCGGCCCAGTACAACGTGGCCCTGCCGGCGATCGACAACCAGCCCTACTTCACCGCCATCGACAAGACCAGCGACATCGATGTCGCCGTCGCCGCCCAGCTGGCCGAGATGTCGCTCGACGAATTCAAGGCGCTCAATCCGCAATTCAAGAAGCCGGTCATCATCGGTGGCGAGAAGACCAAGATCCTGCTGCCGAAGGCGAATGCCGAGAAATTCCAGCTGAACCTGGCCCAGTGGGGTCGCGAACTGTCGAGCTGGACCACGCACAAGATCACCAAGGCGCGCACCAGCATCACTGCGCTGGCATCGAAATTCGGCACCACCCCGGAAGTCATCCGCCAGGCCAACAACATCCCGGCACGGTCGACCGTCAAGGCCGGCTCGACCATCCTGGTGCCGAAGGCGTCCGCCTCGCAGGCCGGCGACATCGCCGAGAACATCATCGACAATGCGGTGCTGGCCTTCGAGGCAGAACGCAGTCCGCGCGTGAAGGCCTCGGCCTCGCGCTACAAATCGAAGGCGCGCTCCTCGCGCAAGCGCATTGCGCGCAACACCTCTGCCAAGCGCAAGCATCGTTGATCCACATCAAGGCCGGCGCTTAGGCCGGCCTTAAACGCCTCCTTTTCCCGGCCGCATCACCTTGCGGTCGCGTGCAGACTTTTTCAAACTCCTGTATAGTGTCGTTTGTGCGCTGCAATAGAACGTCCAACACAGACCGGACGCAGCAGTTCACCGTACTACAACAAGCAGCATCGCAAGCCTTGGCGACAAACGGTCGCCCTCCTTAAAAAGCCCTCCCGCCCTGCGTGTCAGCATCCAGACACCGTCCCGGCGCAAAGCTTTTGTGCCGAAATTTCTTTCATTTCTGAGTCATTTCGTAGTGTTGGTTCGCGTTGCTATTTTGCGCTCGTCATCTTGACACGCGCGATCATGATTTAATTCCGAAAGTAAAAGTACACATGAGTTTTGAAGCACTAGGTTTACACGCGTCGCTCGTCAAGGCAGTTGCCACCGCCGGCTATACCAAGCCGACCCCGGTGCAGGAGCAGGCCATCCCCGCCGGCATCGCCGGCCGTGACCTGCTGGTGTCCTCGCAGACCGGCTCGGGCAAGACCGCGGCATTCATGCTGCCGGCCCTGCACAAGCTGGCCAATGCGGAACCGGCTGCGCAATCCCGCACCCCTGCGCAGAACGCCCAGTCGGCGCGCGCCCGCGGCGAACGCGTCCGTTTCACCCCGGCCCAGCCGAAAATGCTGGTCCTGACCCCGACCCGCGAGCTGGCACTGCAGGTGACCACCGCGACCGAACAATATACTTCCGACATGCGCCGCATCCGCGCCGTGTCGATCCTGGGCGGCATGCCCTATCCGAAGCAGATGCAACTGCTGTCGAAGAACCCGGAAATCCTGGTGGCGACCCCGGGCCGCCTGATCGACCACATGGAGTCGGGCAAGATCGACTTCTCGCAGCTCGAGATCCTGGTGCTGGACGAAGCCGACCGCATGCTGGACATGGGTTTCATCGAAGACATCGAGAAGATCGTCGCCGCCACGCCGGAAACCCGCCAGACCATGCTGTTCTCGGCCACGCTGGACGGCGTGGTGGGCAACATGGCGCGCCGCATCACCCGCAACCCGCAGACGATCCAGATCCTGAGCGCGGCCAACCGCCACGAGAACATCGTCCAGAAGGTGCACTTCGTCGACGACCTGTCGCACAAGAACCGCCTGCTCGACCACCTGCTGCGTGACGAAAGCATGGACCAGGCCGTGGTGTTCACCGCGACCAAGCGCGATGCCGACATGATCGCCGACCGCCTGAACATCGCCGGCTTCGCGGCCGCCGCCCTGCACGGCGACATGCACCAGGGCGCGCGCAACCGCACCCTGGACAGCATGCGCCGCGGCCAGGTGCGCGTGCTGGTGGCGACCGACGTCGCCGCCCGCGGCATCGACGTGCCGACCATCACCCACGTGGTGAACTACGACCTGCCGAAGTTCCCCGAGGACTACGTGCACCGCATCGGCCGTACCGGCCGCGCAGGCCGCAACGGCCTGGCGATCTCGCTGGTGAACCACGCCGAAGGCATGAACGTCAAGCGCATCGAACGCTTCACCAAGCAGTCGATCCCGGTCGACGTGGTGGAAGGCTTCGAGCCGAAGCGTAGCGCCCCGACCCGTTCGGCCAGCCGTCCGGGCTGGAAGCCGGGCGACGGCCGCAATGCCGCCAAGCCGGGCCAGCGCAGCTTCGCCAAGCCGGGCTACGGCGCGCCGCGCGAAGGCGGCTATGCCGACCGCGCACCACGCGAAGCCGGCTACGCGCGCCCTGCCGAAAGCCGCTATGCAGACCGCGGCCCGGATACCCGTGGCCCGCGTGAAGGCTACGGCGCCCCGCGCACCGGCGGCTACGGCGACCGTCCGCAGCGTGAAGGCGGCTTCCGCCGTGACGCGGCCCCGCGCGAAGGCGCGCCGGCAGGCGCTCCGGATAGCCGGACCTCGCGCGAAGGCGGCTACCGTGGCAACCGCCCGGAAGGCGCCCGCCGTGAAGGCGGCTACGCCAAGTCGGCGCACCCGCGCTCGGCCGACGGCGTTCGCCGCAGCTTCGGCGAATACTGATCGTTGAAGTCTGATCGGCATAGGGGACGGCCCTGAGGGCCGCTCCCCTGCCACACCACCCGGCATGCGGGTCCGCACCGGGCGGTTCGAGTAGTTGAGGTCAAGACAGGCGAGGTACACCGAGTCGGTCGAAATAGCCGATAGTCATCACTGTTTTGAGTAACCTATCGCTGTTGTGCCACCAGCGGCGGCTGTTCGCCGCTACGTGCCTCGCTGCCGACGGCCAAGCCCCAAGTTTAAGGAGCTCCCGATACATGGTGCTTCCGCGCTTCCAGTGCTTGAGCTGGATAGCCCGCAGCCTGTGCCGCAACCATTCATCGAGTCCGCGCCATACCTTTGGGGTTTGCGCCAACTGGAAGTACCCTTTCCAACCCAGCATATAGGAACGAAGTCCCTGCACCACATCCGGCATGCTACGCCCACCAGATCGGCGGGTTAGCTCCCTGATGCGTTGTTTAAACGCTTGCAACGGCTTTTCCGCCACCTTGCGTTTGACTTCGCCCCCACGCCCCACCCACAGGCTGTAGCCGAGGAACTTGCGGCCAAAGACGCTGGCCACGGCGCTCTTGCCTTCGTTGACCACGAGGTGCAGTCTGGCATAGCAGCGCCGCAGCAGCCTCATCACCCGCTGGCCCGCACGCACGCTACGAACATAGACGTTCGCGTCGTCGGCGTAGCGCGCAAAGCGATGGCCGCGCCGTTCCAGTTCCTTGTCCACTTCATCGAGCATGACGTTGGCAAGCAGCGGACTCAATGGACCGCCTTGCGGCGTTCCTTCGTTCCGTTCCTGTACTACACCATGCTCCATGATGCCGCTGTTCAGATAGGCACGGACCAGCCGGATCACTCCAGCGTCGTCGATGCGTTTCTTCAAGCGGTCGATCAGGATGTCATGGTTGACCCGGTCGAAGAACTTCGACAGGTCCACGTCCACCACGATTCTCAGCCCGGACTGGACGTATGCCTGAGCGGCTAATACCGCATCCTGCGCACGCCTGCCCGGTCGGAAGCCGTAGCTATGCTCGCTGAAAGTGGGATCAAGGATCGGTTGCACCACCTGTAATAGTGCTTGCTGGATCAGCCGATCCGTCACCGTCGGGATGCCAAGCTCGCGCTCGCCACCGTCGGGCTTCGGAATCGTCACCCGACGTACCGGACTGGGCCGGTACGTCCCTGCCAACAGTTGTTCTCGTATGTGAGGCCACTCGGTTGCCAGCAGACGCGAGGTCTGGTCAATGTCCAGTCCATCCACGCCAGCCGCTCCCTTGTTGGCACGCACACGCTTGAACGCCCGCCGCAGGTTCTCTGTCGTCAGCGCCGCTTGCAGCAACGCTGACCCCGTGCCTCCGGTTGCATGCCGCGGGCAGAACGCTTCGTCGCTGAAAGCATCGAGCATGGCTTCACCTTGCCCTACGGCTTCCCGCCCCGCGTTTGCGGGCATCTGACGCTGTGCCTTCTGCATCGACATATCGGATTCACTCCTACTCGTTCGGTCCTTCGTCGGCGGAGTCGAGCCTTCCCAGCGCTACCTCCAACTACTATGACCTCTGCTGAGACCCCGCTCCGATTTTTTTTTCGTCGCCCTTTCAGGCACAAGGCGGGGCGTCCCCAGGTAAGGGCCGCACTCCTTCATCACACAACCGCCGCATCTACGCCACCTCTCCTTGACCACAAGAGCTTTGCGGTTCATGGCCCGCTCGCCCTGATCGGCAACGCCTTCTATGCGATTCGTGTTCCTCGGCTCATGATTTACGATCCACGCTTCCTTCCCACACTCGGTTACCCTCATGCAGTTGCGCTTCACTTCGCTCACTGTGGTCAGCTCGCGGCAGGACTTTCACCCGCAGGAGTGCGCCCATGCTGGGCGCACCATGAAGAATGGCTGCCCTCGGGCAGCCATTTTTTTCGTCTGCCGGGAGCGCACAGCCCCGGCTATAATCGCAGGCCAGCGTTTTCTGGAGACCCGCCGGTGCGCAAGCACATCCTCATCGTCAGCCCCGCCACCGCCCGCGAGAACAACGGCAACTGGCAAACCGCGAGCCGCTGGGCGCGCTTCTTGCGCAGCGCTTATCGCGTGGACGTGGCGGGCGACTGGACGCGCCCGGACCAGGCGCCGGACCTCATGATCGCCCTGCATGCGCGCCGCTCGGCGGCCGCGCTTGCCGCATTCACGCACGCCCATCCCGACCGGCCATCGGTGCTGGTCCTGACCGGCACCGACCTCTATCGCGACATCGCCAAGGACCCGCAGGCGCGTGCCTCGCTCGAGCGCGCCGATGCGCTGGTGCTGCTGCAGCCGGCCGGCCTGGCCCTGCTGCCGCCGCGGCTGCACCCGAAGGCGCGCGTCATCTACCAGTCGGCCCCCAGCCTGCGCGCCCACGTCCGCGGGGCGGCGCCGCGCCATGCCGACATCTGCATGATCGGCCACCTGCGCGACGAGAAAGACCCGCTCACCTACCTCCACGCCGCCGCCCTGGTCACCCACCCTGCGGCGCGGCTGCTGCACATCGGCGGCGCGCTCGATCCCATGCTGGGCCAGGCCGCGATGCAAGCGCAGGCGGCCAATCCGCGCTACCGCTGGCTCGGCGCCCTGCCCCACGCGGCCGCGCGCCAGCGCCTCAAGCGTTGCCGCGCGATGGCGATCACCTCGCGCATGGAGGGCGGCGCCAACGTCATCATCGAAGCGGTTACCAGCGGCGTGCCGGTGCTGGCATCCGATATCGGCGGCAACCGCGGCATGCTGGGCGAGGACTACGCCGGCTACTTTCCCGCGGGCGACGCCGCCGCGCTGGCCCGGCTGATCGACCGGATGATCGGCGACGCCGCCTTCGACGACCTGCTGCGGCGCCAGTGCGCGGCCCGCGCCGCCCTGTTCGCCCCAAGCGTGGAGCAAGCGGCGCTGCGCGACATGGTGGATAATCTTTTTCTTTCCGCGCCCCGCGCGGCCCGACACTGAAGGAACCTATCGATGAGCACGACGAACGACCAACCCATCAAACTCACCTCGTTCTCGCACGGCGGCGGCTGCGGCTGCAAGATCGCGCCGGGGGTGCTGGCCGAAATCCTGAACAAGTCGACCGGCTTCCCGGTGCCGAAAGAGCTGATGGTCGGCATCGAGACCGCCGACGACGCCGCCGTCTACAAGCTCAACGACGAGCAGGCCCTGATCGCCACCACCGACTTCTTCATGCCGATCGTCGACGACCCCTTCGACTTCGGCCGCATCGCCGCCACCAATGCGATCTCGGACGTGTATGCGATGGGCGGCACGCCGATCATGGCACTGGCCCTGGTCGGCATGCCGGTCAACAAGCTGCCGCTCGAGACCATCGGCCAGATCATCCGCGGCGGCGAATCCGTGTGCGCCGACGCCGGCATTCCGATCGCCGGCGGTCATACCATCGATTCGGTCGAGCCGATCTACGGCCTGGTGGTGATGGGCCTGGTGCATCCGTCGAAGGTCAAGCGCAATGCGGACGCCCGCGCCGGCGACCTGCTGGTGCTCGGCAAGCCGCTCGGCGTGGGCGTGCTGTCGGCGGCGCTGAAGAAGGATGCGCTGGGCGAGGAAGGCTATGCGGCGATGATCGCCAACACCACCAAGCTGAACAAGCCGGGACGCCTGCTGGCCGAAATGCCGGGCGTGCATGCGCTGACCGACGTTACCGGCTTCGGCCTGCTCGGCCACCTGCTGGAACTGGCGCGCGGCGCGCGCCTGACGGCCACGCTCGAGATGGACAAGGTGCCGCTGCTGCCGGGCGTGCTGCAACTGGCGCAGGACGGCTTCTTCACCGGCGCCTCCGGGCGCAACTGGGACGCCTACGGCCAGGAGGTGGCACTGGGCGCCGCCATCACACCGGCCCAGCGCGCCCTGCTGACCGACCCGCAGACCTCCGGCGGCCTGCTGGTCTCGTGCGACCCGGCGAGCGTGGACGAGGTGCTGGGGCTGTTCGCCCGCGAAGGCTTCGGCGAGGCGGCGGTGATCGGGCGCATGGAAGCGGGCGCGCCCGGCGTGAAGGTCGGCTGAAGTTCGGCAGAACCTGTCGCTTGAGTGCCGGCTGGCGGCCCGCCAGCGGTGTCAGCCCGGCTGGAACAGCCCGGGATCGCCGGCCGGATTGGTGCTGTCGGGATCGACATCCAGCGTGCAGCCGTCCAGCGCGATGGTTTTCGGCAGCGCCTGGATCAGGTCGTAGCGCAGGGCCTGGGCAAAGGCTTTCGATCCGGCGAAGCCGGTCGATTGCGACAGCCAGGTGCAGTCGGCCTGCCCGCGCTCGAGCAGGTAGCCGCAGCACATGCCCGATCCGTAGACGCCGATGCGGTAGCCGCAGCCCAGGGCCGAGGTGACCCCGGCGAAGTAATCGGCCACCGGACCGTCGAGGTCGGCCTGGGACGGGTCGTAGTCGACCGCGAAATAAATGCTCGACCCGGCCGGCTGCCCGACCGCGCGCGCCAGCGCCAGCGCACCGGCGCCGTCGGCCTGGCCCTGGGCGCGGCTGAAGTAGCCGGCGTGGGTGCCGGCGCTTTCCCAGACCGCCCCCAGGCGCAGTCCGGCCGCCGCCAGGGCCCGCGCTTCGACCGGTCCCAGGTTCTTCGCCGTATTGTGGCTGTAGTAGCGCATCACGAAATCGATCCCCTGCGCGCGCAAGGCCTGCGCATGGCGGGTCAGTTGCAGCGCGGTGTCGAAGCCTGTCTGTGCGCTCGTTGGCGTGGCCATCTCTCCCCTCCCTCGATGACGATCGATGCCGGTTTATGCGTGCGGCGCAGGGATCGATTGCTGCGTGTTTTGCTGCTGGGGCTGCCCGCCGGCCATGATCGGCTTCATGGTCATGTTATCGCCGAACATCTTGAGCAGCATCTTGATGCCTTCCGGGATCGGCTGCTGTTCGGCCTTCACCTCGACGTGGTACTTGGCATCGTTGCTCTTCTGGTAGGTCTGCTTGTCCGAATTCGACTGCGAGGAGTCGTGCGAGACCGAGCCCTTGACCTCGACCGAGAAGCAGCCCCAGCCCGCCTTGGCGTCGAAGGAGCCCTGTTCCTGGGTCTTGGACGAGGTTTCGGCATCGGTCTCGTGGGTGTAGCTCGACTTGACCTCCATGTCGAAGGCGATGTCGACCGAGGTCACCGCCAGCGAGGGGATCGGCACCATGGTGATGATCGGGAAATCGACGTTCAGGTGCGAATCGGCCGTGCTCACCTTGCCGTCGGCCGCGATCACCGGCTGGCTCTGGCCCATGGCGATGCTGGCGGTGATCGGGGTGTAGGTGATCTGGCCGTTGGCGTCCTTGGTCTGGTTGAAGCCGGTGTTCAGGATGTACTGGGTCTGGGTCATCGCCAGGCCCTGCTGGGCACTGGCCGCCGCCTGCAGCGGGCCGCCGATCAGCGAGTCCATCGGCAAGCCGGAGAACTGCTGGGCCATGCTTACCAGGCCGCCATCGATGCTGTCTGCCATTCTCTTCTCCTTCTGGGTTGGATGCGGGATGCAGCATCCCGCGGGGTGGAAGCCGGGGCGCGCCCTCAGGTGGGAAGCTGCGCGTTCAGGACTTTTTCGTAGGCGCCGACCAGGCGGGCGTAGCCCGGCGGCAGGTCGGCGGCATGCACGACGATCTTCACTTCGGCGCTATGCGGCCCCTTGTGGCCGAGCTTGACGGTGATGTCGGGCGGCAGGTCGGCCTCGCCGCGCGCCTCGGCGTCGGACAGTGGCGGCGCCAGCGAAAAGTCGAGCGTGGTCAGGAGCTCGACGCGCTCGATCACGTGGCTACGCAGCGGCAGCAGGGTAATCAGGGGAACATGCACGTCGCGCCGCTCGATCGACACCTTGCCGTTGCGGCTGGCCTCGTGCGGGACCTGCATGACGACGCTGCGCGCCTCCCATTGGCCGTCGGGGAATTGCAGGTCGGCCTTCTGCCCCGGCGCGGGCACGAAGTACTGCGCCAGTTCCTCCATGTGCTGCTCGGAGACGCTGCGGTGCGCGTCGACGACCGCGCGCTTGACGCCGGCCAGCAGGCCGCCCAGCTTGATCGACATGGGTCGGTTCCTCCAGGATCAGCGCAGGCGGCGCTGCGGGCCGGACAGCTCGGCCAGGCCGTCGATGTGCAGGTGGCCGAGGCGGAAGCCCTCGGCTTCAGGGGTCCAGGCGGCCACCTCGCCGCCAGCGCCGGCCGGAGCCCGGACCTGCGCCTGTTTGCGCAAGGACAGTGCGACCGCGCTCAGCGCCAGCAGCACGAGCAGCACGACGACCAGCGCCAGCGCGACCGGCAGGGGAAGGACGAGGGCGACAGTTTGGCTCATGGCATCTCCCAATAAGTTTGTTCTCGCACCCGATTGAGCTAGCCCAAACGTCTGCGCAAGACCTTACTGTGCCATTGCTTTCCAGATATAAATTGACAAACCGCAAGTACGGAACGGTACCAGCATTTTCCTAGGCTCTGTCAGCGTTAACTATGGATGAGGGCTGAACTGCTGAGCATCTCCCTGGTCGAACACCTGTCTCCATCGACAGGAAGCGGCCGTGAAAACACCCAGCTTCAGGAAGTGGTTCGCGCGGCTGCCCGCGCTGAACGGGGCGCAGCGCCAACAAACACTGGCGGCATTGCATCCGGCCGCAGGGCTGGACCGGATCGTCGCCCTCATCGAGCAGATCCGCGCACCCCAACGCGCGTGTCCGCGCTGCGCCTGCACGCGCTGCTACCGGCACGGCCATGCCAATGGCCTGCAGCGCTACCGCTGCCGGGAATGCGGCCGCAGCTTCAACGACCTGAGCGGCACGCCTTTTGCGCGGCTGCGGCTGCGCGAAAAATGGCTCGACTACCTGGACGCATTGATCGGGGCCAAATCGGTGCGCCGCGCCGCCCTTGATGTCGGCGTGCATCGCAACACCGCGTTTCGCTGGCGCCACCGCTTCGTCGACCGGGTCAAGCACGACCAACCAGAGCAACTGAGCGGCATCGTCGAGGCCGATGAAATGTTCATCCTGGAATCGCAAAAGGGCGCGCGCAAGCTGGACCGGGCGCCGAGAAAGCGTGGCGGCGCGGCGCGCAAACGCGGCATCTCGAACGAGCTCGACTGCATCCTGGTGGCACGCGACCGCGCCAGGCAGACCATCGGCGCATTGGTCGGGCGCGGGGCCTTGAAGACGGCGCACCTGGAACGCCACCTGCTGCCCAGGCTCGACCGGCAAGCACTCCTGGTCAGCGACGCCAACGCTGCCTACCGGGCGTTTTCACGCAAACATGGGATCGCCCACCAGGCGGTGAACTTGCGCGCCGGCGTGCGCGTGCGCCGTGACGCTGGCAACGCCCTCCACGTCCAGAACGTCAACGCTTTCCATCAGCGTCTGCGCGACTGGCTGGCCCGCTTTCGCGGCGTGGCATCGCGCTACCTGCCGAATTACCTCGGCTGGCACCGGGTGCTCGACCGCGCGCAGGTAATTGCTGCGGAACAGTTCTTACGCATCGCAATCGGGGTCATCAATAGATAAAGGTAACAGCGCCTTTTCCTACCGGCGCTTTCCTACCGACGTTTTCGTACCCGCTTGGTCAGGCCGGCGGATCCGTGTGCAGCGGCTCGGCCGGCCGCTCGGTCAGGCCATGCCCGACGCGCTCGTATTCGGCGATCACCTGGGCGCCCAGCAGCAGCAGCGTGGCAGCGATCTCGAGGCTGAACATCACCACGATTGCGGTCGTCATCGAACCATAGACGACGTTCACCTGCGACAGGGTCGAGAAGTACCAGACCAGCACATGGCGCGCCATCTCCCATAGCAGCGCCGCGCTGATGCCGCCGACCAGCGCGTGCCACAGCGACAGGCGCCCGACCGGCATCACCAGGTAGATCGAGGTCAGCACCAGGATCTCGCCGCACAGCCCGAGCAGGTAGAGCAGCGCGCCGGACACGCCGCCCAGCGACCACTGGTAGCCGAACAGCCAGACGCTTTCGCGGCCCAGCACTTCCAGCGTGCCCGCCACCAGGGTCACGATCATGACCCCCAGTCCCAGCGCCAGGATGTAGCAGTACGGAAGCACCGCCGACACCAGGAAATGGCGGCGCCGCACCGCTACCCGGTGCACGAAGATCACGCTCATCGCGTTCTCCAGCACCGTGAAGGCCAGCGAACTGAAAAACAGCATCGTGACCGCCAGCAGCCAGGTGATCAGCTCGCGGTTCTCGAGGAAATGCGCCACCTCGGCCACGATCGGCTGGGTCTGTCCCGGCACCAGTAGCCCGATATAGCGCTGCAGGGTGTCGAGCAGTTCGGCCTGGTCAATGAAGTGCGACAGCGCCACCACCACCAGCATCAGGAAAGGCACGATCGACAGCAGCGCGTAGTAGGCGACCGCGCCCGCCAGCAACAGGCCCTGGTTGGCACGGAACGCCCGGATCACCTGCAGGAAGAAGGCCAGCGGATGGGCCAGGATCCAGGCGTTCGCGCGCTGGTCCAGCAGGCGCTCGCGCCAGCTCCTGCGACGACTCATCGCGCCAGCCTGATCCCGGTGAACTGCCAGCGCGCCCCGGACGGAAAGAAGTTGCGGTAGCTGGCGCGCGCATGGCCCTCGGGCGTGGCGCAGGATGAACCGCGCAGCACGTACTGGTTGACCATGAACTTGCCGTTGTACTCGCCGATGGCGCCCGCGGCGGGCGCATAGCCGGGGTAAGGCGCGTAGCTGCTGCTAGTCCACTGCCAGCAGGCCCCGAACATCTGCAGCAGGCCCTCGCCGTCGGCTGCGGCCGGATGCAGGGCGCCGCCGGCCAGCGTCGCCTGGCGCGCGGCGAACTCCCACTCGGCCTCGGTCGGCAGGCGCAGGCCGGGCTGGCGGGTGGCGCGCCAGCGCGCATACGCGTCCGCTTCGTACAGCGAGACGTGGGTGACCGGACGCGCCAGGTCGAGCGCCTGTACGCCGTGCAGCGTGAATTCGCGCCAGGCGCCGCCTTCGCCGGCGATCCAGTACAGCGGATGCGTGATCTCGCCGCTGCACACGCGGTCCCAGCCCTCGGCCAGCCACAGCGCCGGGTCGCGGTAGCCGCCCGCGTCGATGAATTCCAGGTACTCGCCGTTGGTGACCAGGCGCGAGGCCAGTTCGAAGGGGGCGACGTAGGTACGGTGGCGCGGCAACTCGTTGTCGAAGCAAAAGCCGCTGCCGTCGTAGCCGATTTCGGCCAGGCCGCCGTCGAACGCGATCCATGCGGCCGGCTCCGGCGCCACCCCCGCGTCCATCGCTTGCGGCGCATAGGCCGGGTACAGGGAATTCTGGGCCAGCAGGTGCTTGACGTCGGTCAGCATCAGTTCCTGGTGCTGCTGCTCGTGCTGCAGGCCCAGCTCCAGCAGGCCGGCCACGGCAGCTTCGGCGCCGGCCGCCAGCAGGCGGGCGATGCGGCGGTCGACGTCCGCGCGGTAGGCCAGCACGTCGTCGAGCGACGGGCGGGTGAGCAGGCCGCGCTGGGGACGCGGATGCTTGGCGCCAATGCCGTTGTAGTAGGAATTGAACAGCATCCGGAAAGCCGGGTGGAAAGGACTGAAGCCTGCCTCATGCGCCTCGAGGATGAAGGTCTCGAAGAACCAGGTGGTGTGCGCCAGGTGCCACTTGACCGGACTGGCGTCGGGCATCGACTGGGCACAGCAATCCTCGCTCGACAAGGGCGCGGCGATCTCGAGCGAGCGCCGGCGTACCCGGTCGTAGGCATGCAGGAGGTCTTCGCGCTGCCCGATGCCCATCAGCCGACCGCCTGTGCGTGGATCACCGCGAACCAGCGCTGCGGGTCGGTCCACACGCGCGTGGCCTCGAACCCGGAACGCTCCAGCAGCGCGATGGCATCGGCCTGCTGGTACTTGTAGCTGTTCTCGGTGTGGATGCGATCGCCCGGCTCGAACACGCGCGAACAGGCCTGCTCGCCGCAACGCCAGTGCACCTCCTGGCGGCGCACCGCTTCCAGGTGCATCTCGACGCGGCCGCGTTCCGGGTTGTAGAAACCGTGGTGGCGCCAGGCGCGGATGTCGAAATCGGCATCGACCAGGTGGTTCACGTGGCGCAGCAGGTTCAGGTTGAAGGCGGCGGTGACGCCGAGCGCGTCGTCGTAGGCGGCATCGAGGGTGGCCTTGTCCTTGGCCAGGTCGACGCCGATCAGCACGCCGCCGTCGGGCCCGCACTGGGCGCGCAGGCGCTGCAGGAAGGCGCCGGCCTCGTCCGGCGTGAAGTTGCCGATCGATGAGCCGGGATAGAAGAACAGGCGGCGCTCGGCCCGTACCCGGGGCGGCAGCTCGAAGCGGCTGGAAAAGTCCATGCCCAGCGCTTCCATGTCGATGTGCGGGAAGCGCAGGCGCAGGCGCTCGAGCGCCTCGTACAGGAACTCGGCCGAGATGTCGACCGCCACGTACTGGGCGGGGGCCAGCAAGGGGAACAGCGCAGCAGCCTTGGCGCAGTTGCCCGCACCCAGGTCGACCAGGGTGGTGCCGCTGCCGGCCACGCGCGCGATCTCGGCGCCGTGGCGCGCGAAGATGGCCGCCTCGGTGCGCGTCGGATAGTACTCGGGCAGCTCGCAGATGGCTTCGAACAGCCGGGAGCCGAGCGCGTCGTACAGGAACTTCGGTGAGATCCAGGCGTCTTGCGCCTGGAGCCCCGTGTGCAGTTCGTCCGCCACATGGGCGTTGACGGCGCGCGGGCGGTCTTCCGTGCAGGAGATGTGCATAAGCGTTATCATTCGTGCCGCCACGCCGCGCCGTGCGGCCTGGCTTGGTTGCCAAGCTTGTATTCCCGGACCTGATCGACCGGACCTGAGTTGCCGTTTTTGCCATCATAGCGGAATTCGGCCATTTGCCGTTTCCGCCTGGCGTGCGGGCACGACGACCCCGGTTCAGCGTGTCCGCTTTGTTTCCGCTATTTAACTCCAGTCACTAACAAGAAAGACGCCATGACCCTGTTCTCGCCTTCGCGTATGTTGAAAACCATGTTCGCTGCCACCTTGTCGGCCGGCCTGATGTTCGCTGCCGGCGGCGCCGCTGCCCAGAATACCCCCGGCGTGCTGCGCGTCTCGGCAATTCCCGACGAAGCCCCGACCGAACTGCAGCGCAAGTTCAAGCCGCTGGGCGACTACCTGGCCAAGGCGACCGGCCTGAAGGTCGAGTTCACCCCGGTGACCGACTACGCGGCCTCGGTCGAAGGCCTGATCAACCGCAAGATCGACATGGTCTGGTTCGGCGGCTTCACCTTCGTGCAGGCGGACGTACGCAGCAAGGGCCAGGTGACCCCGCTGGTGCAGCGCGCCGAGGACGAGAAGTTCCGCTCGGTGTTCATCACCACCAACCCGTCGATCAACAAGCTGGAAGACCTGAAGGGCAAGACCCTGTCCTTCGGTTCGGAATCCTCGACCTCGGGCCACCTGATGCCGCGCTCCTACCTGCTGGCGGCCAAGATTGACCCGGATACCGATCTCAAGCGCATCGCCTTCTCGGGCGCGCATGACGCCACCGTGGCCGCGGTCGCGGGCGGCAAGGTCGATGCCGGCGCCCTCAACATCTCGGTGTGGGACAAGCTGATCGAGGCCAAGAAGGTGGATCCGAAGGTGGTGCGGGTGTTCTACACCACGCCGGGCTACTACGACTACAACTGGACCGTGCGCAGCGACATGAACCCGGCCCTGCAGAAGAAAATCACCGACGCTTTCCTGGCGCTGGACCCGTCCACCCCGGAAGGCAAGCAGATCCTGGAACTGCAGCGCGCCACCAAGTTCATCCCGACCAAGGCGGCGAACTACCGCGCCATCGAAGCGGCGGCGCGCAATGCCGGCCTGCTGAAGTAGTCAAGAGGGCAGCGGACGCGATGACTTTTCGCCTCGAGAAACTGACGGTACGGCATCTGGCGGCGGCGCGCGACACCGCGCCCGCCCTCTCCGCCCTCGACCTGGTCGTCGCACCCGGCGAGCAGCTGGCCCTGATCGGCCCCTCGGGCGCCGGCAAGACCACCCTGCTCGCCACCCTCGCCTGTGCCCACCGTCCGGCCCAGGGCGATTTTTCGGTCTTCGGGCAAGACCCGTGGGCCTTGCCGCAGGCGGCCCGCCACCGGCTGCGCGCGCGCCTGTTCCTGGCGCCGCAGACGCCGCCGCTGCCGCCGCGCCAGCGCGTGGTGACCGCGGTGCTGGCCGCGCGCCTGCCCCACATGAGCCTGTGGCAGGCCTTCGCCTCGCTGGTGCGCCCGAGCGACCCGGATGCCGCGCACGCCGCCCTGGCGCGCTTCGGCCTGGGCGACAAGCTGTATGCGCGCGTCGACCGCCTGTCCGGCGGCGAGCGCCAGCGCTGCGGCCTGGCGCGCCTGCTGCTCTCCAGCGCCGAAGCCCTGCTGGTCGACGAACCGATCTCCGCGCTCGACCCGGCGCTGGCCCGGCATACCCTGGCCACCCTGCAGCAGGAGGCGGGCAGCCGCAATGCCGCCCTGGTGTGCAGCCTGCACCAGGTCGAGATGGCGCGCGCCCACTTTCCGCGCCTGGTCGGCCTGCGCGCCGGACGCATCGTGTTCGACGCCCCGACCGGCGCGGTCAGCGACGCCATGATCGCGGCCCTGTACGAGAACGACGCGGTGCAATCCGCTTCGCGGCCTCCGCACGAATCGCCCGACCGCATCGCCGTCGGCGCCTGCTTCTGATGACCCGCGCGCTGCATCCCGATCCGGCCTGGCGCGGCCGAGTCGGCGCCACGCTGGTCTGCCTGCTGCTGCTGTGGCCGATGCTGACGGCGAGCGAATTCAAGCCCTGGCTGCTGTTCGACCCGCAAAGCCTGTCGGCGGCGGCGATGTTCCTGTCCGACTTCCTGCGCCCCGAGTTCGGGGCCGAATTCCTGGCGCTGGTGCTGCGCGAGACCTGGCAGACGGTGGCGATCGCCACCGCCGGCCTGAGCCTGGCGCTGCTGGGCGCCGTTCCCGCCACCATGCTCATCAGCGAGCGGCTGTCGATCTCGCGCCTCGGCACCGGGCGCATGCGCCCGGTTGCCGCCCTGGCGCGCCAACTGCTGCGCTGGGTGCTGGTGCTGCTGCGCAGCGTCCCGGAACTGGTGTGGGCGCTGCTGTTCGTGCGCATCGTCGGGCTGGGCCCCACCGCCGGCGTGCTGGCGATCGCCCTGACCTATTCCGGCATGCTGGCCAAGGTGTACGCCGAAATCCTGGAGTCCTCGAGCGCGCACGCGCTCGAGTCGCTGCTGGCCAACGGCAGCGGGCGCCTGCCGGCCCTGCTGTACGGCGCCCTGCCCGAATCCAGCGCCGAACTGGTGTCCTACACCGTCTACCGCTGGGAGTGCGCGATCCGCGGCTCGGCGGTGATGGGCTTCGTGGGCGCCGGCGGCCTCGGCCAGCGCATGGAGGAGTCCACCCGCATGATGGCGGGCGGCGAGGTATCCACCATCCTGATCGTGTTCGTGCTGCTGGTGGCGCTGGCCGACCTGGTCTCGAAACTGCTGCGCCGGAGGCTGGGATGAAGCCGGCGCCGTCTTCGCTGCCGCCGCCGCCGCCGCGCGCCACCGGCACCCTGGTGCTGCTGGGCGCGCTGCTGGTGCTGGTGGCGGCCAGCTTCGCCTCGCTGCCGCTGCAGTGGGCCGCCTTCTTCACGCCCGAGGCGGTGAGCTCGATGACCGAATTCCTGGCCGGCTTCACGCCGCCCGAGACCGGTCCGGCCTTCCTGTCGAAAACCTTCGTCGCCCTGTGGGAGACCCTGGCCATGTCGCTGGTGGGGACCCTGCTCGCGGTGGCCGGCGGCATGGCGCTGGCGCTGCCGGCGGCCGGGCGCCTGGGCGCGGTCCTGCGCGGCGCGGTCCGCATCGTGCTGAACGTCCTGCGCTCGATTCCGGAACTGGTATGGGCCGCGCTGCTGCTGGTCGCGGCCGGCCTCGGTCCGTTCGCCGGCACCCTGGCGCTGGCCGCGCACACCAGCGGGGTGCTGGGCCGCCTGTTCGCCGATGCCCTGGAAAACGTCGAGCCGCTGCCGGAAGCGAGCCTGCGCACCAACGGCGCCGCGCCCTTGGCGGCCTTCCTGTACGCGACCTTGCCGCAGGCCCTGCCGCAAATGCTGTCTTATACCCTGTACCGCTGGGAGAACAACATCCGCGCCGCCGCTGTGCTGGGCGTGGTGGGCGCCGGCGGCCTCGGCCAGATGCTGAAATACCATCTGTCGCTGTTCCAGATGCAGCGCGCGGCCACGGTCGTGATCGCGATGCTGCTGCTGGTGGCGGCGGTGGACGCGCTCAGCTTCGCGCTGCGCCGCGTACTGACCCGCTGAAGACCCCGCCCAAGACCACGCTGAAGATCAGATAACCGGCCGCCAAAGGAAACCATGCTCGTCCTCGACAACCTGACCAAGACCTACGGCGGGCGCAGCGTCCTGTCCGGGCTGTCGCACAGCTTCCGCGCCGGCGAATTCGTCGCCATCATGGGCGAGTCGGGGGTCGGCAAGTCGACCTTGCTGAACATCATCGCCGGCCTGGACACGCCGGACGGCGGCCAGGTGATCGTGGACGGCACGCCGATGTCGACCCTCGACGACACGGCCGCCACGCGCCTGCGCCGCACCCGCATGGGCTTCATCTTCCAGGCCTTCCACGTGCTGCCGCACCTGACGCTGCGCCAGAACGTGGCGCTGCCGCTGCTGCTCAACCGCAGCCCCGATACCCGCGCCGACGAGATGCTGGACGCCGTCGGCCTCGGCGGGCGCGGCAATGATTTCCCGCGCCAGCTCTCCGGCGGCGAACTGCAGCGGGTGGCGATCGCGCGGGCCCTGGTGCACCGCCCCGCCCTGCTGCTGGCCGACGAACCGACCGGCAACCTCGATCCCGAGACCGCCCAGGGCATCCTGTCCCTGCTGCGCCGCGAGACCCGCCTGAGCGGCGCCGGCGCCATCATGGTCACCCACTCCCACGCCGCGGCCGCCATGGCCGACCAGATCCTGCTATTGACACGTTCCGGATTGAAATTAGCTTAAATTCCAGGAAGAAAGACCGCTGTTACAGCACGTTACGCTCTATTCGTGAATCGCGCATGACACAATCGTAGTAATATCACAACGACCCGCCACAAATAGCCGATCACAACAGGCAGGGCTTATTTCCAGAACAGTCGATCCGTCCCGAATCCATGTTTACATATTCGGAGAAGCAACATGAGCGTACGACAGAAAAAACAGGAAATGCTCGCCGCGATGCACCGGGCTCGCGCCCTGGAACCGTCGAGCTTCGTGCCCAATAAACTGCTCGACACCCTGATCGAGCGCATGCAACTCAAGAACGATGCCGAGCTGTGCCGCGTGCTCGAGGTGCAGCCGCCGATCATCAGCAAGATTCGCCACCGCAAGCTCAACGTCGGTGCGACGATACTGCTGCGCATGCACGAGAAATCGAACATCCCGATCCGCGAACTGAAGGAACTGACCAGCGCCTCGATCCACTAGCGTCCGATCATTCCCCCGATGGCTGCGCCGCATCGCCGCGCCCCACATAGACCGTGGGGCGCGGGAAGCGCTACGGTGCAGCCGGAGGCCGCCCGGTCTTGAGCTGGGGCAGCGCTGCCAGCACCGACTTGAGGGTGGCGATGTCGACCTGGCCCAGCAGGGCCACGCCGATGCGCAGCAGTTCGCTCTTCTTGACATCGATGCCGGCGCGCAGGCAGGCCTGCTTGACGTCGGCAAGCACGGCGTATTCCTGCTCGGGCATGGTGAAACTGTCGCGCACCAGTGCCGGCCGGGCGGCGGCGGCGTCGCGCACCGGAAGCGCCGCGGCGGGCGCCTTGCGCGCGGCGCGCTTCGGCGCGGGCGCGGCCAGCGACTTCGCCGCCGCCTTCACGGCTGACTTGACGGCCGGTTTGGCGGTCGTGGGTGGCGCCGACCTGGCGGCCCCTGCCGGCTTGGGAATGGCCGGCTTCCTTGCGGACTTCGCCGCGGGCTTGGGCGCGGGCTTGAGCGCGGGCTTGAGTGCGACTCTTGCCGGGGCGGCCGCGGTGCGCGCGCTCCCCTTCGCTGCCGCCGTCACGGCAGCCGACTTCCTGGGCATGACTGGCTCCATCGTTCAACAAGCTAAACAATATAGTCGATTTACGCCACGACTGCCAACATGGTCCTGTTGAACGCGCAGCCGGCCGCGCTGCGAATGCCGCTCAGCCTGCATCCTGCCCGGCCAGTTCGTCCGCGTCGGCGAATTCCTGGGCGATGCGCCGGAATTCCGCTTCCAGCGCGAAGAAGGCGTCCAGCACGTCCGGATCGAAGTGGGTGCCGCGTCCCTGCGCCATGATCTCGAGCGACTGGGCGTGGGTGAAGGGCGGCTTGTACACGCGGCGCGAGATCAGCGCGTCGTAGACGTCGGCCACCGCCATCAGGCGCGCCGACAGCGGGATCGCCTCGCCGCTCAGGTTTTCCGGATAGCCGCTGCCGTCCCATTTCTCCTGGTGCGAATGGGCGATCTCGCGCGCGAACATCAGGAAGCTGTTGCTGCCGCCCAGGTGCTTCTCGGCCAGCATGATGGTGTCGCGCCCATAGGCCGCGTGCAGCTTCATCACCTCGAACTCCTCGGGGTCGAGCTTGCCCTGGTGCTGCAGGATGCGGTCGGGGATCGCGACCTTGCCGATGTCGTGCAGCGGCGCCGACCTGGTCATCAATTCGATGTTCTCGTCGCTCAGGCTGGCGGCAAAGCGCGGATGGCTGCGCAGCTTCATGGCCAGCGCCCGCATGTAGTGCTGGGTGCGGCGGATGTGGTTGGCCCCGCCGCCCTCGCCCGCCTCGCCGTCGCGGGTCTCGGCCATCGCGCCCATCGCCAGGATCAGCGCTTCCTGCATCAGCAGCAGCTGCGCGGTGCGCTGCCGCGCCATGCGCTCCAGGTGCTGGTTGTGCTCCGCCAGCTGCTTGCGCGCCGCGCGCAGGGTCAGGTGGGTCGAGACGCGCGCGAACAGGATCGGCGGGTGGCCACCTTGGTGTGGTACTTGTCTTTCAGCAGGCGCGACAGCAGCATGATGTTGTCGGGCGTGTCGTCGACGATCAGGACCGTCGGCCGGTACGGCTGTGCCTGCGCCTTGTCCTTGAGGGCATTCATAGGTGTTCCGCAATGGGGGGAGAAGCGCCCCGGGACTGGCTCAGCACCAGGCGCGCCTCTTCGAATTCGTAACGCGACAGGTGCGCCTCGAGGCGCGCCAGCGCGCCGGGGCCGAGCAGGCGGCCCAGCGCGGCGCGCACCGTGTCGAAATAATCGGTGGCCTCGCCCGAGAACTCGGCCAGCAAGCCCTCCAGCTGGACCGCCGCCATGTGGGCATCCCGGGCATCCCGGGCATCCTGGGCGTCATCGGCATCGGCCGCGCCGCCGGCCGGCGCTAGCGCCGCAGGCACCTCGGGGGCGTTGGCGAAGTAGCAGTCCAGCGCGTCCATCAGGTCGGTGATGGCGCGCTCGAGCGCGGACACGCTGCGGTCGAGCGCGGCCAGGTCGGGCGCCGGGCGCCCGACCTCCTGCTCGATCTCCTGCGACAGCGACTGCAGTTCGCGGGCGCCGATGTTGCCGGCCACGCCGCGCAGCGAATGGGTCCGGCTGGCCACCTCGCGCAGGCGCCCGCCATCGAGGTCGCTGCGGATGCTGCAGCCGGCGTCGCGCTGCGACGCGCGGAAGCGGTCCAGCAGCTCGACGTAGAGCGCGCTGTTGCCGCCCACGTTGCGCAGGCCGAAGCTGGAATCGATGCCGGCCAGGCCCGGCAGCGGCGCCAGGCTGGCCTGCGCGGCGCGCGCGGGCATTGCCTTGCCCATCCAGCGCGCCAGCGTGGCGGTCAGTTTTTCCGGATCGACCGGCTTGGTGATGTAGTCCTGCATGCCTTCGTCCAGGCAGCGCTCGCGGATCTCGGACAGGGCGTGCGCGGTCATCGCGACGATCGGCAGCTCGTCGAAGCGCGGGTCCTTGCGCAGTTCCACCGTCGCCGCATGGCCGTCGAGCTGGGGCATCTCGAGGTCCATCAGCACCAGGCGATAGGCGCCCGGTCCGCCCGCATGCAGCTCGTCCAGCGCCTGGTGGCCGGTCGAGGCCACGTCGACGTCCACGCCCTGGGCCTCGAGCAGTTCGCGTGCGATCTGCTGGTTGACCAGGTTGTCCTCCACCACCAGCACGCGCGCGCCTTGCTGGCAGGTGCGCGCCACCCCGGCGCCGGCGATGCCGGCCGGGGCGGCAGTGAACAGGCCGGACAGGGTATTCGACAGGGCGGACTGCACGAAGGGCTTGAACAGGAAGCCGTTCACGCCCGCCGCTTCGGCCCGGGCCTGGACGTCCTCGCGCCCGAAGGCGGTCACCAGCACGGTGAGCGGCGGCGCGCTCAGCGCGCGGTTGGCGCTAATGCGGCGCACCAGTTCGATGCCGTCCATGCGCGGCATGCTGCAGTCGGTGAGCACCAGGCGGTACGGCATGCCGGCGGCGTCGGCGGCGATGATCGCGCCTTCGGCATGGCGCGCATCGGACGCGCACTCCACCCGCAGCGGCAGCGCCGCCAGCGCCTCGCGCAGGATGGCGCGCGCCAGCGCGCTGTCGTCCACCACCAGCACCCGCGCGCCGTCGAGTTCGGGCGGCGCCGCCGGCGCCGATTCCGGCTCGCCCGAAAGCGCGAAGTCGAGGTCGAAGTGGAAGGTGGAACCGGCGCCGGGGGCGCTGTCGATCGCGATCCGCCCGCCCATCAGGCCCACCAGCTGCTGCGAGATCGACAGCCCGAGACCGGTGCCGCCGTACTCGCGCGTGGTCGAGCCGTTGGCCTGGCTGAAGGCGCGGAACAGCTTGGCCTGCTGCTCGTCGCCGATGCCGATGCCGGTGTCGCGCACCGCGAAGCGCAGCTTCACCCTGCCCGGCTCCGTTCCTTTCAGCGGGATGCACGACAGCTGCAATTCGCCCGCAGGCGTGAACTTGACCGCGTTGTTGACCAGGTTGATCAGGACCTGGCCGAGGCGCAGCGGATCGCCGACCAGCTTGCGCGGCACCGCGTGCGGCACGTGGAACAGGTATTCGAGGCGCTTGTCGGCGGCGCGCTGGCTGGTCACGCTGGCCACGTTGCACAACACCTCGTCGAGGCAGAACGGCACCTGCTCGACGTCCAGCTTGCCGGCCTCGATCTTGGAAAAGTCGAGGATGTCGTTGATGATCCCGAGCAGCGACAGCGCGGCGCGGTGAATCTTGCCGACGTAGTCCTGCTGCTTGGGATTGAGATCGGTGCGCAGCGCCAGGTAGGCCATGCCGATGATCGCGCTCATCGGGGTGCGGATCTCGTGGCTCATGTTGGCCAGGAACTCGGACTTGGCGACGTTGGCCGCTTCCGCGCGCAGGTTCGACTGCGTCAGTTCCTCGGTGCGGGCGGCGATCTTCTGCTCCAGGTCTTCGTTCAGCTCGCGCAGCTGCTGCTCGATGCGGCTCTTCTCGCGCAGCAGGCCATTGGTCACCTGCTCGGCCTGGCGCAGCCGGTTGAGGGTGTCGCGAAAGCTGCGCACCGCCGACGACAGGCGCCCGACCTGGTCGCGCCGGCCGATGCCGGACAGGCGGATGTCGGTCTCGCCGCGCGCCAGTTTTTCCAGGGCGTCCTGGATGTCGGCGAAAGGTTGCGACATGCGGCGCCCCACCACGAACACGCAGGCGACGATCGCCAGCGTCAGCAGGATGTTGGCGGCGGCGGTGTGGATGATCTGCTGGCGCAGGTCGCGGTCGATCTGCTCGCGCGAAAACGCCAGCTCGATGAGGCCGACCGAATAGGCGCGGGTGCCGTCGTTGTAGCTGATCCGACGGCGCACATGCAAAGCCGTTCCGCTGTCGTTGCGCTCGCCGGCGTTGCCGAGCGCGGCCAGCAGCGTGCCGTCCGGGGACAAAACGCGCAGGGTCTGTACCTCGGGCGTGGCGCCGAGCGCATCGACCACCGAGGACACGGCGGCGCTGTTGATGTCGAACAGCGGGCGCGCCAGCGCATGCGCCAATACGGTTGCCTGGCGCTCCATGCGCTCCTGCAGGCGCGCATCGGCATCCAGGCGCAGGGTGTGCAGGGTGTAAGTGGTGTAGACGCCGGTCGACAGCGCGACCGCCAGCACGATGCCGGCGCCGAGCCGGAACACGATGTTCTGGCGCCAGTTCTCGGCCAGGCGGCGCAGCAGGCTGCGGCGGCGGTTAATGGTTTCCTCCACGACGGTTGCCTCCATGATCGGGCTCCATCGCATCAAGCCTCAAGCTTGCCGCCCTGCTTGCCGCTGCGGCCGCGGAGTTGGCTGCCCAGCCGGCGCACGCCCAGTTCCTGCTGCTCGCGCTTGCGGTAGGCCGGGCTGGTGCGCACCTGCTCGACCGCCTCCCACAGGCGTGCGGCCAGCTGCGGCCGGCTGGCGACCAGGGCGCTCGAGAGCACCAGGAAATACGGTTTTTCGACCAGCGGCACCGGCAGCAGTTCGAGCCGCTTGCCGTAGGGCCCGCGCATCAGGCGCGCGGCGTCGCCGCCGCCGAGCGCGGCGCCGGCCAGGCGTCCCGCGATCAGCTTCTGCGCCAGCTCGTCGGCACGCTGGCTGCCCTCGTCGGTCGCGACACCCTGGGCGCGCAGGAAGTCGCCCACCGAATAGCCGAGCTGGAAGCCGATCCGTCCGTGCAGGTTGCGGAAGGCCTTGCCGTCCCAGTCGAGCCGGCTGCCGCGGCGCCGCACCAGCATGTAGGTATCGGTATGCATGCGCTTGGACGGGTCGGCGCGCGGCTCCGGCGCGCCCGCGGCCACGCCTGGATACGCCCCGAGCGCCATGCGTTCGCGGTTGAAGCTGACCGCGAACGCGCCGCCGACCTGGTTGGCCTTGAGCTGCTCGAGGCAACGCTTCCAGGGCATGCTCTGGTAGTCGAAGGTGACGCCGGTGCGCCTGGCCACCTCGGCCAGCAGTTCGAAGTTCAGCCCGCCGCCATCGAGCGTGCGCCAGGGACGCACTTCCTGGCGCTCGAAGCACAGGCCGATGTGCCCACGGGGACCGGCCAGGGCATGGACTTGCACCAGGCAACAAGCGGCCAACGCGGCCAACGCGGACAGGAGGAAGCGGCGCATGGAAACAGTGGGAGCATGGTTGATCGAACAACAGGAGTATGCCACCAGAAGTTTCTAAAAAACAGTAAAAAGAAGGACGCCATCCTGAAAACGACAGTCAGGCGCCGGCGCCGGCACGGCGGTGCAGGTCCCACAGCGCGCCCACCCGCAGGCCGGCGTGAACCGGCAGCACGTCGGCCACGCCACACTCTTCCATCAGCGCGACCAGCAGCGCCAGGCCGCCGGCCAGGTGCGGGGCACGCGCCGCGGCCGGCCAGGCCAGCCGCACCCGCGCCACGTGGCCGGCATCCAGGAACCGCGCGCGCAGGGCCTGCAGGCAGTCCCGGCCCAGGCGGCCGCCACCCAGGCCTTCCGCGTGCGCGATCTCGCTGAGTGCGCGCACGGTGCCGCAGGCGCCATAGGCGAGCGGCCAGCTGCGCCCGGCGAAGGCGGTGTCGGCGAAGCGGCTGCGCCCGGAGCGCACGGCGGCATCGAAGCCGGCCGCATCGATGCGGCCGTCGGCGAAGAAGCTCAGGCTCTGGCGCACCGCGCCGATCCGGAGCGACTCGATCCGTTCGATGGCGGCGCCCCGCCCCAGCACCAGTTCGGTCGAGGCGGCGCCGATATCGAGCACCAGGCGCTGCGGGTCGCCCGGCGCCGCCGCAGCATCGAGCGTGCTGGCCACGCCCAGGTAGACCAGGCGCCCGGCCTCGTCGCCGGCGATCGGTTCGATCGGCCGCCGCAGCGCCCCTTCGGCGGCGGGCAGGAATACCTCGGCATTGCGCGCCGTGCGGAACGCCGCGGTGGCGACCACCCGCACCGCCTGTGGACGCCAGGCCTCGAGCACCTGCGCGAATGTGCGCAGGCAGGCCAGCGCGCGCCGCATCGCCGCTTCGCACAGGCTGCCGTCCTCGTCGAAGGAAGCGGCCAGCGCGATCCGCTCGCATAGCGTCGCCTCCAGCACCAGCTCGTCGTGCTCGATGCGCCCGACATGCAGGCGGAAACTGTCGGAACCGAGTTCGACTGCGGCGTAGCGGGACAGGGCGGGAGGTGAAGGCATCATGGGGGGACTCCGGCGGCGACGATGCCGCAGGATACGTCGGCGATATGACCGGCATGTGACGCGACGGCGTGGCGCCGGTCGCGAAGCTGGGCTGCCTGCTACCCGGCTGGGCGGTGATCGGTGCCGGGCAGGCGCGCCGTGCCCTGGCGCGCGCGGATCAAGGTCTTGAGCTCGCGGACAAAGCGGTCGAGCGCGCTCGGTTCGGTACGGAAGTCGAGCGCCAGCTTGTTCCAGCTCTCGAAGCTGTGCTTCTCGTTCGACTCGATCGCCACGCTGCACACGCAATGCCCTGTCGCATCGAGGACGGACACCGTGACGCCCAGATAGGCATAGCTGTCCCGGCCGCCCGCCTCGAAGCCGACGGCCTGGCCGGCGACCAGCGCGAGCCCTTCCAGTGCGCCGGCCCATTGCTCCAGCGCGCGGTAGCTGGTGTACACCTGGGTGCTGCCGGCAAAGCCCCAGCTCGCGGCGTGGCCCTCGATGGTCAGCAGGCCATCGTCTTCAAGCAGCAGCTGAATCGTGAGCTGAAAGTCCATGGCAGTTGAAAGGCTGGTTGGCGTGATCGGAAACGGCTAGCTTGTCAGGGCCCGATGTGTCCTTCTCCGCCCGCCCGCGCCGCAGTGGGTTCGCCGGGCGCGGGCCGCCGCGTATCCACGACCAGCGTCCGTGTCTCCTGCCGGGCCGATGCCTTTTGCTCGACAACCGCTACCGCCACTGCACGGCCGTCGATGACCGGCCTTGGATGAAAGAAGTTAAACATTGATTCCTTCTATGAATAGCAACCGCGGAAGGGGTGAAGACATCACGGTGGCTGGCGGATGGGCCGGATCAGGCCCCGGCCGGCGAACCCAGCTGCCCTTCACGCGCGTTCGCGGCCTCGCGGCGGCCATGGGCACGGATCACTGCCGGGACCACGCTCAGGGGCAAACCGATATGGATGAGTATCAGCCACCATAGACTCTGGGTCCAGGCGTAGGCGATCGTGAAGATGAAGGCCGAGATGACGGAAGCGGCAAGCTGCTTCGGGCTTGTGTAGCCATGTCCGATGCCATAGGCCAGGGCGGAAGCAATGACCGCCAGGGGCAGGCCAGTGAGCGGCGTCAGCAGCAGGAGCAGGAAGCCGCGATAGAGCACTTCCCAGCCGGCCGTCATGACCAGCATGCTTGCCCCGAATGCCAGGGCTTCGGCCCGGTTCCGTGGCCAGGGCATCGATGCGTTCAGCATCTTGCGTTCGTCCTCGGCACGTGCCTGCGGCGTCTTGCGACGCTCGATCAGCTTGCCGGCAACGACCAGGCCGGCCAGCAGGAGCACTGCACCCGCCAGGCCCCAGGCGCCGGCACGCGAGAGTGGAAGATCAAAGCCGAGCTGGCGCGGGGTGTAGCCTGCCTGCCAGGCGCCGACCCAGAGCAGGCCCAGCAAGGCCAGCGAGTGCCAGCTCATGGTCCAATAGCGGCGTAGCAACGGACGCGGCGGCCGGTCTTTCTTCGGGCGCAGCGAGCGCCAGAGATTCAGCGCGGGGAAGACGAGCAGCAGGAACAGCGCCAGCAGATTGTTCAACATGTGCAGAAAGCAGCCGGGCCGCCGCGGACAAAGCCGCCGGACCGGTCGCGAAACGATAGGTCGGGCGAGCATAGCACCGTCCCGGCGCACAAAAAGTCACCAATTCCCACCGCGGACCGGTGCGGCACCGCAACCTGGCCTGCACGCCCCTTCCCTACACCTCGACCGGCGCCGGCACCGCCTGGCTGACCCGGTTGCGCCCCGCCTCCTTGGCCGCGCGCAGGGCGTCGTCGGCGCGCTGGAACAGGGTCACGGTGCTGTCTTCCGGACGGATCACGGTGACGCCGAAGCTGGCGGTCATGGCGATCATGGCGCGCTCGCTCTTGACCGGCGAGCTGGCGATCGCCGCCCGGATGCGCTCGGCCACCAGGGTCGCCTCGTCGAGCCTGGTGCGCGGCAGCAGGATCGCGAACTCGACGCCCACCAGGCGCCCCACCAGGTCGGAGTCGCGCAGCTGGCGCTTGCACAGTTCCACCACGTGGCGCAGCACGGCGTCGCCGGCCGGGTGGCCGTAGCCGTCGTTGACGCGCTTGAACTGGTCGAGGTCGAGCACCACCAGGGCGGTGGGCAGGCCGGGGCGGCGCGCCAGCGCCATCCAGGGCGCCAGCGCGTTGAAGAAGCCGCGCCGGTTCGGCACGTCGGTGAGCGGGTCGACCACTTCGAGGCGCGCCAGTTCGCGGCCGGCACGTTCGCGCCCCAGCAGCAGCATGCCGAAGGCGTTGACCAGCATCAGGAGGTAGAGCGCGGCGCTGGAGAGCTGGTGCAGCAGATCGCTCGAGAGCCAGCGCCAGCCGCCCGGCAGCAGCAGGACCGACAGGCCGCGCGCCGCCACCAGCAGTGCCAGCACGCCGGTGACCAGGGCCAGGAAGCGCCGCAGCAGGCTGGCCTGGCGCCAGCCTGCGCCGAGCGCCGCCGCGACGTTCAGGTACAGGGCGCCGAGCAGCAGCGAAGCGGCGAGGCTGCGCAAGCCTTGCTCGTCGATCAGGTAACAGACGAAAAACACCCCGATCGCCAGGCCGGCCGCCAGCATCGTGGGACGGCGCCAGCCGTCGTGGCCGGCCTCTTGCCAGGAGGCGCCGGCCTCGACGGCGACGCCCGCGAGCAGCAGCGCATAGCCGCCCGGCAGCGCCAGCAACTCGGGCACGACGCCTGCGCCGCCCAGAGCCAGCAGGGTCCAGGCGCCGGCCTGGATCTGTTTCGACAATGACCAGGCGCCGAGCGCCGGCGGGCGGGCGGGCCCGTGGTCGAAGAAGGTCAGCAGCGCGCACAGGGTCAGGTTGCCCAAGGCCAACACCAGCACCATCGTGGTCGCGTCCAGGTTCGTCATGGGTTCGGTCCCGCCTCAGTATTCGTGTTCGACCAGGGTCGTGCCGTCGCCAACCTTGCTGGCCCAGGCGCGGCTGAAATAGTCCTGTTCTTCGGCGCTGGGCGGCGCATGCCAGAACACGATCAGCGTGCCCTTGTGGTCGTGCAGCTGGGTCAGCTTGTCGACGAAGCCGGCATTGCCCGCGCTGTCGGCCAGGCCCATCACGTAGCCGTAGACGCGCTGCAGGCGCTCGAGACGGTCGGGCTCGGTCTGGGCATTGGTGGCGGTGATGGAAGGATGGTCCAGGAACATGGGGCAGTCCTATTGTTCGGATGGTCAGCTTATCAGAAAGCGATGCCGCTGAACAAGCCAAAGGGGGCCGGCGCCCCCTCGGGCCGGGAGCTCCACTATACTGGCACCATGCCCCCGCCCGAGTTTCCTCCGTCCCGGCAAGTGCCGCCTGCGCCGATCGTCTCCACCCGGGGCGACCGCCGTACGCTGGAATTCACGCCCGGCGACATCCAGAGCGAAATGCGCCTGTCGCGTCCGAGCGCGCTGGTCCTGCCCTATGCGCGCGCCATGATGTGCTTCGCCCTGCTGGCGCCGCGTCCGCGCCACATCGTCATGGTCGGCCTCGGCGGCGGTTCGCTGGCAAAATTTTGTCATCGCCACTTTCCGCAGGCCCGCATCACCGTGCTGGAGCTGCGGGCCGACGTGATTGCGCTGCGCCAGCAGTTCCAGGTGCCGCCCGACGACGCGCGGCTGCGGGTGCTGCACTGCGATGCGGCCGACTGGCTGGCGCGCTCGGATACCGCCATTGCCGACGTGTTGCTGGTGGACGGCTTCGACGCCGCCGGCCTGCCCCCTGCCCTGTCGAGCGCGGCCTTTTATGCCGACTGCCGGCGCGCCTTGCGACCCGGCGGCGTACTGGCGGCTAATATCTTCACCTATGATCCCGACTATGTATCTGCGGTGCAACGTTTACGCGCAGCCTTCGACAGCCACGCCTGTTGGCTGTCTGGCATCGCCGGCAACAACCAGATCCTGTTTGCACAGCGCCCGATGCACAAGGGCGCGGGCGCCGGCCAGGGCCTGCGACTACTGCGCGATACGCTCGGCAACCGCGGCCTCGGTGCGGCCCTGCTCAACCGCCTGCTGGCCCGCCTGGTGGTTGGATGCCTGTCAAGACGACAAGGCTGAGGCGGCTTCGCGGCATGCAACATCGGTAAGTACGCGCGACATTTTGTTTGCCGAACCGCCTGCGGATGTGACACACTTCGCGTATTGATGCCTGCTGGCAAGTCTTGCTCACGGATATATTCTGGAATCTCCATGCCGCTTCGCCTGCCCCTGTCGCTGACTCTCGCGGCAGCCCTCACGCTCGGGGGCGGCCTTGCCGCGTCCGGCGCCCTGTTCCTGGGGGTGAGCCACCTCGAGTACGACAATATGGCGCTCGAGTTCGCCCAGCGCGCCGACGAGCGCGTGGCGGCGGTGCGCCAGGGCATCGACCAGGCGGTCGAAGTGCTGACCGTGACCAACCAGTTGTTCGCACGCGGCGAGCCGGTCAGTCGCGAACAGTTCCGCGACTTCACCGCGGCCCTGCTGCAGCGCCACCGCTACATCCAGGCGTTTAATTTCCACCGCATCGTGCCGGGCGAAGCGCGCGCCGCCGTCGAACGCGAACTGCAGCGGGTCCGGCCGGGCACCGTGTTCACCGAACTGACGCCCAAGGGCCTGGTCGCGGCGCCCCAGCGGGCCCGCTACCACATCGTCGATTTCATCGAACCGATGGCCGGCAACGAACGCGCCTTCGGCCTGAACATTACCCAGAACGCCCAGGTGATGAGCGCACTGGCGCTGGCCCGCGCCGACGGCCGCGCCGCCGCGACCGACCTGCTCCAGCTGGCTCAGGACGAACGCCAGCAGCCGGCTTTCGAACTGATCATGCCGGTGTTCGACCGCCAGGGCATGCTCGCGGGCGACACCGCGGTGGTGATCCGCGGGCCCGAACTGGTACGCGCTTCGCTCGCCAATACCGGCCTGCTCGACCCGCGCGACAACACCAGCGACATCTTCGTCTCGGTCTACGCCGGCGAGCTTGCCAGCCCTGGCAACCTGATGTTCTCCACCGGCGAAACCGGCAGGCCAGGCGACAGCTGGCTGGCCGGCTTCCTGGCGCCCGGCCATGCCGGGCATGGCAGCAGGCTGCTTCGCATTGCCGGCAAGCCATGGCGGATCGAGGTGGCCAGCGCCCCGCGTCCCTTCCTGCAGGACCACATGGCCTCGAGCGCCCTGCTGGTGGGCGGCATCCTGATGACCCTGCTGGGCACGGCCTTCGTGCAAGCCTCCGGCCAGCGCGCCCGCAAGGTGCAGCAACTGGTGCGCCAGCGCACCGCCGACCTGCGCCGCACCAACCGCCGCCTGGTCGAGGACATGGCGGCGCGCGAGCGCGCCGAGCGCGCCCTGCAACAGAGCGAGCAGCGCTTCCGCCAGCTGGTATCGATGTCCTCGGACTGGTACTGGGAACAGGACCGCGAGCTGCGTTTCACCATGGTCACCGGCGGCTTCACCGAAAAGGCCGGCCTCGCGGTGGAAACCGTGCTCGGCAAAACGCGCTGGGAATACGTCCCCGCGCTGCTCGATACCGAGGTCGGGCGCGCCCACATGGCGCAAGTGAAGGCGCACGAACCCTTCGCCAACCTCGAATACAAGGTCGTCGACGAGCATGGCGATACCCGCTGGTTCTGCGTCAACGGCCAGCCGGTGTTCGACGACGCCGGCGCGCTGGCGGGCTACCGCGGCACCGGCAGCGACATCACCGAACGCAAACTCACCGAACAGCGCGTGCACCACGTGGCCCAGCACGACGTGCTCACCGGCCTGCCCAACCGCTCGCTGCTGCAGGACCGCCTCGGCCAGGCGATCGCCTACGCCAACCGCAGCGGGCGCCCGATGTGGGTGATGCTGATCGACCTGGATCGCTTCAAGTTCGTCAACGACTCGATGGGTCACAAGGCCGGCGACGTGCTCCTGATGACGGTGGCGGCCCGCCTGACCGGCTCGCTGCGCGACACCGACACCGTGGCGCGCCTGTCCGGCGACGAGTTCGTGGTGATCCTGTCGGAGCAGCACGACGAGCCCTTGTGCGCCGAGATCGTGCAGCGCGTGATGGATTCGGTGGCCCAGCCGGTCATGCTCGGCACCAAGGAATTCTTCGTGACCTGCTCGATCGGCGTGGCCGTGTACCCGAGCGAAGGCACGCCGGCCGACAGCCTGATCGAGCACGCCGACATCGCGATGTACAGCGCCAAGAAACTGGGGCGCAACAACTTCCAGTTCTACACCCCGGCCATGAACGAGGAATCGCTGGAGCGCGTGCGCATCGAAAGCGCGCTGCGCAACGCCCTCGAGCGCAACGAATTCGTACTGCACTACCAACCGCAGGTGGACCTGAAGACGGGCCAGATCGTCGGCATGGAAGCGCTGATCCGCTGGAAACATCCGGAACTGGGCATGGTGCCTCCGAGCCGCTTCATCGGCATCGCCGAGGAAACCGGCCTGATCGTCCAAATCGGCGCCTGGGTGATGCGCACCGCCTGCGCCCAGAACAAGGCCTGGCAGGATGCCGGCCTGGGCCGACTGCGGGTGGCGGTGAACCTGTCGGCGCGCCAGTTCGGCGCGGCCGACCTGATCGCCAGCCTGGAATCGGTCCTGGTCGACACCATGCTCGACCCGAGCTGCCTCGAGATCGAGCTGACCGAAAGCCTGTTCATGAGCGACGTGACGCCGGCCGTGGAACTGCTGCACCGCATGAAGTCGCTGGGCGTGAACCTGTCGATCGACGATTTCGGCACCGGCTACTCGAGCCTGTCCTACCTGTCGCGCTTCCCGATCGACGTGCTCAAGATCGACCGCTCCTTCGTTGCCGACATCACCCACGATGCCAACGACGCCGCGATCGTGACCTCGATCATTGCGCTGGCCCACAACCTGAAGCTGGCCGTGATCGCGGAAGGCGTCGAAACCGCCGAGCAACTCGACTACCTGCGCAGCCATGGTTGCGACGAAATGCAGGGCTATTTCTTCAGCAAGCCTTTGGCGGCCGAGGAATTCAGGCAGTTGCTGGTACAGGGTCGCGCCTTGCCCCCGCCGCGCCACAAGATGACGGAAACGACGCCGGCGATACCGATGAAAGCCGGCGCGCAGTCAGTTCCGGCTTGATCTAGCGCAATATCTGGACACATTCAGCAAATTAGCTGCCTTGCCGACATTTATTTGTGGCTATTTCAACATTGTTAGCCTTAAAATAGCCGTGTCTCTTTAGCAACCCCAGACATACGGATATTTATGATAATCAATGATAGCGCTGAGTTGACGGCCCTGACCGCGAGCGCGGGCAGCGCGGGCGACGCCAGGATCAAGCGGCAGCGCACCGACATCCGCACACGCGACCTGGTCAACCAGGCGGTGGCCTCGGTCCCGACCCTCGGACTGCAACGCGCGGCGGAATTCCTGGCGACGATGAACGTGCCGGCCGAAGTGGCGGTAAGGGTGCTGGTGTATCCGAATCGCCGCCGCGCCAACTAGGCGCAGCAAGGGAGCGCACCCACCAAGCGCACCAGTCAGGCGCGCCGCACGCCCGAGGCGGCGGCGTTCGCTGGCGACGGCAGCGCCTCAACGGCGCTGTTGCTGTTGCTGGCGCGTGATGTCGTCCAGCGTTTCGCGGCCCTTGTCGGTCAGGGCATAGCCGCCTTCCTCGAGCGGTGCGATATGCGACTTGAGGCTCAGGAAGCGGCCCACGTCGCCGTCGACCGGCGCCTGCGGATCGCCGGCCAGCGCCGTCAGGGTGTTCACGCAGCGGCGCAGGAACAGCACCTGCTGTCCTTTTTCAGTCAGCACGATACGCCCGTCGCGGGTGTATTCGAGCATCTTCAATCCCGACAGGCGCTTGGCATTGCGTCCCACGCAGGCGCCCGCGCTGTCGCGCTTGACGCCGCGGCGTACCAGTTCGAGGGCGTCGTATTCGTCCGTTGTCAGTTGTTCGTTCTTCATTTTGCTTTCTTTTCGGGCAGGGCGCGTCATGGTACCGGGCGCGCCGCCCTAGAGCAAGCCTCAGCGCAATGCGCGCAGGGCCAGCCAGCCGAGGCCGGCACCGGCCGCAGCACCCAGCACCAGCACCAGGCGGGCCCGGCCCGAGTAAAACAGCCGCCCGCGGCCCAGGTAGATCGTGTCGTACAAGGTATGGCCCATGGTCTCCTCCAGCGTCGCGTCCGTTCTCGTTCCGGCCATTATAGGCAGGCAAAAGTGTCAGGAGCATGACGTGGATCGGGCGGGCCGCCGGCAGCGTGCCTGCCGCGCGCCGACGCCCGGGTGGCCCTGCTAGGATCGTCCTATCGTTTAACCACTGGAGTAGACCATGAACCACCCGACCCGCCAAGTCGATCCCGCCGCGAAAGGCGGCAATGTGTTCCACGAAGCAGACATCGGCAGCGGTGAGAAATCGCCTGGAGAACTGGAAACCGAAGCAATGATCCGCGAGATTCCCCCGCTGCCGCCATCGGGAGCCCAGCCCAGCCAGGGATCCTCCGGCGCCCCGGACGAGGCCCGCGGCTAGCCACCCACTCGACGCCGGCCCATCGCGGCCGGTCACCTCCCGGCACGGCTGCCGGCAGCCGCTTCCGGCAGCCGCTTCGGGCAGCCACTTCCGGCATCCACTTCCACCATTGCCAAACGCACAGCCCGCCCGCACGCGGACTGCGGCGGGCGGGGCAAGCTTCGGCAAGGACAGGGATCAATCTGCCCGGATAGGGGGCTCGGGCAAACGCGGGTCTCCGACCGGCGCGTTGACCGGATCGGGCACGTCGTCCGGCACCGGGGGGCGCGGATCGGGCGCCGGGGTCGGGTCGGGCTGATCCGGTTCAGGGGTACTGTGGGCGTGCACGGGGGATGAACCGTGCAGCTTGTTCTCTTGTGCAAGCGTAGTCATGGTCAGCCTCTCGGGTTGGATATGAACCGGACCCGTCGGGTCCGGCGGCACGGAGGGCGGCGCCCCCCGTGCGTTCACTCAGCCATGATGTTTCTGCTTCGCGCCGCCGCCGGCACCTTCGTGCTTGCCCGCCTTGACGTTCGACATGTGGTTGTGGCTGCTCTTGTCGGTATTCTGGCCAGCGCGTTGCTTGGCCATTTCTTCTTCGGACAGGTGGTCCGATTGCTTGTTGGTCTCGTTACCACCGGATTTCGATTGGCTCATTGCATCCTCCTTGTTGACGTGATTGCATGTAGATGCAGCCTAGCATGGATGCGCATGCCGGGTTTTTCAATCGTGCGGGCGCACGCTGGATCGGACCCGGCATCCTCGGTATAGTGGCAGCTCAACTATTTCAAGTCCGATCATGCACCTTCGTCCGCACCTCCGTCCGCTCCTGCTGGCCGCCCTGTTCGCAGGCGGCATCCACGCCGCATCCGCCGCCACCCCCATGATACTGGCCGACTACCTCGCCCTGTCCGGCCCGGCGCCGACCGCCCGCCTCTCCTATGGCGAGGCGCCCTCGCAATATGCGGAGCTGTTCCTGCCGTCCGGCAGCGGCCCGTTCCCGGTGGCCGTGCTGGTGCACGGCGGCTGCTGGACCAGCAAGTTCGGCGGCATCACCCAACTGCGCAACATGGCCGGGGCGCTGGCGGCACGCGGCATCGCGGTCTGGAACGTCGAGTACCGGCGCACCGACGAAGCGGGCGGCGGCTATCCCGGCACCTACCAGGACATGCAGGCCGCGCTCGCGCTGCTGGCGGCCCAGGCGGCGCACTACCCGCTCGACCTCGAGCGGCTGGTGGCGGTCGGGCACTCGGCCGGCGGCCAGCTGGTGCAGTGGCTGGCGGGGCGCGAACGCATCCCGACCGGCAGCCCGCTGTATCGCACCGGGCAGCTGAAGGTGCCGGCCGTGGTCAGCCTGGGCGGCCTGGCCGACCTGCGCAACGAGGCAACATTGATCAAGTCCAGCTGCGGGCGCGACACCGCCGAACTGGCCGGCACGCCCGGTCCCGGACGGCCCGACGTCTTCGTCGATACCAATGCGGCGGAGTTGATGCCCAATGGCAGCCGCACCTGGCTGGTCACCGGCGAGCTGGACACGATTTCACCGCCGCGCGTGGCGCGGGACTATGCGGCGCGCGCACACAAGGCGGGCGACCATGCCGAGGTGGTGATCCTGCCGGGCGCCAGCCACTACGACGAAGCCGCCGCCAGCTCGCATGCTTGGGCGCAAGTGCTGGCGGTGATCGAGCGCGCGCTCGGCCGTCCCTCCCCCTAGGGAAGCCGGCGCGCCAGCGGCGCCTCGATCTCGAGCGCGCCGCGCGCCACCGCCACGCAGGGCAGGATCCAGCCTTCGCGCTTTTCCTCGAAAGACAGGCCCGGCCACTCGGTCAGGTGAGCCGCCGCGCCGCTCTTCACACGGCAGATGCAGGTGCGGCAACTGCCGTTGCGGCAGGAACTGGGCAGGTCGATGCCCGCCGCTTCGCAGGCATGGAGGATGCTAGTGTCCGGGTCCGCCTCGACGGCGAAACCGGCAGGCTGGAGCACGATGGTATGGCGGGTCATGGGGCGATTGTAGCCTGCATTCGGTCGAGCCCGGCCAGGTCGCTTGAGTTCGTTCTCGCACAGACCCACCGCCGGGCGACGCCTACTCTGGGCTTTCCAAAAGCTAGACTTGCAGGAAACTATCATGAGTAAATTGCACGCACTTCCCCTCTGCGCCGCCCTGCTGGGCGCCCTTCCCCTGGCCCAGGCACAGCAGTCCCCGGCCCCGGCGCCGCAGGCCAGCCCTGCTGCGGCTCAGCCCGCCGCCGAGGCCGGCGCAGCGCTCAGCCCGGCTGATGCCAGAAAGGCAGAATTCGAACGCAACCTGCGGGCCCAGGTCCTGCTCGACCGCGCCAACCTCTCGCCGGGCGAGATCGACGGGGCCTACGGTTCCAATATGCGGCAGGCCTTGAACACCTTCCAGGCGATGCGCAAGCTGCCGGTGAGCGGCAAGCTGGACGAGGCCACCTGGAACGCCCTGAACACCGACAACAGCCCGCATCTGGTGACCTATACGCTGGTCGAAGCCGATGTGGCCGGGCCCTTCCGTGCGGTGCCGGACGACATGATGGACAAGGCCAAGCTGCCCGAACTGGGGTACGAAAACGTGCTCGAAGGCCTGGGCGAGAAGTTCCATGCCAAGCCCGCCATGCTGGACGCCCTGAACCCGGGCAAGGATTTCAGCCGCGCCGGCGAGCAGATCATGGTGCCCAACGTGCACGGCAAGCAGCCGCTGCCGAAGGCGGCGAAGATCGTGGTCAAGGAAGGCCCCAAGGTGCTGCAATTGTTCGACGCCGGCGGCGCCCTGCTCGCCCAGTACCCGGTATCGACCGGCAGCGCCAACGACCCGCTGCCGATCGGCACCTGGAAAGTCAACGGCGTGCACGCCAACCCGACCTATCACTACAACCCGAAGCTGTTCTGGGACGCCGAACCGGGAGACAAGAAGGCCAAGGTGCCGCCTGGACCGAACAACCCGGTCGGCGTGGTCTGGATCGACCTGTCCAAGGAACACTACGGGATCCACGGCACGCCGGTGCCGGCCCACGTCGGCAAGACCGAGTCGCACGGCTGCATCCGCCTGACCAACTGGAGCGCCGCCGAAGTGGCGGGTGCGGTCAGCGCAGGGCTCGAGGTCGAACTGGAAAGCTGACACCCACGACAAGCCGACGGAGGATGACATGAAATGGCTGATGAGCTTCGTGCTCGGCGTGCTGGTCGGCGCCGGCGGACTGTTCGTTCTGTTGCGCGCCGTGCCCGACGACCCGGCGCCGGCGGTGGCGAGGACGGAGGCGCCGGCCGGCGTGCCGGCTGCGCAGATCGATCCGCAGTTGCCCGGCCCGCCGATGGTGCAGGCCGACCTCAGCGACGTCGAACTGCCCCTGCGGCCGTCTTCCGGCCCGGCCACGGCTGGCGCGACCACGAGCACGGCGCAGGCCCCGGCCGATGCCGCCGCCGCCGCCGTCCACGGCAAGCTCCTGGTGCCGGTGCAGGGCCTGAAGCTCGCCGGCCTGAGCGACACCTATGAGCAGCCGCGCGGCACGCAGCGCCAGCACGAAGCCCTGGACATCATGGCGCCGAAAGGCACGCCGGTGCTGGCCGCCGCCGACGGCAAGGTGGCCAAGCTGTTCGCCAGCAAGCCGGGCGGCACCACCCTGTACCAGTTCGACCCGAGCGAGAAATACGCCTACTACTACGCCCACCTGGACCGCTACGCCGACGGCATCGAGGAAGGCATGGACCTCAAGCGCGGCGACGTGATCGGCTATGTCGGCGTGACCGGCAACGCCGCCCCGAACGCGCCGCACCTGCATTTCGCGGTGTTCGAGCTGACGCCCGAGAAGCTGTGGTGGAAAGGGACGCCGATCAATCCCTATCCACTGATGTCGGACCGCCAGGCCGTCGCGGCTCAATAGGGCGAGGCGACCGCGCCCGGCTCGTCCACGTCGGCGCCGACATTGATGGCGGCATAGGCGCGCCGCACGGCCACTGCCTCCCGGCTCTCCTTGCCGTACAGCTCTTCGGCCGCCTCGATCATCCTGGCGCGCGCATCGGCGTAGTTGGTGGACGAGGTGAACTTGGTCGTATTCGCATGGAACCAGATGCGGAAGGCCTTGTCGGTGCCGATGCCGGTCATCGCCTTGGGCTGCTTGACCAGGTATTTGCTGTAATAGTCGCCCGCGCTGTCATCGCGCGAGCCCCGTGCCAGGAAGTAGAACATGCGGTTGTTCGGACCGCTGCTGTAGTGCACATCGAGGCGCCGCAGCGACGTGCTCCAGGCGTCCGGGCTGTTGCCGTCCTTGCTGGGGCGGTGCATCCAGCGCAGCGGCGTGGCGTTGCGGCTGATTTCGGTCCCCAGTTGCCAGTCGTTGCCTTCGTCCGGAAAGCTGTCGCCCTTGCCGCCGGCGCGCGCGTAGGCTTCCACCACCTCGCCGGCGATGTCCGAACTGGATTCGTTCAAGCCGCCCGATTCGCCCGAATAGATCAGGTTCGAGGTGGCCGCGGTGACGCCGTGGCCCATCTCGTGGCCGATGACGTCGATCGCGCCCAGGCTCGTGAAATAGCTGCCGTCGCCGATGAACATGCAGCGGCAGGTGTCGCTGTAGTAGGCGTTGTCATAGCCGCGGTTGACGTGGGCGGCAATGTAGGTGGCCGTGTCCTTGCCGTCCAGCGAGAGCCAGCCCAGCACATTCTTGTGCGCGTCGTAGGTGTTCATCAGGCCCCACATGGCGTTGACCGCCGCCGTCTGCCCGTTCGCGCCGGTGGTGCTGCCGCCCTCCACGAACTGCTTGCCGTCGCCCCAGACATTGGTGGCGTTGGTATAGACCTTGCCGGCGCTGGTGCCGTTGTTGGCATTGGTGATCGCCATCGCGCCAAAGGTGCCGCCCTTGCCGCGCTCGGGGTCGAGCATCTGGTAGCTGCCCTTGCTCAGCGTGGTGCTGACCGGGACCTCGCCGCTGTACTGGCTTCTTCCCACCCCGATCACGGTCTGCAGCATGTTCCACTGGTCGAGCACGGCGGCGTCGCGCGCGCTGACGATCGTGTCGAAATACACCGGCTGCTCGCCCAGGCGCATGCGGGTGCGTACCAGGTAGGCCAGTTCATAGCGCTCCACCACGTCCTGCACGTCGAGCGCGTTCAGCTCCGCTTCTTCCTTGGCGCCGGCCCCGACCACGCGCTGCATGCGCATCACCGGGTAGATCAGCAGTTCGGCGCCCGGCTTGACCACGTGCACCGCATTCTGTCCCAGGGTCGGCGCCAGCGAGGCCAGCGCGGCCGCGATTGCGGCCTTGCCGTTGATCTGCGGCTGGACGGAGAAGCTCGCGGTCAGCGCGCCCAGGCGGTTGGCGCTTCCCACGCCCAGGTCCTGGCGGCGCTCGGAGGCGGATTCGGACAGCACCTTCGCCGACTTGTCGAGCACCACGACCGAATCGGAGCCGAACACGCGCAGGCCCTTCCAGGTGTGGGCGGCGCGCAGGATCTGGGTGCCGTTGGCGCCCGGATGGTAGGCGGTGATCCGGTAGTGGTGGTCGGCGTCCAGGCCCTTGGCCTGGCGCTGTGCCAGCAACTGGGCCAGGACGGAAGACCTGGCCTTGGCGCTCAGGCTGGCCGGCGGGCTCATCGTCGGCGCGGCCGGCGCGCAATACGGCAGGAGCAACAAGGCGGCGCCGAGCAGCGCTGCCGGGAAAGTGGTGTGCGTTGTCATCTCGTCTCCGTCCGGGAACCGCGGCCCCCTTGGGCCGCCCATCGGACAGTTTGGACGAGCTCAGCAGAAAGTATTTGCTTGAGCGCAACTCTACTGCGCGCAGGGGACAGAAATGCGAAGCGGACGCCGAAGCGTCCGCCTGCCGGTCAAGCTTCGATCAGAAGCCGCGGTTCCAGCTCAGCGCCAGCGTGCGGCCGCGGCCGGCGTAGGTGGCGTTGACATCCACCGCGGAGGCCGACTGCGAGTAGTAGCCGACGTAGTACTTGTCGAACAGGTTCTCCAGGCTCAGGCCGATGCGTCCGTAGGCGGTCTCCCAGGTCGCGGCGACATCGACCAGGGTGTAGCCCTTGAAGTGCTCTTCCAGCTTGCTGGTGCCGACCCGGCGTCCGATGTTGATGTCGCGGTCGCGCAGGTGGGTGGCCTGCAGGCGCAACTGGGCCTGGGGCTGGAACTTCCAGTTGGCGCCCAGCACCGCCTTGTCCGGACCTTGCGAACGGGCGCCGAGGTCGAGGTCCATCGGCGCGCCCTGGGTGGCCGCGGTCTTGCCGTCGGTGGTGGCCCAGGTGCCGAACACGCTCACCTCCCTGGTCGGGCGCCACTCGGCATTCGCTTCCCAGCCCTTGACCGTGGTCGGCACCCGCTCGACCAGGCCGATGCCGGCTGCGGTAATGCGGATCACGCTGCCGAGCTTGGAGCGCGAGTCGTAGCGCGACAGGCCGAACTGGCCCTGCCGGCCGCGCCAATTGATGCCGACTTCATTGTTGCGGGTAATGATCGGCTGCAGGCTGATCAGGCTCGAGACCGACTGGTTCGGCAGGGTCACGCCGCGCAGCACCAGGCCGGCGTCGGGCAGCCCGAAGCCTTCCGAACTGCCGACGAAGGCCGACCATCCGGGGGCGAAACGCCACACGGCGCCGATGTTTTTCACCGACTTCGAGAACTCGGCCGAACCGCCCTCGACACTGCGGCTGCCGTAGGCGGCCAGGGTGGTGTAGGTATCGACCTCGAGTTTCGCGTCTTCGTAGCGCAGGCCGCCGCGCACGGTCACCGGGCCGAATTCGTATTCGAGCTGGGCGAACGGCGCCAGCGAACGGAACTTCAGCTCGGGCACCCAGGTACGGCCGGTGGCCGCCAGGCGCTGTTGGGTGTGATCTTTCAGCCAGTCGAGGCCGGCGGTCAGCTCCAGGCCCTGCACCAGCAGGTCCGGGCGCACCCAGGTGACCCGCGCGCCCAGCTTGTCGGCCACGACTTCCGACTGGTCGTACAGGCTGCCGGCAGGGGCGATGCGCACGTCCTGGAAAGTGGCGGTCTTGGTGGCGCCGTACAGCGACGAAAAATCGTGGCTGAACAGCTGCGCGCTCAGGCTGCCGCCGGCCAGGTCGGCGTGGCGGTAGTCGATGCTGGCGCTGCGCACCTTGTTGCGTGGCGGCATGCCAGGCGGCGTGCCGGGCACGGAACTGGTCGGGACGCCCTCGGCCAGTACGCCCGGCTCGCTGCGGTAGTCGCCGTCGCCCTGCAGGTCGAAGCGGTTCAGGCTGAGCTGCAGGCGTTGGGCGCCGAAGGACTTGCCGATCTTCAGGAACAGGTCATTGCCGCGCGAATCCATGGTGTCGCCCTGCACCGCGTCCAGGCCGATGCGGCGGCCATGGCCGTCGTAGCCCATGCCGCGCCGCTGCACGCTGGCATAGGCCAGCATGTCGAAGGCTTCCGACTTGTGGCTCACGGTCAGGCCGGTTTTCCAGTCCAGGCTGTCGGACTCGAACTGGCTCGACAGGCGGGTGTTGAGCGTATAGGTGGTGCCCGGGGTGCGCGGGGTCTTGGTGATGTAGTTGATGATGCCGCCGGTGGCGCCCATGCCCTGCATCGCCGAGGCGCCGTTGATCACTTCGATGCGTTCGATGATGGCGCTATCGGCAAAATACCCTTCGCGCATGCCGGCCCGCAGCGGGTTCGATTGCGGGATGCCGTCGAACAGGATCAGCGGCTGGCGGCCGCGCAGCGATTCGCCGGTCGAGGTCATTTTCTGGCGGCTCGGCGCATAGCCCGGCACATAGGTGGCCAGGGCTTGCGACGGATCGTCCGCGATCAGGTATTGGGTCGCCAGTTCCTGCTGGGTGATCACCGAGACCGCGCCCGGGATCTTGTCCACGGCCTTGGCGGTGCGGGTGGCGGTGACGACCACCGAGGCGAGGTCCTGTTCCTTCTCGGCGTCGCGCTGCTGTTCCTGGGCGGCGGCAGGCGCCATGGCCATCAGCATGCAGGCGGTGGCAACGGCGGCGGGCAGGGTCTTGAGCGGCTTGATCGGCGTCTTGTTGTTCATGGATGTGGGATAGACTTACTCAACAGGAATTCCTGAATGATAATCGTTATCATATAAGAGAGCAAGATCGAGAATCATTCTCATTTCGGTTATCATTCAGCGCATGAAACCGCTCATCCGTACCGTTCACCTCTGGGCCGGCCTGATTTTCGGCACCATCCTGGTCCTGCAAGGCCTCACCGGCACTGTCATCGGCTGGCGCCATGAGCTCGACGCCTGGCTCAATCCGGGCCTGCTGCAGGTGGCGCCGCCCGTGGGCGCGGTGGCCGGTGCGCAGGCGCGCCCCACGCCGGCGCAGGTGGCCGCGGTGGCTGCCCGCCTGGCGAACGATCAGCGCTACGGGCGGCCCGATACCCTGTTCCTGCCGGAAGTGCATGGGGATGTTTACGTGGCATGGTACCGGCCGGAAAAACCGTCGTCGAACTGGACGCAGGGCGTGACGCGCCAGGTCATGGTCGACCCGGGCAGCCTGGCGGTGCTGGGCGAACGCAACTGGGGCGAAGCCGGCCTGTCGCGGCCGCTCCTGATGCCGACCCTGTTCCACCTGCACCGCTACCTGATGCTCGGCGACGCCGGCAAGCTGGTGATTGCGGTGCAGGGCCTGGCCCTGGTGCTGCTCACCCTGACCGGGATCGTGGTGTGGTGGCCGACACTGACCCTGTCGGCGTTCTGGCATGCGATCACGGTGCGCCGTGGGGCCAACTGGCCGAAGTTCAGCTTCCAGCTGCACCGCGCGGCCGGCTTCTACGTGGCGCCGGTGCTGCTGGTACTGGGCTTCTCGGGGGTGTATTTCAATATGCCGGACTGGGTCACGCCGGCGATTCGCGCGGCCGCGCCGCTGACAAAACACGACAAGCTGGTCAACGCCAGCCCGCAGGACGCGCCGCGCATCGACGCGGGCGCCGCGATGGCGGCGGCGCAGGCGCGCTACCCCGAGGGCCGGGTGTCGCGCATCGGCATGCCGGCCAAGCCGGAGCAGCCCTACGAAGTGCGGGTGCGCCAGCCGGGCGAACTGCGCCGAGGCCCGGGCGCCACCCGCGTCAGCGTGGACGCCGGCAGCGGCGCGGTGCTGCGCGCGATCGATCCGTTGGCAGCGCGCGGCGGCGACTGGTTGGTCGGCACCTTGTACCCGCTGCATACCGGCGAAGCCTTCGGCGCGGCCGGACGCATCCTGGTCAGCGTGGTGGGCCTGAGCCCCCTGCTCTTCTTCATCACCGGCCTGGTGGTCTGGATCAAGTTCCGCCGCAAGCCGGCCAAGCGCAAGAGGCCGGCCGTGGCCGTGGCCGCGGCGGCCGGCAAGCGGCCAGCGCCGCGCGCGCCCCAGCCGGCATTGGGTGCCGACGGGGCAGGCGGGCTGGACGACAGGGTCGAGCGCGCCTAGCGGTAGTAGCGTTCGCCGTAGCGGTCGCCGTCGTGTCGGCTGTCCCCGCGGTCGCGGCGCTTCATCAGGTACACCGCCGTGCCGACCACCGCCGCGGTGATCGCCACCTTCTTCGCCAGCCCGGCCGGGTTGTGCTTCATTTCGGCCTTGATGCCCATCTCGCCCAGGATGTTGGGAACATGCCCGCGCGCCAGGTCTTCCGCGATGCCTTCGACCACGTTGATGCGGTCGGCCAGCAACAGCAGCATCCAGTGCCGCAGGTCGTTCTCGGTGGACTTGAAGGCCAGGCGCCGGATCATGCCCGACAGCCCCGAGGGCGGCTGGGCGGTGCCGAAGATCGGCGTGATGCCGGGCCGCTCGGGCGAGACCAGCACCTCGACGGTTTCCGGCTGCTGCGGCGGATCGCCCGGCTTGGCGTCGATGAAGCGCGGCGGGGTGCGCTCCATCGGCACCGCCGGACGGTTCTTGCGGTCGAGGTCGGCGCCCCAGCCCTGGATGTGCGAGAGCGCTTCGCGCGACGGACGGCGCGGTTCCAGGTGGCCTTGCGACGGGTGCATCTGCAGGTGGCCATGCTGGTGATCGTGGCCGTGATGGTGATGCGCGGTGTCTTCCTTGCGTGTTTCCATGTTTGCTCCTTAGTGCGTGGCGCTGGCCGTGACCGCGCGCACCTGGTTGGCGCTCGGCGGGATCAGGATGGGCTTGATGCAGTTGTCGAGCTTGCTCGAGAAGATATGGTAGGCGTCGCCCACCTCTTCGAGCGGAATGCGGTGCGTGATGATCTGTTTCGGATCGATGCGGCCGGCGCGGATGTGCTCGATCAAGCGCGGCAGGTGGCGCTTGACGCTGGCCTGGTTCATGCGCAGGGTCAGGCCCTTGTTGACCGCGTTACCGATCGGAACCGCGTTGAAGGTCGGTCCGTAGACGCCGACGATCGACACGTTGCCGCCCTTGCGCGCCGAATTGATGCACCAGTGCAGCACGGTCGCCGCGCCGGCCTGGGCTTTCATGAGGCGCCCGGTGATGGTCTGGGTCAGGTTGCCCGAAGCGTCGCAGCCGACCGCGTCGATGCAGACGTCGGCGCCCATCCAGTCGGTCATCTTCTTGATGTGCAGGGCCATGTCCTTCACTTCGAGGAAGTTCACGGTCTCGCACTGCGCAAAGCGCTTGACGAACTCGAGCCGGTAATCGACGCAGTCGACCACGATCACGCGCCCGGCGCCCATCAGCCAGGCCGACTTGGCCGCGAAGATGCCGACCGGGCCGGCGCCGAACACCACCACGGTGTCGCCTTCGGCGATGTCGCCCATCTCGGCGGCCTGGTAGCCGGTCGGCAGCGCGTCGGTCAGCAGCACGGCGTCGTCGTCATGGATGTCGTCGGGAATCAGGTAGGGACCGACGTCGGCCATCGGAACGCGTACGTACTCGGCCTGGCCGCCGTCGTAGCCGCCCGCGGTATGCGAGTAGCCGTAGATGCCGCCGACCGCGGTCGCTTCCGGATTCGTGTTGTGGCAATTGCCGAACAATTCGCGCTGGCAGTAGAAGCAGGAACCGCAGAACAGGTTGAAGGGCACCAGCACCCGGTCGCCGACCTTCAGGTTCTGCACGCCGGAACCGATGTCCTCGACCACGCCGATGAACTCGTGACCAAAGGTATGGCCGACGCGGGTGTCGGGCACCATGCCATGGTAGAGGTGCAGGTCCGAGCCGCAGATGCAGGAGCGGGTGACGCGCACGATGGCGTCACCGGGGTGCTCGATGACAGGGTCGGGCTTGTGATCGGCACGGACGCGATAGGGTCCGCGGTAGTTCATTGCCAGCATAACTCCTCCTCGATGATGTTCACAACGGGTTCAGGTCGCCCGCCTGCTCGACGGGCTGCGTGGCCACACGTTATGTCAGAACGCTAAGGATTGCGATACGCGCACGGAAACGAACAGGGCGTTTTGGCGGCGTTTCGAGGCTGCTGCACGCTCAACGGGAATTTGTCCTACATGGCCACGATATTGCCGATCACAGCTGGCGCGCCTCGAAGGTATTGCACCCCTCGACGCTGCCGGTCTCCAGGCCGCGCGTGAACCAGCGCACCCGCTGGGCCGAGCTGCCGTGGGTAAACGAATCCGGCACCACGGTGCCCTGCGAGCGGCGTTGCAGGGCGTCGTCGCCGATCGCGGTGGCGGCGGCCAGGGCGGTTTCGACGTCCCCTTTCTCGAGGATCTGCTCGCGCTGGTTGGTACGGTTGGCCCACAGGCCGGCAAAGCAGTCGGCCTGCAGTTCCAGGCGCACCGACAAGGCGTTGGCTTCGCCTTCGGAAGCGCGCTGCTGGGCGTTGTGGACCTGGTCCGAAATACCGAGCAGGTTCTGGACGTGGTGGCCGACCTCGTGCGCGATCACGTAGGCTTGGGCGAATTCGCCGGCCACCTTGAAGCGCTGCTCCATCAGGCGGAAGAAATCGAGGTCGATGTAGACGCGCTGGTCTGCCGGGCAATAGAACGGGCCGGTCGCGCTGCGCCCGGTGCCGCAGGCGGTCTGGACGCCCCCCTCGAACAGGGTCAGGATGGTGGGCTGGTATTGCGCGCCCTGGGCGCTGAACACCTGCGCCCAGACGTCTTCGGTGTAGGCCAGCGTGGTTTTCACGAACTGGGTCTCGCGGTCGTTCGCGGGCGCGCGCTGCCCCTGCTGGCCCTGCTGCACCGCAACCGGCCCGCCGCCGCCGCCGAGGATGACGCTCGGATCGATGCCGAACAGCGCGCTGCCGATGAGCGCGATGACCAGCGTCCCGATGCCCACCGTCTTGCCGCCGAAGCCGCCGAAACCGCCGCCGCCGCGGCGGTCGTCCACGTTGTCGCTCTGTCGATCACCTTCCCATTTCATCGCGGCCCTCCTCGTCGTTCGTCATTGGCCGGTCAACGTCCCGGCTGCCGTTTCAGGTTGCCGGTGTCGACGCGCTCGCGCGCATCCTTCAGCCGGAATTCCTCTTCCATTGCCGCCAGGCCGCTGCGCTCGTCGTCGTGCAGCGCACGCTCGCGGTGCTCGCGCGCGAGTTCGCGCTCGATCCGGCCCTGCGGTCGTTCGCTTCGATCCCTGCCTGCCATTCCTCGCCCCTTGTTGTCAGCTCTCCTGCAGGCCAGTATGGCCAGCGGCGGCGGCGCGGACTGTTCGCATATTCACATAGCAGTGGCAATTTCCTGTGTGCATGTCCTTTGTGCATGCTAAGACGCTGCGTTAGCTGGCGCACAGCAGCGCCGCCGCAGGCATGCGACGCTGGACGCATGACCAGTCCACATGCCCAAGCCCTCGTCACGCTCGGCCGCTACCTGCGCGAGCACGATTACCGCTTTATTACGGTAAGCCCGTCCACGCACCGCCGCATCAACCGCCGCCCCGGCAACGAGCGCGCCCATGATTTGCGCGGCATCTTCGGCTGGAGCCGCCCCTTCGCGCCAGAGGATGTTGCGCCGGAACTGCTGGCCCTGATGCACGAAGCCCGCATCGTCGCGCCCGACGGCGCCCTGCTGCGCTCGACGCTGCGCGCCTCGACGCTGGGCGAACTGCTGGTGTTCCACTCGGCCTACCCGACCACCGACGAGGACGCGGTCTTCTTCGGTCCCGACACCTACCGCTTCGTCGGCACCATGGGGCGCGCCTTCCCCTGGCTCGGCTCGGGGCCGACCCGGGCGCTGGATATCGGCTGCGGCGGCGGCGCCGGGGCGCTGGCGATCGCGCGCCATTTCCCGCATGCCGAAGTGACCGGGGCCGACATCAATACCCGGGCGCTGGCCCTGACGGTGGTGAATGCGCAGTTGGCCGGGCTCGACAACCTGCACGCCTGCCACAGCAACCTGTTCGACAGCCTGGACGGCGACTTCGACCTGATCGTCTCGAACCCGCCATACGTGCTCGACCCCTGCGAACTGCCCTACCGCCACGGCGGCGGCATGCACGGCGCCGAACTGTCGGTACAGATCGTGAAGGAAAGCCTGGGACGGCTGCGCCGCGGCGGCAGCCTGATGCTGTACACCGGCGTGGCGATCACCGGCGCCGCCGACGCGTTCCTGGAAGCGATCCGGCCGGCCCTGGAGGCCCAGTGCGGCCACTGGAGCTACGAGGAGCTGGACCCGGACATCTTCGGCGGCCAGTTGGGCGAGCCGGGCTACGAGGAGGTGGAACGGATCGCGGCGGTGTGGCTGCACGCAATCAGGCACTGAGCCGTTTGATGAACCAGGCGCATGAATCGCCACTGCGATTCATGCGGCCGCGACATTAATTAAAGCGCCCGGCCGGGCTGCCCAGGCTGTAGCGCCCCGCCCCCAGGAAGGCCAGCGCGATCGCGCTGCCCAGGTACATGCCCTGCAGTTCCAGCGCCCAGCCGCCGGTATCGGACAGGGTGAAGAATTCGCCGGTGTGCACCAGCAGCAGCGCGACCACCATGTTGATCGCCACGATGATGACCGCCGCGCGCGTGTACAGGCCCACCAGGATCAGCAGCGGCGCCACGACTTCGCCGATATACACGCCGTAGGCGAACAGCTCCGGCAATCCCGCCTTCTGCAGCATGTCGGCAATGAAGCCGACGCCACCACTGATCTTGGAAAAACCGTGGAACAGCAGCAAGACCGCAAGCACGATGCGCAAGATCAGCTTGCCGAGGTCGTCGTGGCTGCGATGGACGGGTGTGGTCTGCATGGTCGCCTCCGGGGATGGATGCTCGAGCATAGCACCGTCGCGCGGCAGGCCGGGCACGCCAGGATGTCCGCTCAGCCGGCCGGTTCGGCGGCCGCCAGGGACTGCAGCATGGGCAGCACCCGGTCCAGGCTGGCCACCTCGAAGGTGGGCAGCGCCGCCGTGTCATTGCTCAGGCGGTCCGGGTTGAACCAGCAGCTGTCGATGCCGAAACGGTTGGCGCCGAGAATGTCGGCGTCGAGCCGGTCGCCGACGATGATGGTGTCGTCTTTGGCAAACGGCCGGGCGCGCGCCATCCGCACGGCATACTCGAAGAAGCGCGGGTCCGGCTTGGCGTGGCCGCAGGCTTCCGAGGTCGCGACAAACGCAATGTAGTCGCCCAGGCCCGAACTGGCGATGCGCCGGTGCTGGATCTGCTGCACGCCGTTGGTGATCACCCCGATCTCGCCGACCGCGCTCAGCGCGGCGCACAGGGGCCCGGCGCCCTCGACCAGCACCACCGTCTCCGACAGCGATTCCAGGTAGAGCGCACTGGCCTGCTCCGGGTCCAGCGCCAGGCCGTTCTGCGCGAACGTGCGGCGGAAGCGCTCGACCTTGAGCAGCTCCTTCGACACCGTACCCGCCTCGAAGGCGCGCCAGAGCGCCATATTGATCGCCTGGTACTGCTGGAACAGCCCCTCGGCCGGTCCGTCGACGCCGAGCGCGCGCACGGTGCGCAGGAAAGAAAGCCGTTCCGAGGCCCGGAAATCGAGCAGGGTGTCGTCCAGGTCGAAGAGGAATAATCGGTGTTTCACTGTTGCCGCCAACCATAGTTGCCAAGCTGCATGGTAGCACGCACTCCCCGACGGTATCGCGGCCTGCGTCCCGCCGGTCCCGGCTTTTGCCCCGCTCGTCCCTGCGGCGCGTCGATCCGTCGGATTCGCCGTGCGCCGCGCCGGGCGCGGCGGCAAACTGCGGTTTTTCGACTGGCGAAAGATATCCAATGGACAAGTTACTGGCAGTACTGTGCCTGGCCGGAGCAGCCACCGCGCCGGTGGCTGCGGCAGCGGAACCGGCGCCGGAACCGGCGCAGGAACGGCTCGCAGCCGAGATCACCGCGGCCGACGCGCGCCTGTTCGGGGGGCTGAACGATCGCGATATTGCGCCGCTCAAGGCCGGCTTCAGCCCGCGCCTCGAGTTCTACCACGACAGCAGCGGTCTCACCGGTTATGCCGAGAACATCGCCATCTTCGAGAAGAACTTCCGGGCGCCGAACCGGATCCGGCGTGTCGCCATGCCGGAAACCGTGGCCATCTTCCCGGCCGGCCCCATGCATGCCATGCATATCGGGAAACACCGTTTCTGCAACAGGCCCACGCCGACGGCCGCCGAGGAATGTTCGGTCTATGGCTTCTCGATGGTGTGGGAACGCGACAAAGGGGATTGGAAGCTGCTGCGCGTGCTAAGCTACGGCCATTGACGGCGCGCCGCGGGAACACGCGGCGCGCGACAGTTGTCCAACTCCTTCACCGGTCCAGTCCGGGGCCGGGATCCGCGCATGGGGAGGCGAAGGTGAGGTGTCACAAACCCGCTTCGGCTGCAGGCACGCTGGTGGCCATGCTGGCGGCGCTGCTGGCAGTGCTGCTGGCACTACTGCCATCCACGCCGGCATCCGCTTTCGCGCCTGCCATCGCACCCCGCCCCGTGGCCGTCGGCCTCATCACCATCGATGGCGCCATCGGCCCGGCCAGCGCCGACCACGTGGTGCGCGGCATCCAGCGTTCGGCAACGCTCGGCCACAGCCTGCTGATCCTCCAGATGGACACGCCGGGCGGCCTCGACACCTCGATGCGCAGCATGATCAAGGCCATCCTGGCCTCCCCCGTGCCGGTGGTCGCCTGGGTGGCGCCCAGCGGCGCGCGCGCCGCCAGCGCCGGCACCTATATCCTGTATGCGAGCCACGTCGCCGCCATGGCGCCCGGCACCAACGTCGGCGCGGCCACCCCGGTCGAGATCGGGCTGTCGCCGCCCGCCCCCGCCGGACAGCCGCCCGCCGCCGACGGCAAGAAAGACGCGCCGCCCCGTGCGGAGCCGGCCTCGCCCATGGCCGCCAAGCAGATGAACGATGCCGCCGCCTACCTGCGCGGCCTGGCCCAGCTGCGCGGGCGCAACGCCGACTGGGCCGAGCGCGCGGTGCGCGAATCGGTCAGCCTCACCGCCGAGGAAGCCCTGCGCATGCAAGTCATCGACGTGCTGGCCCCGGACGTCGCGACCCTGCTGGCCCGCCTCGACGGCCGCACCGTCGACGTGCTGGGCCAGCCGCGGCGCCTGGCCACGCAGGGCGCCGCGCTCAACGCATACGCACCCGACTGGCGCACCGGCGTCCTGGGAGCGATCGCCAATCCCAGCGTCGCCCTGCTCCTCATGACGATCGGCATCTACGGCCTGGTATTCGAGTTCATGAATCCGGGCGCGATCGCACCGGGCGTCATCGGTGCGATCTGCCTGCTGCTCGGCCTGTACGCCCTGCAGCTGCTGCCGGTGAACTATGCCGGCCTGGCCCTGATCGTGCTGGGCCTGGCCTTCATGGGCGCCGAGGCCTTCCTGCCCAGTTTCGGCATCCTCGGCCTGGGCGGCATCGCCGCCTTCGTCGCGGGCGCGCTGATGCTGATCGACACCGAACTGCCCGGCTACGGCATCCCGCCCGGCCTGGTCGGCACGCTGGCGATCGGCAGCGCCCTGCTGCTGTTCGGGATCGTACGGCTGGCGCTCAGGACCCGCCGCCTTCCGGTCGCCAGCGGCGCCGCCGCCATGATCGGCGCCCTGTGCACCGTGGAACGGACGCGCCGGCACCACCCCCACGAAGCATGGGTGCGGATCGAAGGCGAGTTGTGGCAGGCCGTCTGCAGCAGCCCCCTGCATCCGGAGCAGATCGTCCGCGTCGTCGGCCGCAACGGCCTGCGGCTGGAAGTCGTTCCCCACACCGACAACACCAACATCTTCCAGGAGTACCCATGATCCCCGGATTCAGTATCGGCTTGGCCGCCCTCTTCATCCTGTTGCTGGCACTGCTGGCGTCGTCGATCCGCGTGCTGCGCGAATACGAGCGCGGCGTCGTGTTCCAGCTCGGCCGTTTCGTGGGCGTGAAGGGTCCGGGCCTGATCATCCTGATCCCGGTCCTGCAGCAGATGGTGCGGGTCGACCTGCGCACCATCGTGCTCGACGTGCCGACCCAGGACGTGATCTCGCGCGACAACGTCTCGGTCAAGGTCAACGCGGTGATCTACTTCCGCGTGGTCGATCCCGAGCGCGCCATCATCCAGGTCGCCAACTTCATGGAGGCCACCAGCCAGCTGGCCCAGACCACCCTGCGCTCCGTGCTGGGCAAGCACGAGCTCGACGAGATGCTGGCCGAACGCGAGCGCCTCAACCTCGACATCCAGCAAGTGCTCGACGCCCAGACCGACGCCTGGGGCATCAAGGTGGCCAACGTCGAGATCAAGCACGTCGACCTCGACGAATCGATGGTGCGCGCCATCGCCCGCCAGGCCGAGGCCGAGCGCGAGCGGCGGGCCAAGGTGATCCACGCCGAAGGCGAATTGCAGGCCTCGGAAAAACTGCAGCAGGCCGCACAGGTCCTGGCAAAGCAGCCGGGCGCGATGCAGTTGCGCTACCTGCAGACCCTCAGTTCGATCGCCGGCGACAGATCCTCGACCATCGTCTTCCCGCTGCCGGTGGACGTGCTGGCAGGCGTGCTGGGGGGTTCGCTCAAGAGTCGCGACTGAGCTGCCGATCGCGCAGCCGGCACTTCGCGCAGGTTCCGCGCAGGTTTGCTCAAGATCCTGAGTGTTCCGGCCCAATCGCTTGACCCATCACGCGAATCGGCGGGTAATGGCATACTGGTCAATACAGCCAGCGCTGTCCCTACCGAGAGAGAGCCGATTGAGAGACTTCAACGTATCGCTGAACCACCCCTTGCGCGTGCCGCTTGCGGCAGAACTCCATTCGCGGCCCTTCATGCGGCTCGACGGCCCCGAGGCGATCACCCACCTGGCGGTCTGCCACGGCGGCGAAGCCGGGCCGCCGCAGGCGCATTCCCAGCACCAGTTGCTGGCCGGGCTGTGCGGGCATTTCGGCGTCGCCGCTCCGGGCCCGGGCAGCAACCACTTCTACCACGACTTCGGCAGCTTCCGCCTGAAATGGGAATGCCATACCGAATTCGCGACCTACACCGTGGCCTCGCCCCTGTCGCCGCAACTGGCGGTGCACGAGGCCTTCGCCCACATGCCGCTGTCCTACCTGCCGGCGGTCTGGCTGGGGAGCCTGGAAGGCAGCCTGATGGCGGCCGCCCACGTGGTCCTGGTCAAGGGCGAGGCCGATGCCGCGCGCCTGAGCGCGGTATTCGAGCGCAGCGGGCTGGCCGGCTCCTCGGTCATGCAGGGCGCGGAACTGTGGACCGATTTCGCCATCCAGGCCGACGGCTTCAGCCGCTTCGTGATCCGCGACCTCGGCATGCGCCACCTGCAGGGCGGCCGCCTGGTACAGCGCCTGCTCGAGATCGAAACCTACCGCATGATGGCCCTGCTCGGGCTGCCGGCCGCGCGCACGGTGGGCATGGAGCTCGACCGCATCGAGGCCGAGCTCGCCGGCCTGGCCAGCGCCATGGTCGCCACCGACATGGCGCCCGATGCAGGGGCGCAGGACGAGCAGCGCCTGCTGGAGCAGATCACCCGGCTGGCCGCACGCCTGGAAAAGCTGGTGCTCGACAACGGCTACCGCTTCTCGGCCTCGAAGGCCTATTTCGGCATCGTCAAGGCGCGCATCGAGGAATTGCGCGAAACCCGCATCGAGGGCACGCCCACCGTGGAAGAATTCATGGAACGCCGGCTGGCCCCGGCGATGCACACCTGCGACGCGGTCAGCGCGCGCCAGGAGGCCCTGGGACGGCGCATCGCCGACAGCAACGACCTGCTGCGTACCCGGGTCGGCATCGCGCAGGAACTGCAGAACCGCCGCATCCTGGAATCGATGAACGCCCGCGCCGCCCAGCAGTTGCGCCTGCAGCTGGCGGTCGAAGGCCTGTCGGTGGCCGCGATTTCCTACTACCTGGTGGGCCTGCTCGGCTACGCCGGCAAGGCGGCCAAGGCGGCCGGCCTGCCGCTCGATCCGGACCTGGCGCTGGGCGTGCTGGTGCCGATCGTGGCCGCCGGCGTGTGGCTGGCGCAGCGGCGGGTGCACCACCGCATCGGGCGGCGCGGGCACTAGCCAGCCGCGCGCATTTCCGTAGGGTGGTCGGCTTGTCCGACCGCGCGTTCAAATCCCCGATGAATCGTGTCACGGCTACCTGGCAGCCGGTTGAACGCGCGGTCGGCGGAGCCGACCACCCTACAAGCGGAATATCCCTAGCGCGCCAGCAGATGCGGCCCGATATCGCCTACCTTCTGCACGCCGGTCAGGACCATGTTGGTGCGCAGGTCCTTCTCCATGATCGCCAGCAGGCGCTCGACCCCGGCCTGGCCCTGCGTGGCCAGCGCATAGACAAACGCGCGGCCGATCAGCACGCCGTCCGCGCCCAGCGCCAGCATGCGGAACACGTCGGTCCCGGTGCGCACCCCGCCGTCGGCGAAGATCGCCATCTTGCCTTTCACTTCGGCGGCGATGCCGGGCAGCGCGCTGGCCGTGGACGGCGCCCCGTCCAGCTGGCGCCCGCCGTGGTTCGACACCACGATGCCATCGGCGCCGAAGGCCAGCGCAGCGCGCGCGTCTTCCGGGTCGAGGATGCCCTTGATGACCAGCTTGCCCTGCCACTCGTCGCGGATCCACTGCAGGTCGGGCCAGGCGATGCCGGGGTCGAAGTTCGCTCCCAGCCAGCCGATGTAGTCGGCCAGGCCGGTGGCGTTGCCGCGGTAGGCCGAGATGTTGCCGAGGTCGTGCGGGCGCCCCAGCACGCCCACGTCCAGCGCCCAGCGCGGATGGGTGACGGCCTGCAGCACGCGCCGCAGCGGGCCGTTCGGACCGCTCATGCCGCTGTGGGCGTCGCGGTAGCGTGCGCCCGGCACCGGCATGTCCACCGTGAACACCAGGGTGGTGGCGCCCAGCTCCCAGGCGCGGCGCATCACGTCGCGCATGAAGCCGCGGTCCTTCAGTACGTACAGCTGGAACCAGATCGGCTGCGCGGCCTGGGCCGCCACCTCGGCCAGCGGACACACCGACACGGTGGACTGGATGAAGGGGATGTTGCGCCGGCAGGCGGCGCGCACCGCCTGCACCTCGCCGCGCCGCGCATACATGCCGGTCAGGCCGACCGGCGCCAGCGCGATCGGCAAGGCATAATCCTGGCCGAACCACTGCACGCCCAGGTCCAGCTGCTCGGACCCGCGCAGCACGCGCTGGCGCAGCTTGACCGCCTGCAGGTCGTCGACATTGCTGCGCAGGGTCTGCTCGGCGCCGGCGCCGCCATCGAGGTAATGGAACAGGAAGGGCGGCAGCCGGCGGCGGGCCGCTTCGCGGAAGTCGGTGGCGGACGAGATGATCATGTAGGGAAGAGATGTGCGAATCGAATGCGCACAGTGTATGCCGCGGCGCGCATCAGCGTCCATCGCCGGCCACGGATCGATCAGCGCGTTGATCGGCGCGTTGATGGGCGCGTTGATCGGTCGGTGATCGGCCGATGATCACAAGCCGCGCCGGCGCGCGCTGCGCGCCCCGCTGTATGGACAGCCGGCCGCATTCGCTCACGCGCCTGATTAAATGGGGCCTGCGACAACCGGCTGGTTGACACTGCCGCCGTGGCAAATGAATACTCGAATGCAGGCTCCTCGACCAGCGACCAGGACACCATGGCATCCAACACAGACACATCCACGCTGCAGCGCAGCATCGGCCTCGGCCTGCTGGCCCTTGCCTGCAGCGCCTGCAGCACGACAGGCACCCAATCCGCCGCTACGCAGGCCGCCCGCACCGGGCCCGGCGACAGGCAGCTCGAACGGCTCGACCGCGGCGTGCTCGCACTGCGCACCGACGACGGCAACTTCGTGAGCTGGCGCGCCCTCGGCCAGGACGACCCGGCCACCACCTTCAACGTCTACCGCGACGGCGTGCGCATCAACGGGCAGCCGCTGGCCGCCACCAACCTGGTCGACGCCGGCGCACGCCCGGGCGCGGCCTACAGCGTGCGCGCAGTGCACGAGGGGCGCGAGCGCGCGGACGCCGCCGCACCGGTGGCGGCCTGGCCGCAGTCCTTCCTGCGCATCCCCCTGCGCAAGCCGGCGGACGGCGTCACGCCCTCCGGCGAAGCCTACAGCTACGGGGTGAACGACGGTTCGGCCGCCGACCTCGACGGCGACGGGCGCTATGAGCTCTTGGTGAAGTGGCAGCCGACCAACGCGCACGACAACTCGCACAGGGGCTACACCGGCCCGACCTACATCGACGCCTACCGCATGGACGGGACCTTCATGTGGCGCATCGACCTGGGCAGGAACATCCGCGCCGGCGCCCACTACACCACCTTCCTCGCCTACGACTTCGACGGCGACGGCCGCGCCGAAGTCATGATGAAGACCGCCGACGGCAGCGTCGACGGCCAGGGCAGGATCATCGGCGACGCCGGGGCCGACTACCGCAACCAGGACGGCTTCATCCTGGACGGGCCCGAATTCCTGACCGTGTTCGACGGCCGCAGCGGCGCCGCGCTGGCCAGCAGCGCCTACCTGCCGGCGCGCGGCGGGGTCGGGGAGGCCTGGGGCGACAGCCGGGGCAACCGGGTCGACCGCTTCCTGGGCGGGGTCGCCTACCTCGACGGCAAGCGGCCGAGCGCCGTGTTCGCGCGCGGCTACTACACGCGCGCCGTGCTGGCGGCCTGGGACTGGCGCGACGGCAAGCTGTCGCAGCGCTGGGTGTTCGACAGCGACACGCCGGGAAACCAGGACGTGGCCGGCCAGGGCGCGCACTGGATGGCGGTGGCCGACGCCGACGGCGACGGCCGCGACGACATCGTCTACGGCGCCGCCACCATCAGGAGCGACGGCAGCAAGATGTACTCGACCGGGCTGTGCCACGGCGACGCCCTCCACGTCGGCAAGCACGACCCGAGCCTGCCCGGCCTGCAGGTGTTCATGGTGCACGAGTCGCCCAAGTGCTACCAGGGCAACGCGGTCGAGATGCACGATGCCGCCACCGGCAAGATCCTGTGGGGCGTCCCGAGCGGCATCGACGTCGGCCGCGGCATCTGCATGGACATCGACGCCGCCCATCCGGGCAACGAATGCTGGGCTGCCGTCGGCGGCATCACCGATCCGGCCGGCGGCCTGGTGAATGCCAAGGGCGTCCAGATTTCCCCGGTGCGTCCGCGCGCCTTCAACTTCGGCCTGTGGTGGGACGGCGACCTGCTGCGCGAGTCGCTCGACGGTACCAGGATCGAGAAATGGAACCCGCAGGCCCGGCGCCTCGAACCGGTGCTGGACGGCGCCGCGCAGGGCGCCGCCTCCAACAACGGCACCAAGGCCAATCCGGTGCTGTCGGCCGACCTGTTCGGCGACTGGCGCGAGGAAGTGGTCTGGCGCAGCAAGCAGGACGATGCGCTGCTGGTGTTCAGCACCACCGTGCCGACCCGCCACCGCCTGCCGACCCTGATGCACGACAGTCAATACCGGGTACAGGTGGCGGCCCAGAACGCCGGCTACAACCAGCCGCCGCACCCGAGCTTCTTCCTCGGCGAAGGCATGACGCCGCCGCAGTCGACCAATCAACCTTGAATACGCTCCCAGACATGAACCGACGCCTTACCGCCACCGCCCTCACTGCCCTCTCTGCCCTGTTCACCGTCGGCGCCGCCGCCAGCGCCGCCGAACGCCTGACGGTCACCGTCAGCCACACCCTCGACATCGCCCGCCCGGCCGAGACCATCGCCATTCCCTGGACCAAGGTCAGCGAAGCCCTTCCGCAAGCGCTGAACCAGCAACTGGTGGTCAAGGACGCCGCCGGCCGCGTCCTGCCCTACCAGGTCACCAACATCGCCCCTACCGGCAAGGATCCGAAGTTCATCGGCGCCGCCTATGGCGAACTGCTGTTCCAGGTCGGCTTCAGGCCGGGCGAGAAGCGCACCACCGTCACCATCGAGAAGGCCGGCGCCACCGTGCCGCCCTTCCCGGCCAGGACCTATGCGCGCTTCGTGCAGGAACGCCTCGACGACTTCGCCTGGGAGAGCGACAAGCTGGCCCATCGCGCGTACGGCCCGGCGCTGGCCGCGCCGGCGCCTGCGGGCAGCGACAAGGAAGTGCTGGTCACCAGCGGCATGGACATCTGGTTCAAGCGCGTCCCGTATCCGATCGTCGACCGCTGGTACAACATCGGCCACGACCACTACCACGTCGACGAAGGCGAAGGCATCGACATGTACAACGTCGGCACCACCCGCGGCGCGGGCGGCACCGGCATCTGGAACGGCAAGCAGCTGTTCGTCGGCAGCAACTACAAGAGCTGGAAGATCCTGGCCAACGGCCCGGTGCGCACCGTGTTCGAGCTCCATTACGACGGCTGGGACGCCGCCGGCGTCCAGGTCTCCGAGGTCAAGCGCTTTACCGTGGACGCGGGCCGCTACTTCGACCGCATCGACAGCACCTTCAGCTTCGCCGGCCCGCAACAACTCACCGCCGCCGTGGGCCTGAACAAGCGGCCCAGCGACAAGGGCCAGGAAGTGAAGGTCGACTTCAGCCAGGACAGGCAGGACGGCAGCCTGGTGCAATGGGTCACCCAGAAAAGCTTCGGCGACTTCGGCGTAGCGCTGATCGTGCCGAACGCCTCCGGCTTCGCCGCCGACGAACGCAACGCGCTGGTGACGGTCCCGGTGGCTTCCGGCCAGCCGGTGCACTACCACGTGGGCGCGGCCTGGACCCGCGGCAGCCCCTTCGCCACCCAGGCCGACTGGCGGCGTCACGTCGCCGAGGAAGCCGCGCGCCTGCGCGCGCCGGTGGCGGTCAGCCTGTCCGCGAGCCGCTGAGATGGCTCCGCTGTCCCGCCGCAACTTCTTCAAGACCGGCGCCCTGGCCGCGGCGCTGCCCTTCGGCGTGCGCGCCGCCCAGGCCGCATCGACTTCGCAGCCGGCGCCGGCGCCGGCGTCCCCGACGGTCGCCGACCTGAGCTGGCTGGAAGGCGCGCCGGCCCTGATGGCCGGCACCACCTTCGGCGTACCCTGGCCACGCGGGGCCCTGCGCAAGGACCAGGCCTTCGCCCTGTCCGCCGTCGGCGGGTCCGGCGGCGAGCTGGCCTGCCAGAGCTGGCCGATCGCCTACTGGCCGGACGGCTCGCTGAAATGGACCGCGCACGCTCTGCCGGCCCAGGGAGCGATGCCGGCCCGCCTGCAAGTACGTCCCGGCAAGGCGCACCTGCCGGCCCAGGCGCTGGCGATCGTCGAGCGCCCCGACGCGATCGTGGTCGACACCGGCGTCATCGTATGTACCGTCCCGCGCCAGGGCGGCGAGATCATCCGCAGCATCCGGCGCAATGCTGGCGGCGGCGGCGGGCGCGACATCGCACGCGCCGCCAGGCTGGTCGCCCTGAGCGACGACCAGCCGGACGGCGGCGACGGCACTACCCGCCACAGCGCATACCAAAGCCGGCTCACCCGCGTGTCGCTCGAGCAGCGCGGCCCGGTGCGCAGCGTCGTGAAACTCGAGGGCATGCACCGCGCGCTGGAGGGCAGCCGCTCCTGGCTGCCGTTCACCGTGCGCCTGTACTTCTACGCCGGCGCCGAATCGGTACGCATCATGCACAGCTTCGTGTTCGACGGCGACGAGCAGAAAGACTTCCTGCGCGGGATCGGGCTGCGCTTCGATGTGCCGCTGCCTGACGAGCCGCACAACCGCCACGTGCGCTTCGGCGGCGAGGCCGGCGGCCTGTGGGCCGAAGGCGTGCGCAACCTCACCGGCCTGCGGCGCGACCCGGGCGAAGCGGTACGCAAGGCCCAGCTGGCCGGCCAGGGAATCGCCACGCCCGAGATCGCCGAACGGGTGCGCAAGAACATGCAATACGTTCCGGCCTGGGGCGACTACAGCCTGTCGCAGCTGTCTCCCGACAGCTTCCGCATCCGCAAGCGCACCAAGGCGGGCCATGGCTGGATCGACGCCGCCTGGGGCAGGCGCGCGCCGGGCCTCGGCTACATCGGCGGCGCGGGCGGCGGCGTGGCCTTCGGCATGCGCGACTTCTGGCAGCGCCACCCGACCCAGCTCGACATCCGCGACGCCCACACGGACGCGGCCCAGGTCACCTTGTGGATGTGGTCCCCCGACGCGCCGGCGATGGACCTGCGCTTCTACCATGACGGCATGGGCATGGACACCCACCCCGAGGAACTGCAGGCGCTGGACATCACCTACGAGGATTACGAAAAAGGTTTCGGCACCCCGGTCGGCGTCGCCCGCAGCAGCGAATTGACCCTGTGGGCGCTGGACGCGACCCCGGCGCGCGAGCGCCTGGTGCAGATGGCGACGCAGGTCCAGACGCCGCCGCAGCTGGTGGCGGCGCCCGCCCACATCCTGGCCACCCGCGTGTTCGGCAACATGTGGGCCCTGCCCGACCGCTCGACCCCGGCCAAGGCCGCCATCGAAGACCGGCTCGACGCCCACTTCGACTTCTACCGCAAGGAAGTCGAGCAGCGCCGCTGGTACGGCTTCTGGGACCATGGCGACGTGCGCCACACCTACGACGCCGATCGCCACGAATGGCGCTACGACGTGGGCGGCTACGCCTGGGCCAACTCCGAACTCTCGCCCGACCTGTGGCTGTGGTACTCCTTCCTGCGCAGCGGCCGCGCCGACATCTTCCGCATGGGCGAAGCGATGGTGCGCCACACCAGCGACGTCGACACCTATCACCTGGGCCGCTTCGCCGGGCTGGGCTCGCGCCACAACGTCCAGCATTGGGGCTGCAGCGCCAAGCAGGTGCGCATCAGCACCGCGGTCTACCGCCGCATGTATTACTACCTGACCGCGGACGAGCGCATCGGCGACGTGATGCGCGAGACCCTCGACGCCGACCGGCGCCTGGACGCCGTCGATCCGGTGCGCAAGCTGGCCGACCAGCCACCCAAGGGCCCCTACCCGGTGCGCGCCAGCTTCGGCACCGACTGGGCCTCGCTGGCCGCCAACTGGCTGACCGAATGGGAACGCAGCGGCAGCATCAAGTATCGCGACAAGATCCTGACCGGCATGCGCGACATCGCCGCCATGCCGCACGGCTTCTTCAATGCCGAACGCATGGGCTACGAGCCGGACAGCGGCCACCTGCACAACATGATCGGCGACGGCGTGGCCGCCTCGCACCTGAACGCGGTGTTCGGCGCGGTCGAGATCTTCGACGAGCTGATCAACCTTACCGGCGACCAGGCCTTCGAGCAGGCCTGGCTCGCCTATTGCGAGCTGTACAACGCGCCGAGCGAGGAGCAGCGCCGCCGCCTCGGCAAGACGCATGGCGGCACCGATGCGCTCTACCTCGGCAATTCGCGCATGACGGCCTACGCGGCCTGGAAACGCAAGGACCCCGTTCTGGCGCGCCGCGCCTGGCAGGAATTCACCGGCGGCAAGCGGCCCTATCCGGCATTCGCACCGCAGCGTGTCGATGGCGCAGCCGTGCTCAGGCCGGTGAACGAAGTGCCATGGGTGACCACCAACGACACGGCGCAGTGGGGCCTGGCCGCGATCCAGAACCTGGCCCTGATCGGCGACGCCCTGCCGGCCTCCTGAACGACAAACGGACAAGACCATGACACCAACGCTCAAGCGCTCCCTGTGCGCCCTCGCCGCCGCCGGCCTGCTGGCGGGCTGCGCCTCCCAGCCGCAAGCCGGGCAGGCCCTGCGCTTCGCCTTCGGCGGCGCGGCGCCGGGCGGCTACACGCCGGTGTCCCCGGACACGACCTATGACGCCGCGCGGGGCTACGGCTTCGAGCCGGGCGCGCCCCGGGGCAGCTATTTTTCGGTCGACCTCCCCGAGGGGAACTACCGCGTCACGGTTACCCTGGGCGACGATGCGGGGCCGGGCACCACGACCATCAAATCCGAACTGCGCCGCCTGATGCTGGAGAACGTGCAGACCGCGCCGGGACAGAAACTGGAGCGCAGCTTCATCGTCAATGTGCGCACGCCGCGGATCCCGGCAGCGGCCGGCGTCGCCGCGGGCGAAGTCAAGCTCAACGTCCCACGCGAGACCGTCGCGGAAGCCTGGGCCTGGGACGGGCGCCTGACCCTGGAATTCAGCGGCAGCCGCCCGGCCGTACGCAGCGTGGAGATCGCCAAGGTAGAGGTGCCGACCCTGTTCCTGCTGGGCGACTCCACCGTCAGCGACCAGCCGGGAGAGCCCTACAACAGCTGGGGCCAGATGCTGCCGCGCTTCTTCAAGCCCGCGGTGGCCGTGGCCAACTATGCGCAGTCGGGCGAGACCTACCGCGATTCGCTCGCCAAGCGCCGCATCGACAAGATCCTCACCCAGATGAAGCCCGGGGACACGCTCTTGATGCAGTACGGTCACAACGACCAGAAGCAGATCGCCGCCGGCAAGGGCGGCCCTTTCACCACCTACAAGGCCGAGATCAAGACCCACGTCGAGATGGTGCGCGCCAGGGGCGGCCTGCCGGTCATCGTCTCGTCCATGGAGCGCCGCCGCTTCGACGACGCGGGCCGGGTGGTGCCGACCCTGAGCGACTATGCCGAAGCGGCGCGCCAGTCGGCCCGGGAACTGGGCGTGCCCTTTATCGACCTGCATGCGATGAGCCAGACCATGTACGCGGCGCTCGGGGTCGAGGGCTCGAAGGCCGCGTTCGCCCTGCCGGCCCCGAAACCGCTGGACAACACCCACCACAACAACTACGGCAGCTATGAGCTGGCCAAGGCCGTCGTGCTCGGCATGCGCCGCGCCGGGCTGCCGGTCGCCAGCCAGGTGGTCGACGATTTCGCCTTCGACCCGGCCCACCCCGACCCGGTCGCACAGTTCGCCGTGCCGCCGAGCCCGGGCCGCACCCAGGAACGTCCGCTCGGCGACGAGGACCGGCGCGACCCGCGGGCCGCCAAATGAGGCGCCGGGCTGCGCTGGGCGCGCTGGCCGGCGGCGCCCTGCTGGCCGGCTGCGCGCGGCTGCGTACCAAAGCGAGCGACGAGGCCTACCTGTTCGCCTATTTCACCGGCAACGGCGCCGACGGCCTGCACCTGGCCGCCAGCCACGACGGCTACGCATGGGAAGCCTTGCACGGCGGCGCCAGCCTGCTGGCGCCCACCGTGGGCACGAAACTGATGCGCGACCCGAGCCTGGTGCGCGGGCCGGACGGCCTGTTCCACATGGTCTGGACCAGCGGCTGGAACGACAAGGGCATCGGCTACGCCTCCTCGCCCGACCTGCTGGACTGGTCGCCCCAGCGGCTACTCCCGGTAATGTCGCACGAAGCGGGCGCGCTGAACGCCTGGGCGCCCGAGATCTTCCACGATGCGCGCCGCGGGCACTACCTGATCCTGTGGTCCTCGACCATCCCCGGACGCTTCCCCGACACCGACGGCAAGAGCGAAGAAAAATACAACCACCGCATCTACGCCACCACCACGCGCGACTTCATCGGCTTCACGCCGACACGCCTGTACTACGATCCGGGCTTCTCCGTGATCGACGCCACCCTCGCGCACGCTTTCGGGCGCGACTGGCTGCTGGTGAAGGACGAGACCCGCTATCCGCCAAAGAAGCACCTGCGGGTGGCGCCGGCATCGAACTTCGACGGCCCGTTCGGGCCGCCGGGCGCGCCGATCACCCCGTCCGGGTTATGGAGCGAGGGGCCGAGCGTGCTGCGGGTGGGGGACGAGGTGATCGTGTACTACGACGCCTATACGGCAGGACACTACGGCGCCATGCGTACGCGCGACATGGTGCACTGGGAAGACGTGACGGCCAGATTGCGCTTCCCCGGCGCCGGCACCAGGCAGCGGGTGCGGCACGGAACGGCGTTTGCGGTGTCGGTGGCGCTGCTGGAGCGGATCAGGGCAGCAAGGCCCTGAATCGCAGCGTGGGCGGCTTTGCCGCCCACGCTGCGCTCCGTCAGCGGATACCTTGATACATCAAGCCGCTGTCGTTCAGCCCGAACTTGTACTTCTTGTTCATCTCGATGATCTCGGCCCCGGCCAGCAGTGCCGGGCCGTAGCCGTGCGCGGCCTTCACGCTGGTCGGACGGTAGGCGTAGAAGGCCGGATCGAAGGCCATGCCGGTGCCGACGCAGATGCCTTCGATCTGGCCGTCGGCCGTGACCTTGCTGGCGACCGCGTTCCAGGCGTAGTTGGCCATCGGACCGTACATCGCGGCGTCCACGTAGCCGCGGTTGACCGCGCGTGCGATCGCGTAGGTGTAGATCGCGGTGGCCGAGGTCTCCTGGTAGGTGTCGTTACGGTCGATCAGCTGGTGCCAGAAACCGTCCTTGGTCTGGTACGAGGCCAGGCCCTTGATGTGGGCCTGCAGTTGCGCCAGCACGGCCTGGTAGCCCTTGTGCTCCTTCGGCAGCGCTTCCAGCACCTCGACCATCGCCATCACCGCCCAGCCGTTCGCGCGCGCCCAGTGGAATTCCGGATGGCTGCGCATGCCCTCGACGTAGCCGTGCATGTAGATGCCCAGGTCCGGATTGAACATGCGCTTCGAGAACTGCAGCACCTGGCGCACCGCGTCGTCATAGTACTTGCGCTCGCCCGTGACCTTGCCCAGGTAGGCCATGGTCGGCACGCCCATGAACATGTCGTCCAGCCAGAGGGTGTCCGGCAGCGGACGCATCTTGCGGCCGCCCTTGCCGTCCGGCCCGCCGCGCGCCAGGGTGCCGTCCTTCAGGCGGTACTCGTGCTTGGTGACGAAATCGCCGCAGATGCCGATCATCTGGCTGTAGTCGACCCTGGTGCCGGCCAGCTTGGCCTTCAGGAAGCTGTGGCACAGCGCACCGGCGTCGTCCAGCGCATGCGGGTTCAGGAAGCTCTTGATCGGCGCGTGCGAGTTGGCGGTATCCGCCTTCACCACAGGCAGGTAGGTCTTGGTCAGCTGCGACAGCAGCGCATGGCGCTTGCGGGTGTAGTCGGTGTAGCGCGCGTCGCCGGTAGCCTGGCCCGCGGCCAGCATGCCCAGGTAAGTGACGCCCCACTCGTAGCTGGTCAGGCGGAAGTCGCCGGGCTTGAGCACCGCGTCGGGGTCGGCCTTGCCCAGGTCGGTGATCGCCGAACCGTCGCTCTTGTGGATCAGTTCAGCGGGCGTGGTGCGGTCCAGGTAGGCGAACACGCGGTCCAGCACGGCCTTGACTTCGTTCGCGTCCATCGGCCGGTAGCGGGTCGGGTACTTCACGTCCAGCGCGTGCAGCATGGCGTCGGCCGCGGCCGGGCCCTTTTCCTGGGGCGGCGGGGCTTCCTGCGCCCACGCGTTCGCGGCACCGAAGGCCGGGAACAGGCTGGCCACGAGCAGGCCGATCAGCGCACGGCGCGGCAAGGGGAAATTCATCTTGGGTGTCTCCTTCATTTCAGCTGGTGAATTGTTAGATTGTCGATGGTCTGGCGCGACCAGGTGGTGCGAAATCCGGTGTAGCCCTGGGTGAAGGGCTGGCGGTCGCGATAAACAAACACCTCGCGGCCGTCGATGCGCATGCGGGTGCAGCCGCGGTAGACCGCGATCTCGACCCGGTAGTCGCGGTTCGGCTGCAGCATCCACTCGGGGGAGAGGCGCTCGCCGACCATCACCCGCTGCCCCCCGCCGTAGCGACGCAGGCGGGTGGTGGTGTTGTGGTTGCCGCCGACGCCGGCATAGTACATGTCCAGGTCGTCGTAGTCCTCGAACTTGCCCGAGCGCGTGAACAGTCCGGCCCTGGCGGGATCGCGCGCCATCCAGAAGTGGTTCAGGTCGGACAGGCGGTCGTTGGGGCCGCCGTCCAGCAGCACGCGGCGGGTGTAGGCGATCAGGATGTCGCCGGACAGCCGCTTGTCGAGCCAGACGGTGGCGCCCGAATCGACGTCGATCACCAGGCGGCCGTCGCGGGTGCCGACGAAGTTGCCCGGCTTGTGCGCATACTCGCTCACATAGCCCTTCAGCGGGCCCGCGAAATCGTCCTGGTGCAGCAGCTCGCCGCGCCGGCCCCAGTCCTCACAGGCCGCCTGGGCCGCCTGGGCGGCGCCGCTTGCCAGCAGCAGGCATGCAAACAGGGCTCTCATCACTGGATACCTGCGCCCTTGTCGGAAAAATAGGAGCCCAGCGGATTGCCCGGCAGCGCCTTCAGGCCGGCGACCACGCGCCTGGCGTTGAATTCGGCGCCCTCCAGGTTGGTGTGGGTGCGCGCGTCCGAAAAGAAGGTGTCGACCTTGCCGGGCCCGATGGCGCGGTAGCCTTCGGTGACCAGCAGCGTCAGGTCCATGAAGTGGGCGCCGCCGGCCTCGGCCACCTGCCGGCCCCAATCGGCGAAGTTGGCGAAGTCCCGCTCCTGCTGCCACTTGTCGCGGTGCGGGATCGGCGCAGCGATGACCACGGTCGCGCCCTTGGCCTTCGCATCGGCCACGTAGCGCGCCATGTACCAGCCGAAGCTGTGCACCTGTTCCTTGCTGCCGTCGGGGCGGGTATCCTCGACCGTCCCGGGGCCGACGCCCGCGCCCGAGGCGCGGTTCTTGTTGGCCGGATCGCCGATGCGGCCGCCGTCGTTGTGGCCGAACTGGATCACGACGAAGTCGCCCGCCTTGAGCTGCCCGAGCACGCGCTCCCAGCGGCCTTCGGTGAAGAAGGTGCGGCTGCTGCGCCCGCCGATGGCGGCGTTGACCACATTGATCTTGCGCGTATCGAAGTAAGGCGCGATACGTTCGCCCCAGCCGATCGCGCCATTCTGTCCGCCGCTCTTGACGGTGGAGTCGCCCACCAGGAACAGGGTCGGCAGGCCGGCATCGCGCGGCGCTTCCTCGCGCACGGTGCGGGCATCCACCACCGGACGGACATCCTCGGCCGGTTTCAGGAAGGACGCCAGGCGCGCATCGCCCAGGGACTTCAGGCCGGCAACGACCAGTTCCGCGTTGAGCACGGCGCCGGCCCAGTTGGTGTGGACGCGCTCGTCCGGCACGGTGGCCGGGAACATCTGCATGACCGCAGCGCGGCCCATCTCGTCATAACGGCGCGCCGCCATCTCGTTCAGGTCGATGAAGCCCGCATGTTCGCTGCGCGCGACCTGCTCGGCCCAGCCGGCATAGTCGCCCTTGTTGCGGCGCAGCTTGCCCTGCTCCGGACCGTCTTCGTTCCAGGCCTTGCGCGGAATGAGCGAGACCACCACCGGCGTCGCGCCCTTGGCCCGGATATCGGCAATGAACTTGCGCAGGTACCAGCCGTAGCTGTGCACGGTCTCGCGCTTGCTGGTCAACATATTGTCGATCTCGGTGGCCTCGTCGCCGACCCCGCGGATGGTGCCGCGCGCGCGCTTGTCGTCGTTGAGCGGCCCCGCATCGTTGTGCCCGAACTGCATCAGGACGATGTCGCCGGGCTTGACGAAGGCCAGGCTGCGCTCCCAGTGGCCGCTGCTGACGTAAGTACGGCTGGACAGGCCGCCGACCGCGCGGTTGACGACGTTGACCTTGGCCGGATCGAAGTAGGCGGCGAGCGGATTGCCCCACCCCCACTGCCCTTGTGCGCCCTTGCCCTGGCCGTCGTCGTGGCCGTTGCGCACCGTGGAGTCGCCGATCAGGATGATCGACGGCAGCGCCGGATTGGCGGGCGTCGGCAGCACGACCTGGGCGCGCGCCGGATCGGTATTGACGGCCGCCGGCGGCGTCGTCTGCGGCGCTTGCGCCTGGGCCAGTCCGGCAGCCAGCAAGAGCATGGCGCCGGCACGGATCAAGGTGCCAAGATAGGACATGGGCGGGTCTCCGATTGTTGTAATGTGATCTTGCCTATAGGCCGATTCTATGCGCCGGCGCGAAAACCGGCAGTCTTGACGCAGAAAGAATCAAGATCATGATCGGTTATGAGCAGGTCGTGCTGGGAGAATGAGCGGACAACATCACAATATGGAGACTCAGACATGCGTTCCCCCGTCATCACCGCGCTGTGCCTGTCGTCGGCACTGCTGTTCAGCCTCGACGCTTCCGCCCAGATCGGCAAGCGCTTCCCCTCCGAGCGCAAGCTGGTCAAGGACCCGGTCACCGGCACGGTGCTCACCTTCCTGACCAGTAAGCCGCACGGCGATTCCAAGATCTATCCGACCCACCCGCAATGGACCGCGGACGGCAAGTGGCTGGTGTTCCGCTCGCGCCTGGCCGGCGCGGAAGCGATCGCCGTCAACGAGGCAAGCGGCGACCTGGTGCAGGTCACCGAGGGCGGCTACACCGGCATGCTGAACCTGGCGCGCAAGTCGATGAAGCTGTACTTCATGCGCCAGCCGAAGGACGGCGACGGCGGCCTGCAGGTGGTCGAAGTCGACCTGGCGCGCGTGTTCGCCGACAGCGCCGCGGGCCGCATGCAGTCGGCCGGCAGCTACCAGCGCATCGCCGCCACCCTGCCCGCCGAGCTCGAGGCCGGCGGCGACCTGGCGCTCGACGCCGACGAGGAATGGGTCTACTTCAAGGTCGGCCCGGGCCAGGCCGCCAGGCACCTGGCGCCCGGCACCAAGATCGAGCCGGCCTTCGGCCCGCGCAAGATGGGCGCCGGCCCCCAGGGCATCGCGCGCCTGAACCTGCGTACCGGCGAAGTCAAGCACGTGGTCTCGGTGCCGTTCCAGGTCGGCCACATCCAGGCCAACCTGTGGAACCCGGGCGAGATCGTGTTCTGCTGGGAGACCGGCGGCAAGTCGCCGCAGCGTACCTGGACCGTGAAGGCGGACGGCAGCGGCCTGCGCCCGCTGTACCCGGAGGCGCCCTACGAATGGGTGACGCACGAGGCGGTGATCTCGAAGGATGAAGTGGCGATGGCGATCATGGGCCACCGCTCCATCCCAGGCGCGGCCAAGGCCGTGGATGCACCGGCCACCGGCGTCGGCGGCGCCAATCCGGGGCAGGACGACGGCTGGGGCCAGACCGGCACCCGCGAAAAGCCGACCGGCCTGGCGATCGTCAACCTGCGCACGCGCCAGATGCAGATCGTCGGACAGACTGATTCGGGCAGCGGCCTGTGGCACGTGCACGGCTCCAGCGACGGCCGCTTCGCCGTGGGCGACGATTTCAGCCGCAGCGTCTACCTGATCGACCGCCGCAACCGCGAAATGATGATGCTCACCACCGGCCACAAGACCACCGCGGCCGACCACACGCACCCGACCTTCAACGCGGACGGCACCAAGATCCAGATCCAGTCGGCCATGCTGTCGGAAGACGGCCGCTCGATGAACATCGTGGTGGTGCCGGTGCCGGAGGCCTGGCTCAAGCGCCCGTGAACCTAGGGCAGCGGCGTGATCGACACATTGCGCAGCTCGTAGGGCGTGCCTTCGAGCTGGAAGCCGATCCGCCCCGCGCGCGGCGTTGCCGCGCTGATGCGGTTCTGCGGCACGCCGTTGATGCTCACTTCGATCACGCCGTCGCGCGCCAGGATGTCGGCGCTGTTCCATTCGCCCGCCGGACGCTCGCTGTCCAGGCCCGTGTGCCCCTTGATCGGCGGGTAGGCCCCGGGCGCGGTAGTGAGCGGCTCGGCGAAGGATGCGCCGGCCATCGGCAGCACGTCGCCGGCGAAGCCGTGCTTGGTCTGCACCTGCACGCTCACCGGCCAGGCGCCATCCTTCGGACCGGAAGCCACGTGCAGCAGCACGCCGGCATTTCCCGGATTGCCCGGCCAGCGCCATTCGACGTGCAGCCGATAGTCGGCATAACCGGCGCGGGTGGCGATGTAGCCGGACGGCTTGCCTGCCACCTTGATCACGCCGTCCGCGCCGCGCGACCACACCGTGGATGGGTCGAGCGCCGGCGTGGCGACCAGTTCCAGGCCCTCCATGCCGTCGAAGGGCTGCAGGCCCGGGGTGGCGCAGCCGCCGAACAGGGCTGCGGCTGCAAGCAAACTAGCGAGATGAGAAAGCTTTACCATATGAGGAGAGTCCTATGAATGAGAAAAGGAGACGTACGATGACCCAGCTTGCCGCCGGACTGGCGCTGGCCGCCGCCGGAAGCTTGCCGGCCTTCGCAGCGGGGCCGCTGGTGCTGCCCTTGTGGCCCGAAGGGGTGCCGGGCGCCAAACCGGAACTCGGCCCGAACCGCGTCGACGACGAGGGGCGTACCACCAACATCAGCGAGCCCACCCTGACGGTGTACCCGGCGGCCGTCGACCGGCCCAACGGCACCGCCGTCATCATCTGCCCGGGCGGCGGCTACGTGCGCCAGGCAAGCCGGCGCGAGGGCGAGCAGGTCGCGCACTGGTTGAGCACCCTGGGCGTCACCAGCTTCGTGCTGACCTACCGCCAGCAGGAATTCGGCCACCCGGCGCCGCTGCGCGACGTGCTGCGCGCGGTGCGCATGGTGCGCGCCCAGGCGGCGCAATTCAAGGTGCAGCCGGACCGCATCGGGGTGATGGGCAGTTCGGCCGGCGGACACCTGGCCGCCAGCGCCGGCACCCTGTTCGACCATCCGCTCGGGCGCACCGGCGCGGAGCTCGACAAGGTGAGCGCGCGGCCGGACTTCCTGATGCTGATGTATCCGGTGATCGCCATGGAAGGCCCCGCCGTGCATGCCGGCTCGCGCAAGGCCTTGCTCGGCGCCTCGCCCACGGCGGCGGAGCTGGCGCTGATGTCGGTCGAGCGCCAGGTGACGGCCCGCACGCCGCCGACCCTCCTGATCCATACCCAGGCCGACGCCGCGGTGCCGGTCGAGAACAGCATCCTGTTCTACCAGGCGCTCGCCCGCAACAAGGTGCCGGCCGAGATGTATCTGTTCGAGCAAGGGTCGCATGGGATGGGGATGCGCGATGGCTTGGGGACGGCGTCGACCTGGCCGCGTCGGGCGGAAGAGTGGATGAAGATGCGCGGGCTGCTCGACCGGGCGAGATGATCACATCTCGGTGTTGCGAGCTGCGCGCCTGATCCCTGGCTGCTTGAACGCGTGGGCGGCGAACTCGCCCACCCTACGCGCCACGCGTCAGGCCATGTGGAAGACCTGGGTGAGCGGCCATTCCCTCGGCCGGTTGCCCGGCTCGACTTCCATCAGGTCGGCCATGTAATCCCACCAGCGCCGCATCACCGGATGTTCCGGCAAGGGCCCGAGCCGGTGACCGGGATGCAGTTTCATCACCGCGAACAGGTCGAGCGTCGCCTCGTCCAGGAAGATCGCATAATCGTGAATGCCGGCGCCGCCCAGCAAGGCGGACAGTTCCGGCCAGATCTCGTCGTGGCGGCGCCGGTATTCCGCCTCGTTGCCCGGCTTGAGTTTCATGCGGAATGCGCGCGTGCCGCGCTGGTCTGCGATGCTCATGTCTTGTCCTGCTCCTCGTAACTCTTCCTGGATGGGTCTTGCTTGACGCGCGGCGCGCCCACTGCGAAGCTGCCGGCGGGCAGTCCCTCGACGCTGCTGGCCGTGCCGACCGCGATCGGCGCGCCCAGGCGCAGGCGGGTATCGGTGAACCGCCAGCCGCTGGCATCCTCGATGTATCCGCCCCGCCCGGCCTCGATATCGAGTCCGTCGAAGCGGAAGTCGCGCATCGGCTCCTCGGCAAAGCCGTCGACCTCGAAGGCCGTGGCGGCCCCGCGCGCCTTGATGTTCCAGATCCGTACATTGCGGAAACGCGCCCTGCCTTTCTCGGGCGGCACCCGGGTCGCCAGCACCCTGTAGTGCGGCGGCGGATTGCGCACCGAGGCGGGAATGACCGCGTAGCTGTAGGCCGGGTTCCAGTTCATGGTGGCGCGCATCACCACCGGCACGCCGTCCATGACGAAGTCGTGCAGGCGCAGGTTCTCGCCCCAGCCGCCGCGCGTGTGCGCCGACTTGAACAGGATCCCGACCGGCACCCCGCTCTCGACCCGGATGTTGTAGGCCTCGATGTTGCGGAAACCGCCCGAGGTCTCGCTGCCGAAGGTGAAGCCGGCGGCGCCGGCGCGCACCACCGTGTCGCGCACCACCACGTCCTCGGTGGGCCGCGCCACCCGCAGGCCGTCCGAGTCGCGCCCGGCCTTCATCACCAGCGCATCGTCGTTGACCGCGATGTCGGCGTTCGCCACCAGGATGCGGCGCGAGGAATCGATGTCGATGCCGTCGGTCGAGGGGCCGTGACCGTCCTCGTTGTTGCGGATGACGAGGCCGTCGATGACGACGTCGCTGGAATAGCACACGTGCAGGGTCCAGAAGCCGGAACGGCGCATGAGCAGGCCGCCGCCGATCCGGATGTCGCTCGACTCGAACACCTGCACCAGGCGCGGACGGCCGGCATCGTAGTCCGAGGCCCAGCGCAGGCCGCGCGGCTCGTATTGCTTGCGCAGGGTCCAGTAGCTTTCCCAGAACACCTTGCCGTCGCCGTCGATCGTGCCTTCGCCGACGATCGCCGCGCCCTTCTGGCCCACGATGTTGACCAGGGCGGCGGGCCAGCGCATCTCGATGCCGGCGATGCGGGTCGGCTGCACCGGATAGTCGGCGATGTCGCGCGAGCCGAGCAGGGTCACGCCCTGGTCGAGGCGCAGGGTGACGCCGGACTTCACGAAGATGGCGCCGGTGAGGTAGCTACCGGCCGGGAACACGACGGTGCCGCCCTTCGCTGCGGCCGCATCGATGGCGGCCTGGATGGCGGCGGTGTTCATGGTGCTGCCGTCGCCGCGCGCGCCGTAGCGGGCGGCGTCGACCAGGGTCGGGGCGGCTGCAAGGCCTGGCGACAGCGCGCTGAGCGCCAGCCCGGCCAGCAGCCGCCTGCGGGATGCGGTCATGGAAATGCCCCGTTCAAGGTGAGCTAGGGTGGGCAGGGCTCCTGCCCACGCATTCAACGACGAGACCAGGAGCCGATACCGTCAGGATCAAACGATCCCGCTGCTGCTGGCGCCGGCCTTGGCCGGGCGCGCGCCGGCGACACGGTCGCGGTAGCCGCTGGCGCGGTAGCAGGCCACCGGGTCGGCTGCGCCGCCCGAGCGTACCCGCGCCATGGCCAGGATCGGGCTGACGTCGGTACGGTAGGCGCGCTTCAGGCACTGCGCCGCCTGCAGCACGTCGTTCTGCTCCTGCAGCGCCGCCAGTTCGTTGCGGTCGACCAGGGCCGACTGCACGAAGGCGCGCTGCACTTCGGCCGCGCTGCTCATCAGGCTCTCGATCGGATCGGTCACGTTGTGCGACTGGTCCAGCATGTAGGCCGGCTTGAAGGCCGGACCCTCGCGCAGGGCGGCGTCGGCCAGCTCGTTGAAGACCAGGAACAGCTGGAAGGGGTTGATCGAGCCCGAATCGAGGTCGTCGTCGCCGTACTTGCTGTCGTTGAAGTGGAAGCCGCCGAGTTTGCCGAACTGCGCCAGGCGCGCCACGATCATCTCGATGTTGGTGTTCGGCGCGTGGTGGCCCAGGTCGACCAGGCACTTGGCCTTCGGGCCGAGGGTGGTGGCGCAGGCGAAGCTGGTGCCCCAGTCGGCGATGGTGGTGGCGTAGAAGGCCGGCTCGAACAGCTTGTGCTCGATGAAGATGTTCCAGTCCTCGGGCAGCGCCGCGTAGATCTGGCGCATGCTTTCCAGGTAGCGTTCCAGCGCGCCGCGCAGGTTGCTCTGGCCCGGGAAGTTGGCGCCGTCGCCGACCCAGACGGTCAGCGCCTGCGAGCCGAGCGCTTTGCCCAGCTCGATGCATTCGATGTTGTGGGCGACGGCCTGGGCGCGCGCCTGGGCGTTCATCGAGGTCAGGCTGCCGTATTTATACGTGTGCTCCTGCCCCACCTGGTCCTGGAAGGTATTCGAGTTGACCGCGTCGAAGCCCAGGCCAAGTTCCTGTGCGATGCCGCGCAGCTCCGAGGCGTCGCTCGGCTTGTCCCACGGGAAGTGCAGCGAGACGGCCGGGGTGGCCCGGGTCAGCTGGTGGATCACGCCGCAGTCTTCCAGTTTCTCGACCACGTTGCGCGGTTCGCCGCGGCCGGGGAAGCGCGCGAAACGCGTGCCGCCGGTGCCGGCGCCCCAGCTCGGGACCGCCACGGCGAAGCCTGCCGCCTGCGCGGTGAGTTTGTCGATGTCCAGGCCGCGGCGCGCCAGCACCCCGCCCAGCGCGTCGTAGTCGGCCTGCAGGCCGGCGTCCAGTTTGGCGTTCTGGTCCTGGACCAGGCCCGCGTCGATCAGGTTTTTCAAGTTCGTCTCCTTCATGCCTGCGGTGGCAAGGGTGTCGCCCCCTGCCCCGCAGTCTTCTATTTTAGCGGGTGAATGCCCCGGCATTGCCGGCGTCCACATTGAGGATGTTGCCGGTGCTCTTGCCCGACTTGTCGCTGGCGAAGAAGTAGACGGCTTCGGCGATGTCTTCCGGCAGCACGCTCAGTTTCAGCATGCTGCGCTTGCGGTAGAACTCTTCGATGTCGTTCGTGCCGATCTTGTTCGATGCGGCGCGCTCCTCTTTCCACTTGCCGTCCCAGATGCGCGAGCCCTTGATGACCGCGTCCGGGTTGACGACGTTGACGCGGATGCCGTGTTCGGCGCCTTCCAGCGCGATGCAGCGCGCCAGGTGCAGCTCGGCCGCCTTGGCGGTGCAGTAGGCCGAGGCGCCTGCGGAGGCAACCAGCCCGTTCTTGCTACCCACGAAGACCATGCTGCCGCCCAGCTTCTGCTGCTTCATGATCTGGAAGGCCGAGCGGCTGACCAGGAAGTAGCCCGTCACCAGGATGTCCTGGTTGCGCTTCCAGATTTCGAGCGTGGTCTCGTCCAGCGGCGCGGCCGAGGCGATGCCGGCGTTCGACACCAGCAGGTCGACGCCGCCGAAGCGCAGGGCGGTTTCGAGCAGTACCTGGGCGACTTCCTCCTCGCTGGTGATGTTGCCGCGCACGACCGCGACGTTGTCCTTGCCGGCGACCGTCGACAGTGCCCCCTGGGTGCCGGCCAGCGCTTCGCTGTCGATGTCGGTCACCATCACGCAGGCGCCTTCCTGCAGCAGCTGGCGGGCGACCGCCTGGCCGATGCCGCCGGCGCCGCCGGTCACCAGGGCGATGCGGCCGGCCAGGCTCTTCGGCTTGGGCATGCGCTGCAGTTTCGCTTCCTCGAGCAGCCAGTATTCGATGTCGAAGGCTTCCTGTTCCGGCAGGCCGACGTAGATGTCGACGCCGTTCGCACCGCGCATCACGTTGATCGCGTTGATGTAGAACTCGCCAGCGATGCGTGCGGTCGCCTTGTCCTTCGCGAAGGACAGCATGCCCACGCCCGGGATCAGGTAGATGATCGGGTTGGCGTCGCGGATCTTCGGGGAGGTGGCGCGCTTGCAGCGCTCGTAGTAGGCGCTGTAGTCGGCGCGGTAGTCGCTCAGTGCCTCGTCCAGGCCGGCGACCAGGCGCTCGAAGTCGGGTGCGGCCGGATCGAAGTCCAGCACCAGCGGGCGGATCTTGGTGCGCAGGAAGTGGTCGGGGCAGGATGTGCCGAGGGCGGCCAGCGGCTTGAGGTCGGCGCTGCAGACGAATTCCAGCACCGCATCGCTGTCGTCGAAGTGGCCCAGCTTGTACTCTTCCTGGCTGATCTTGCCGCGCAGGAGCGGCATCAGGCGCGCCACCAGGGCGGCGCGTTCGGTTGCCGGCAGCGGCTGGGCAGCCTGGCCGCCGAACACCGGCTGCTGGATGTTCGCAGCCAGCCAGTCCTCGGCGCGCTTGATGATCGCCAGCGTGGTCTCGTAGCAGGATTTCGCCGTGTCGCCCCAGGTGAACAGGCCATGGCCTTCCAGGATGATGCCCTTGAGCTCGGGGTTCTCGCGCGAGACGGTTTCCAGCTTCAGACCCAGGTCGTAGCCCGGACGCTGCCACGGCAGCCAGCCCAGTTCACCTTCGAAGATCTTGGCGGTCAGCTCGCGGCTGTTCTTGCAGGCGGCGATCGCGATGCACGAATCCGGGTGCATGTGATCGACGTGCTTGTGGGCGATGTAGGCGTGCAGCGGAGTATCGATCGAGGCCGCGCGCGGGTTCAGGTTGAAGGTGCAGTGCGGCAGGTAGCCGACCATCTCGTCTTCGTGCTCGAGACCGCGGTAGCGCCCTTTCAGGGCCTGCAGCTTGTCCATGTACAGGGTCGAGAAACCGTCCAGCTTGATCGAACCCAGGTCGCCGCCCGAGCCCTTCACCCACAGGACCTCGACCTGCTGTCCCGACAGCGGGTCTTGCATGGTGACCTTGGCCGAGGTATTGCCGCCGCCGAAATTGGTAATGCGCAGGTCCGAACCAAGCAGGTTGGAACGGTACAGCAGCAGTTCCGGCTCGCTCATGTCGGCGGCCACGCTGTCGTCCCAGCGCGAAGTGATTGCTTCGCGCGGTTTCGTTTCGCTCATTGCGCCCATCAAATATCTCCAAGTTGATTGTTTTGTCATCGCCGGATTGGTCGATGCGTCTCTTCCAATGTCCTGCCGCCGCCACACCGTGCGGCACCGGAGGACAGTAGAAATCAGCCGGGCAAGGGGTGTCAACGCGGAAACGATCAACTTGATGACCAACTCGCATTCAATCATCGGCTTGAGCGAATTGCGCGTTTGTGCGTTGCAACGAAGGCAAATAATCAGGTGATTGATCATTTGGTGATTGACGTTACGGCAGTGATTGCTTAATACTTTCCTCACACACCGCGATTCCCCTAGGGAACGACGGTCGGGCGCCGCAGGTGCCCACATGACACGCCGCATAAAAACAGACGGCTTTCGGAGGAGACAACATGGTGAATCACAAACGCCGCAAGCGTTTGCTGAAGCTGCTTGCCGAGCATGGAACGGCAACGGTCCAGCAGCTTGTCGAATGGCTCAACGCATCCCCTGCCACGGTCCGCCGCGACATCAGCTGGCTGGCCGGCCGCAACCTGCTCACCCGCACCCGCGGCGGGGCCGAGAACCTGCTGCCGAAGACGCGCCAGTTCTCGCTGACCAGCGAAACCTTCCAGAACAACATCCAGTGCTTCGCAGCGCGCAAGCGCGCCATCGCCCGCTGTGCCGCCGGCATGTGCACCGACGGCGAAACGATCATCATCAACGGTGGCACCACCACCTTCATGATGGCCGAATTCCTGACCGACAAGCATCTCAAGATCCTGACCAACTCCTTCCTGATGGCCGAACGCCTGCTGGTATCGAGCGAGAACGAGATCATCGTGCCGGGCGGCCGCGTCTACCGCGAGCAGAACGTCATCCTCTCGCCTTTCGATAACGACATCACCCAGCACCACTACGCCACCAAGATGTTCATGAGCGTCTACGGCCTGTCGCTGCTGGGACTGATGGAAGCCGACCCGCTCCTGATCCAGGCCGAGAAGCGCCTGATCAGCCAGGCCGAGGAACTGGTGGTGCTGGCCGACAGCTCGAAATTCGCCCGCAAGGCCGGCCTGATCCTGTGCGGCCTGGACCGCGTGTCCACCGTCATCACCGATACCAACGCCTCCGACAAGGCCGTGCAGCTGCTCGAGCAGTACGGCGTGAAGGTGGTCACCGTCGAACCCGACGGCGAACAGTCCGTCCTGAACACCCCGCCGCGCTACAGCGCGCCATATGACCTGCAGTCCGCAGCCCTGATGGAGCTTTCCCATTGAAGATCACATCGATCAAACACCTCGTGCTCGCGGCCGCCGCCGCCGGCGTCCTCGCCGGCCTGGCCGGCTGCGGTGAAAAGAAATCCGACCCGGGCGCGCCCGAACAGATGAAGATCGCGATGGTCGTGAAAAGCCTCGGCAACGGCTTCTTCGACGCCGCCCACACCGGCGCCAAGGAAGCGGCCGGCCAGATCGGCGGGGTCGAGGTGATCTACACCGGCCCGACCACGCCCAGCGCCGAAGGCCAGATCGAGATCATCAACTCGCTGATCAGCCAGAAGGTCGATGCGATCGTGGTCTCGGCCAACGATCCGAACGCCCTGGTGCCGATCACGAAGAAGGCCATGCAGCGCGGAATCAAGGTGATCTCCTTCGACAGCGGCATCGCGCCGGGCGGGCGCCAGATGCAGCTCAACCCGTCCAACGCGCAGCTGATCGGCGAGAAGCAGATCGAGATGGCCGCCACGGAAATGGGCGGCAAGGGCGAGCTGGCGATCCTGTCGGCCTCGGCCCAGGCGACCAACCAGAACACCTGGATCGAGGTCATGAAGAAGATGCTCCAGAAGCCCGAATACAAGGACCTGAAGCTGGTTGCCACCGTCTACGGCGACGACCAGTCGGACAAGAGCTACCGCGAAGCGATCGGCCTGCTGCGCAGCCATCCGAAGCTGAAGGCGATCATCGCCCCGACCACGGTCGGCATCGTCGCCGCCAGCAAGGCGGTCGCGGACGAAGGCCTGGTCGGCAAGGTCTTCGTCACCGGCCTGGGCCTGCCGTCCGAGATGGCCGGCCATGTCAAGAGCGGCGCGGTGCGCGAGTTCGCGATCTGGAATCCGATCGACCTCGGCTACGCCGCCACCTACGCCGCCCACGAATTCGTGACCGGCAAGGCGAAGTCCGAGCCGGGCGCCAGCGTCTCGGTCGGCCGCCTCGGCCAGGTGACCCTGGATGCCCAGGGCGAAGCCGCCCTCGGCCCGCCGTTCACCTACAACGCCGGGAACGTCGACAAGTTCGCCAAGCTGTTCTGAGCCACCCGGCCCGGTTCGACCGCCGCGCGCGATGCCCTGGCGCGCGGCGCCCCTCACTTTTAGCGACACCCGTATGCCAGTGACCCAACTGACAAGCCCTCCCCTACGCCAGGCAAACGGCGCCGCCGATCCGGCCACTGCGCCGGTCCTGCAACTGAGCGGCATCACCAAGCGCTTCAACGGCGTCCATGCCCTGAACGGCGTGCGCCTGTCCATCCGTCCGGGCCAGGTCATGGCCCTGATCGGCGAGAACGGCGCCGGCAAGTCGACCCTGGTCAAGACCCTGACCGGCATCCACCGCCCTGACGCCGGCAGCATCCTGCTCGACGGGAAGGAAGTCGCCTTCGGCAGCCCGCAGGAAGCGATGGCCGCCGGCATCACCGCCGTGCACCAGGAAACCGTCATGTTCGACGAACTGTCGGTGGCCGAGAACATCTATGTCGGGCGCCACCCGACGCGCGGCGCGCTCAAGGGATTCCAGCGCATCGACTGGAACACCATCGAGCGGGAAGCCGAGCGCCTGTTCGCGCGTCTCGAAGTCGCCCTGCCGGTGCGGGCTAGAGTCCGCGACCTGTCGGTGGCGCAGCGTCACTTCGTGGAGATCGCGCGCGCCCTGTCGCAGGACGCGCGGGTGGTGATCATGGACGAACCGACCGCGGCCCTGTCGCAGCGCGAGATCCGCGAACTGTACCGCATCATCGACCAGCTCAAGGCGGCCGGCACCGCCGTCATTTTTATCTCGCACAAGTTCGACGAGATCTTCGAGGTCGCCGACTGCTACACCGTGCTGCGCGACGGCCAGTTCGTGGCCGAAGGCCGCCTGGACGACATCAGCGAGCCGGAACTGGTGGCCCTGATGGTGGGCCGCTCCGTGCACCAGGCCTATCCCAAGGCCGAGGTGGAGATCGGGGCGCCGCTGCTGACCGTAGAAAACCTGTGCCACCCGACCGAATTCCAGGACGTCAGCTTCAGCCTGCGCAAGGGTGAGATCCTCGGCTTCTACGGCCTGGTGGGGGCGGGCCGCTCGGAAGTGATGCAGGCCCTGTTCGGCCTCACCACCAAGGTCAGCGGCAGCGTGCGCCTGGAAGGCGTCGATGCCACGTTCCGCGCGCCGGGCGAGGCCATCGCCCGCGGCCTGGCCTATGTACCGGAAGACCGCCAGCAGCACGGCGCGCACCTGAGCCTGCCGATCCAGCACAACATCACGCTGCCGATCCTGTCGACCTTCGGCTTCTTCACGCGCGCCCGCGCGGAAAGCCAGCTTGCGCGCCGCTTCGCCGAGCAGCTCGAACTCAAGGCCCACCACCTCAGGCAGCACGTGGCGGAACTCTCGGGCGGCAACCAGCAGAAGGTGGTGCTGGGCAAATGGCTGGCCACGAATCCGAAAGTGATCATCCTCGACGAACCGACCAAGGGCATCGACATCGGCTCCAAGGCCGCGGTGCACCGCTTCATCAGCGAACTGGTGGCGCGCGGCCTGTCCGTCATCCTGGTGTCGTCCGAACTCCCCGAAGTGCTGGGCCTGGCCGACCGCGTGGTGGTGATGCGCCAGGGCCGCGTGGTGCGCGAGTTCGCGCGCCAGGACGCCACGCCCGAAACCGTGGTGGCGGCGGCATCCGGCGTCGACCTGGGCGCCGCCAACGAGGCAGCAGCATGAAAATGAACGTACTCAAGCAACGCGAGCCCCTGCTCGCCCTGATGGTGGTGGCGCTGGTGCTGCTGGTCGGCCTGCGCGCGCCGGTCTTCCTGAGCGCCGGTTCGCTGGCCAACCTGCTCACCGACAGTACCCTGCTGGTGATGCTGGCGCTGACCCAGATGCTGGTGATCGTCACGCGCGGCATCGACCTGTCGGTGGCGTCCACGCTGGCCCTGTCGGGCATGGTCGCGGCCATGCTGGCCGCCGCCAACCCGGCGCTGCCGCTGGTGTTCGTGATGCTGGCGGCCACCCTCACCGGCCTGGCCGCGGGCCTGCTCAACGGCTGGCTGATCGGCTATCTGCAACTGCCGCCGATCGTGGTCACGCTCGGCACCATGAGCGTCTACCGCGGCCTGGTGTTCGTGCTGTCGGGCGGCGCCTGGGTCTCGGCGCACCAGATGCCGGCCGGTTTCGTGGCCTTCCCGCTCACCCGCCTGCTCGGCCTGCCGCACCTGGTGTGGATCGCGCTGGGCGCCGTGCTGGCGATGGCCTTCATCGCCCGCCACACCCGCTTCGGGCGCGACCTGTACGCGATCGGCAATGCGCCACATTGCGCCGCCTACATCGGCATCCCGACCGCCAAGCGCCTGTTCTGGACCTATGGCCTGTCGGGCATGGTCGCCGGCCTGTGCGGCTACCTGTGGGTGGCGCGCTACGCCGTGGCCTACACCGAGATCGCCTACGGCTTCGAATTCACCGTGATCGCTGCCTGCGTGATCGGCGGCGTCAGCATCGCCGGCGGCGTCGGCAGCGTGGCCGGCGCCATGCTGGGCGCGCTGTTCCTGTCGGTGATCGGCAATGCGCTGCCGGTGCTGCAGGTCTCGCCGTTCTGGCAAAGCGCCCTGACCGGCGCCGTGATCCTGGTCGCCGTCCTGCTCAATGCGCGCGGCAACCGCAACCGCAGCCGCCAGATCCTGCCGCTGCACAAGCTTGACAACCTGAGGAGCGCCGCGTGAACGCCAGCACCATTGCACAGACCGAGGCCGGCGCCGGCGTCGATGCCGACGTCGAGGCCAAGGCCGGCTCGCGCTACACCATCCTGGACCGCGAGAAACCGGCCCTGCGCCATCTTGCCGGGCGCTGGGAAAGCCTGCTGGCGCTGCTGCTGCTGGCGGTGTTCGTCACCGGCGGCGTCACCTTGCCGCACTTCCTCGACCCCTACAACCTGCTGGACGCCACCGCCAACTTCAGCGAGAAGGCCCTGATCGCGCTGCCGATGGCCCTGCTCATCATCTGCCGCGAGATCGACATCTCGGTGGCCGGCACCCTGGCCCTGTGCTCGGTGGCGATGGGCCTGGCCCAGCAGGCCGGCGCCCCCGCCGAGGCCTTGCTGCTGGTGGCGCTGGGCACCGGCCTGGCCTGCGGCTGGCTGAACGGCTTCCTGGTCACCCGCTTCATGCTGCCCTCGATCGTGGTCACCATCGGCAGCGTCTCGCTGTACCGGGGCCTGGCCAGCGTGGTGCTGGGCGACAAGGCATTCACCAGCTATCCGGAAGCCATGACGGCCTGGGGCCAGGGCGTGTTCTTCGGCATGGTGCCGCGCAGCTTCGTGATCCTGCTCGGTTTCGCGCTGCTGTTCGCGCTGGTGCTGCACTGGACCTCGCCAGGGCGCCGCCTGTACGCGATCGGCAACAACCCGGATGCCGCGCGCTTCTCCGGCATCGCGGTCGACCGCTACCGCCTGGGCCTGTTCATGCTTACCGGCGCGATGGCCGGCCTGGCGGCCTTCCTGCTCACCGGGCGCATCGGCAGCACCCGTCCGAACATCGCCACCGGCTGGGAACTCGAGATCATCACCATGGTGATCCTGGGCGGCGTGAGCATCGCCGGCGGCGCCGGCACCATCGGCGGCGTGCTGCTGGCGGTGCTGACCATGGGCGCCGTGACCTACGGCCTGGCGCTGGCCAACGTGCCCGGCATCTACATGACCATCGTGGTCGGCGTGCTGCTGCTCGCCACCATCGCCGTGTCGCGCCTGATGCGCGGCATACCGACCCGCCACTGACAGGAACAGCATGCACATCGGAGCAAGCGCGGGCGACGCCCTGATCGTTCTCGACATCGGCAAGACCAACGTCAAGCTGGCGCTGGTCGACGCCGGCGGCCGCCTGATCGCGGAAGAACGCCGCCCGAACGCCATCCTGCCCGATGGCCCCTACCCGCACCACGACACCGAGGGCATCTGGACCTGGATGCTGGCCACCTGCCGCGCGTTCGCCAAACGGGCGCAGGTCTCGGCGATCGTCCCGGTGACCCACGGCGCCACCGCCGCCCTGGTCGACGAGACCGGCCTGGTGCTGCCGGTGCTAGACTACGAGGCGCCGCTGCCGGGCCTGGACTACGCCAGCCTGCGCCCGCCGTATGCGCAGACCTGTTCGCCGCAGCTTCCGGCCGGCCTGAACCTCGGCCGCCAGCTGGCCTGGCTGCAGGGGCGCCACCCCGAACAATTCGCGCGCGCGCGCCATATCCTGATGTACCCGCAGTACTGGGCCTGGCGCCTGTGCGGCGTGGCCGCCGGCGAGGCCACCTCGCTCGGCTGCCACACCGACATGTGGGACCCGCTGCGCCAGGCGTATTCGGCCCTGGTGGGCCGCATGGGCTGGGCGGACAAACTCCCGCCCATCCGCCCGCCGTCGGCCACGCTGGGCGCCCTGCGCGCCGAGGTCGTGGAAGCCACCGGGCTGGCGCCGGATTGCCAGGTCCTGTGCGGCATCCACGACAGCAATGCCTCGCTGGTGCGCTACCTGGGCGGCGACGGCGCCGTCACTGCGCGCACGGTGCTGTCGACCGGCACCTGGGTGATCGCCGCCGCCTTCGGCACCAGCCTGGGAGGCCTGCGCGAACAGGCCGACATGCTGGCCAATACCAATGCGCTGGGGCAGCCGGTGGCCTGCATGCGCTTCATGGGCGGCCGCGAATTCGCGGCCCTGGCGGGCGACCAGCCGGCTACCTGCTCCTACCAGCAGCTCGCGCAGATGGTGGCGCGCGGCAGCATGGCCATTCCCTGCTTCGCCGACAGCGGCGGCCCCTTCGCCGGCCACGCCGGGCGCATCGAAGGACGGGCGCCGCTCGACGCCGGCGAACGCTTCGCGCTCGCCACCCTGTACTGCGTGTTGATGACCGACTACTGCCTCGACGCCCTCGGCGCGCGCGGCCCGATCACGGTCGAGGGCAGCTTCACCGCCAATCCCTGGTTCGGCCCCCTGCTGGCCGGCCTGCGTCCGCAGCAGGCGCTGAGCTATTCGGACGACGCCAGCGGCACCACCTGCGGCGCCTGGCTGCTGCGCTATCGCGACGCCACGCCGCCGGGCCAGGGCGTGCCCAAGCCGCCGCGCGCCCTTGCCGGCCTGGACGCCTATCGCGCCAAATGGCGCGCAGCGCTGGGCCAGGCGGACGCTCCGGCGGCTGCCGCTGCAGCGCCGTGATGGCCGTGCCTGCACCTGCGCTCCCGCGCGCATGGGAGCGGCAAGCAGCCGCAGAACCTGATACAAAAAGATCGGGCATCGGCCGGAAATCGAATCATTTCGCGCCGTTCTGCCTTTGCCCACATTGAGATTGTTTCGTGATGCGTGCGGCGCGCCCCTTGCATGAAGCCGAGGCCGCCCTAGACTGAATCCAGCGCGATGCAGCCCGCATCGCGGCATCCCGACGGTCGACACCGCGCCCCGGCGCGACGCCAGTTCCGAAGGCCTTTCGTCGCTTCGTGAAGGAACGATCATGCGTCCCCATTTTGTCCTGAATCTCTTCCTTGCTCCCGCCGCCCTGCTGCTCGCCGCCGGCGCCGGGGCCCAGAACATGCCCTACCCGCCGGCCGACACGGCGCCGCTCACCTCGGTGCAGGTGACGGCTATGGCCAAGCCCCAGCGGATCAGGCAGCATCAAGCGGAGAAGATCTCCGGTGCCTATGAGATGTCGAACGGCTGGTACCTGCGCGTACTCACCTCGGCCCGCCATATCGACGCGATCATCGACGACCAGCCGCCGCTGCGGCTGATGCCGGTCGCGCCCTACCGGTTCGTCTCCGGCGACGGTAACGTGACCATGGACTTCCACCGCGGCCAGACCGGCGACGACATGACGATGAGCTACGTGCCGGACAAACAGCTGGCCCAGCGCATCGTGATCTCGTCGCGCGTCGCCCAACGCTGAACCGGCGACGGCGCCTGCTCAGCCACCGGCGCGTTTGGCCCGGTGGCCGAGCTTGTCCAGCTCGGCGAGCAGCTTATCGCAGTGCTCGCCCTGCACTTCGATCACGCCATCCTTGACGGTACCGCCCGAACCGCAGGCGCTGCGCAACTGCTTGCCCAGCAAAGCCAGCGCGTCCGGATCGAGCGCCAGGCCCTTGACCAGGGTGACGCTCTTGCCGCCGCGGCCCTTGGTCTGGCGCGACACCCGGGCCACGCCATCGCCCTCGGGGACGGTCCTGGCCTTGGCCTTGCAGGCGCATTGCGCCAGGGGCTGGCGGCACGCGGGGCACATGCGTCCGCCTTCCGTTGAATAGACCAGACCACCTTCTGCACGCTGCTTCATGTCCGACCCTGCCATGTCCGTGTTGTGAAGCGCAGGAGTCTACCAGCCTTCGGCGCGGCGCCGGCCCCTGCTTTTGCATGGCTACTGCATGAGCTCCAGGTCGACGCCGCCGCGCACCGCGCGCAGCGTCACCAGCTCCACCGGTTCCAGCGCGTTTTCCGCCCGCCCGTCGGTGGTCACCGCCAGCGCCAGCGTGTTCTCGCCGTTCGGGTTCAGGATGCCGGGCGGGATCACGAAGGTCCGCTGCGGGCCGATGTGGGCGATGAACTGTCCCATGTTCCAGCCGTTCACGAAGATCAGCGCGCGGTTCTCGCGCTCCGATCGCGGCTTGCCCGTATCGCCGAAGGCCAGCCCCAGCTGGACGTCATGCCCGCGCGGCAAGTCCAGCCTGAAGCTGGTGCGCAGCCAGTAGGTGCCGGCCGCCGGCGGCGCATCGGTGGTGCGCGCCGCTTTCCAGCCCTGCGGCGCCGCCCCGGGCAGGTGCCATCCCCGGCGCTCGCCATACAGGCCGCCGTTGTTCATCGGGCCGCGCAGGCGGTCGACCAGGTCTTCCCCGCCCTGTCGGCCCTGGATGCGCCAGGCGATCGGCACCGCGAAGCGCTGGCCGCCGCGCCTGGTGAGCGAGGCCGAGATCAGGCCGCGCGCTTCGCGGTGGTAGTCGTCGGCCATCAGGTTCCAGTTATGGGAGTTGTTGCGCACCATGACCGCGATCACGTGCTCGCCCGGAGCCAGCGCGCCGAGCGAGAGCTTGATGCTGTCGGTGGTCTCCGGGAACGAGCGCCCGGTATCAAGCTCGTGCTGGCCGACGTAGCGCCCGTCGATCCAGACCTGGATCAGGCCTGCGCCGCCGGCGCCGTAGAACAGCTCGAGCTGGTTGGCTTTCGGATCGTTCGCGCTGAAGCGGCCGCGGTACCACACGTCGCCGTGGTGGAAGCCGTAGTCGCTCATCGCCAGGGTCGGCTGGCCGCGTTCCGGCATGGTCCAGGTCTGGGCCGCCGACGGACGGCGGTCGGCCTGTACCCAGGCGCTGTCGTCGAAGCCGGGCGCGGATTCGAGGCTGCCGGTGCGGCGGGTCCAGGCCAGGCGTGCCAGCTCGGGCAGCTTGACCGCTTCCGGTCCCTCGATGGCGCCGGCGCCGGCGCGCACGCTGCCGTCCGGCTGGCGCGTCAAGGCCAGCTGCTGGCCGTTGAAGCTGGCCGTCTCGAAGGCCGGCCCCCAGATCTCGATGGCGCTGTCGTGCGCGGCGTCGCCGCGCAGGGCCAGTTTGCCTTGGCTGAGCGTGGCCGAGCGCACCAGCGCAGGCGTGAGCTGCAGCGCGCGGCCGGCGCCGGTCTCCTGGGTCCAGAAGCGCAGGCTGCTCGCTTCGTCGGCCAGCAGGAGCAGCATCGGCGCGCGGCCGCCGCCCGAGATGCGCACCCGCGCCAGGCCGTCGTGCACGTAGTTCAGCACCAGGTCGCCGCGCGCGGCATCCCAGCGCGAGCGCACCTGCCCGGCCAGCACTTCCACGGTCGGCGCGCCGGCGTAGCGCAGCACGGTTTCGCCCGCGATGCCGTCGCGTCCATGCAGCAGGACGATATCGCGCTCGCCGTTGCGGAAATGGGTCTGCAGCTCCGAGGTCGAATACACCAGGTGCTGGCGCTCCATGTCGTAGGCGGCGAGCAGCATGCGCGCATCCTGGCCGCGCAGGGTCGAGGCGATCGTGTAGTCGCCGTCGCGGGTGCTGAGCGCCACGCTGAAGCGCTCCTCGCCCTTGCCGTCGGGCGGATTGTGGGCGGCGAAGACCAGGTGCGAGCCCAGGCGCCGGTTGATGTTGTGGTAGACCTTGAGCTTGCCGCCGGCAGGCGCCAGTGCGGGCCCCTTGTCCATCTCGGCCAGCACCTGCTCCGCGGCCTGCACGAACATGCCCTGCTGCTTGAGCGCCAGGGCTTTCGGACGCAGCCCCCGGTCTTCCGAGATCGGCGCGCCGTAGTCGTAGGAGGTGTACACCACCGGGCCGCCGAGCCAGCCCCAGGAAGTGCCGCCAAAGGTCATGTAGATGTTGTGGATCGTGATGCGGTTGATCAGGTTGGTGCCGTAGAACACCCGCTGGTAGCCCTTGCCCTGGCGTTCGGCGGTGCAGGCATAGGTGCCGTTGGAGCCCCAGTAGTCGAACCAGCCGCCGCCCAGTTCCGCCGCGAAGCCGGGCGTGCCGGGCGAGGACAGGGCGCCGACCTTGCCGGCGCCGCTTGCATAGATGCCCCAGTCCGGCGCCTTGTTGGCGCCCGCCGGGTTGGCGAACACGTCGCAACTGCCGCCGGGGTAGCCGTCGAAAGCGTACAGATCGGTCGGTCCCGGATTGGCCCAGGGCGCGCTCGATCCTTTCGGCGTCCAGTCGGGCAGGCGGCCGGCGGCATTGTGGAAGAAAGGCACGGTGATGCCATCGCTGCGGGCCTTGCGCGCCAGGTGCTCCATCTGGCGCACATGCTTGGGCTCGACCTTGCCCAGCTCGTTCTCGAGCTGGTAGGCGATCACGTTGCCGCCGCCGTTGGTCAGCTGGTGGCGCGCGATGATCGCGTTAATCTGGGTCATCCATTCGTCGACCGCCGCCAGGTAGACCGGGTCGTCGGTGCGGGCTTCGGCGCGGCTGCGGAACATCCAGCCCGGATAGCCGCCGCCGGTCAGCTCGGAATTGATGTAGGGGCCGGTGCGGGCGATCACGTACATGCCCTCTTCTTCGGCGATCTGCAGGGCGCGCTCGACGTTGCGGATGCCCGAGAAGTCGTACACGCCCGGCGCCGGCGAATGGTAGCCCCAGTCGAAATAGAAGGCCACGCCGTTGAAGCCGAGCGCCTTCATCTTCTGGATCACGTCGCGCCACAGGGACGGATTCGGCAGGCGGAACGGATGGATTTCGCCCGACCAGACCACCACGCGCTTGCCGTCCACTTTCAGCGAATACTGGTCCCAGGCGATCGTCTTCGGAGACTCCTTGGGCGCGGTGGCGGCTTCCACCGCCTGGGCCGGTTCGGCCGTTGCACTGAAGTCGGCGGCCATCGCGGCGGTGCCGGTCACGCGGCGCGCTTCGCTCCAGCTGCGTCCGCCGTCCTGGCTGTCCGCATACCACCCGTGCGCGCCGTCTTCGCTGCGGGTGTACAGGCGCAGCGTCGCGCCCAGCGGCACCAGTGCGGCCGGGCTCATGCCCTCGCCGATGCCCTTGCCGATGCCCTCCAGGGTCGACGGCGGCGCGATCCGCCATGGTCCGGCCAGGGTCGCCGCGCGCGCCAGCACCAGGCGCCCGCTGCGTTCTTCGCGCGCCACAGCGACGTAGCCGTCGCCGTCGGCCGCGGCCACCGTATCGGCATAGCCGGCATCGAGCCCGCGCATCGGCGCCGGCGCCGACCAGCCGGCCAGCCGGTCGTCCGGCGTGAGCACGTAGGCGCCCTGCCCACCGGCGGCCGGCAGGGTCACGACCAGCTGCAGTCGTCCGTCGGGCGCGCGCACCCAGCCGGGGGCGCGGACGCTGCCGCTGCCGGCGCGCAGTTCGGGCAGGGCGTCCCAGCGGCGCAGGTCGGACGAGCGTGCCAAGCCGATGGCGCCGGGCGTGCCGGTGACGTAGGCCAGCACATGGCGGCCGTCGGCATGGCGCGCCAGCGCCGGGTCGCGCAGCGTGCCCGCCGGCGGCGCCCAGGTGTCCGAGGCCAGCGACACGAAGTTGGCGCCGTCCTGCGAGGCCAGCACGCTGAGCCGCCCGGCGGCGCCCGCGCCCAGGGCGGGCATCAGGACCACCTGCCCGGTCCGGGCCGCCGCCTGGGCCGCGGCGCCGTCGGCCTGCTGTCCCGAGCCCTGCGGGATGCCGAGCTCCTGGGCGTTGGCGCCGCATAGGGCCGCGGCGGCCGCGAACGCGAGGGCGCGCAGGCGTTGCGGGTTCCGCGAGTTCCCCGCGTTCCCCGCGTTCCCCGAGTGCCGGACATCGGCTGGATCAAACCTCTTCATGCGCGCTCCTTCAGGTCCGCATCATTGACAAATATTCCCTGGCCCGGCCGTGCAGGCGGCGGTACCCCCGGACATTTTATGTGCCCTGGCGCAGATCGATCATCCCCGCCGCGAAAGAATCAGCCGCCTGATCGGAGCCGCCGGCCGCCGCCGCGAAGCGCTCACGCGGATGAGTATTTCGCGCACGTCCGCGCACGCCGTCGGGTCTATGCAAAGATTGGGGCCGCGGAGCCCACGCCTGGTGCGCCGCCCGCCGGACCCCGCCATGCGGCGGCGCCGGAAGGACAACAAGGAACGAGCCCATATCGTTCCAAGACGAGACACCGCTACCCCATGACTTCGTTCTCTTCCATCGACACCGCCGTCTTCCTCGTATATTTCATCATCGTCGCCGGCTACGGCATCTGGATCTACCGGCGCCGCAACCACGGTTCCGGCAAGGCCACCCACGACTACTTCCTGGCCGAAGGCTCGCTCACCTGGTGGGCCATCGGCGCCTCGCTGATCGCCTCCAACATCTCGGCCGAGCAGTTCATCGGCATGAGCGGCTCGGGGTTCCGGATCGGGATGGCGATCGCGGTCTACGAACTGATGGCGGCCGCCACCCTGATCATCGTGGCGGTGTTCTTCATGCCGGTCTACCTGAAGAACCGCATCTACACCATGCCCCAGTTCCTGGAGCAGCGCTACGGGCCCGCGGTGGCCACGGTGATGGCCGTATTCTGGCTGGCCCTGTACATCGTGGTCAACCTGACCGCGATCCTGTACCTGGGCGCGCTGGCGATCAACAGCATGGTCGGCATCGGGGTCCTGCCCTGCATGCTGTTCCTGGCGGTGTTCGCCACCATCATCACGCTGGGCGGCATGAAGGTGATCGGCTACACCGACGTGATCCAGGTGTTCTGCCTGGTGATCGGCGGCCTGGTCACCACCTGGATCGCGCTCGACCTGGTGGCGCGCCTGGCCGGCGGCCAGGGCGCGATGGTCGGCGTCACCGAACTGTTCCAGCGCGCCGGCGGCCATTTCGACATGGTGCTCTCGCGCGACAACCCGAACTACATGGACCTGCCCGGCCTGTCGACCCTGATCGGCGGCATGTGGATCGTCAATCTGAGCTACTTCGGCTGCAACCAGTACATCACCCAGCGCGCGCTCGGCGCCAGCCTGCCGACCGCGCGCAGGGGCCTGCTGTTCGCGGCCTTCCTGAAGCTCCTGATGCCGGTGATCGTGGTCTTGCCGGGCATCGCCGCCTATGCGCTCGACCAGGGCGGCGTGCTGGGCGATTCGCTGCGCCCGGGCGGCGAACTCAATCCCGACCGCGCCTACCCGACCCTGCTCACGCTGCTGCCCGAGGGCCTGAAAGGCGTCGCCTTCGCCGCCCTGACCGCGGCGGTGGTGGCCTCGCTGGCCGGCAAGGCCAACAGCATCGCCACCATCTTCACGCTCGACATCTACCGTCCCAAGTTCCGGCCCCAGGCCAGCGAGCGCCACATGGTCTGGATCGGCCGGCTGACCGTGGTGGCGGCAATGGCGATCGCGGTGACCATCGCCCCCTTGATGGGCATCGACAAGAAAGGCGGCTTCCAGTACATCCAGGAATACACCGGCTTCGTCTCGCCGGGCATCCTGGCCATGTTCCTGCTCGGATTCTTCTGGCCGCGCACCAACGGCGCCGCCGCCATGTTCGCCGCCGTCGCCAGCGTCGGGCTGTCCGTGATCCTGAAATTCCTGCCGTATTTCGCCGACCTGTCCTTCCTGGCGCCGATCGGTTTCGCGGTCCTCAGCGTCAACAGCGATGGCAGCGGCGTCTACGAGATCCCCTTCCTCGACCGCACCCTGATCGCGTTCCTCCTGATCATCCTCGGCATGGCCGTCATCAGCCTGCTGGGCCGCCGGCCTGACACGCACATGGTCAAGGTTGAGCCCAGCCTGTTCCGCGTCGACCGCGGCTTCGCCTTCGGCGCCGCGCTCATCTGCCTGATCCTGGTGCTCATCTACGCGGCCTGGTGGTGAGCACGGGGCGCCCGACCCGACGCTCAATCGGCGACCGGTTCGCCGAATTCCGGCATCCCGTCGGCGCGCCAGCGGATCGCCTGGGCGCGCGTGTGGCGGTTCGGGTCCCTCAGCGGCTCGCCCACGATGTCGCGGTAGTTGCGCGCATGGTAGACCAGGATGTCGGTCTTGCCGTCCGGGCTGGTGGTGAAGCTGTTGTGGCCCGGGCCGTACTGGCCGGTCGCGGCGCTGCTGCGCAGGACCGGCAGCGGCGATTTTAGCCAGGAACGCGGGTCCATCAGGTCCGCATCGACCGGCGCGCTGAGCAGGCCGAGCGCGTAATTGGCATCGGTTGCGCTGGCCGAATAGGTCAGCAGCACGCGGCCGTTCTTCACCAGCACCGCGGGCGCCTCGTTGACCTCGTGGCCGATCTTTTCCCAGGCATGTTCCGGGCGCGTCAACAGCACCGCCGGCTGGCGGATCGCCAGCGGACCGTCCATCCTCGCCAGGTAGATATTGGTGGCGCGGCTAGCGTCGGGAGCGCGCTGCGTCCAGGACAGATAGCGCTGGCCGCGGTGCTCGAAGGTGGTCGCATCGAGCGCGAAGCTTTCCCAGCCGGTGCGCAGCTGGCCGCGCTCGATCCACTCCCCTTCGAGCGGATTGTCGGCCGCGTTCTCCAGCACGTAGAGCCGGATCTCCCACACCTTGTCGGCGCGGCCGGCGCTGAAGTACAGGTACCACTTGCCGTCGATGCGGTGCAGCTCGGGCGCCCAGATGTGCGCGCCCATCGCGCCGTCGGCATGCTTGCGCCAGGCCACCCTGGTTTCGGCGGCGCCCAGGCCATTTAAGCTGCGCGCGCGGCGCAGTTCGATGCGGTCGTACTCGGGCACGGTGGCGGTGAAGTAATACCAGCCGTCGGTATGCAGGGTGACGTGGGGATCGGCGCGCTGGCGCACCAGCGGGTTGGCGAAGCCGGCCTCGCCGGCGCTGGAGACAGCAGGGGCAGCCAGCAGCGCCAGCATGGCGGCGGCAAGCACGGATGTGCGGGTCATGGGGCCTCACATAAGAAAAAAGCCAGTCATCGCAAGATGACTGGCAAATCGGAACAGGAGTCTTTGGAAAACGGTCAGATCTTGACCGATACCGTGAAGAAGTAACGGCGTCCGGCCCAGGCCAGCTCGTTGAGGCGGAAGCTGTCGCCGGCATCGAGACGTTTCACTTCGTCGGTCAGGTTCTTGCCTTCCAGCGCGAACGTGACCTGCTCGTTGTAGCGGTACTGGATCTTCGCATCCAGGTAGCCGCTCTTGGCTTCGAACACCGGATTGCCCGACACGTCGTTGGAGCCGGTGAAGAAGCGGTCGCGGTAGCTGTAGGCCAGGCGCGCATTGATCGGGCCCTGGTCGTACCACAGCGACAGGTTGTACGCGTTCTTCGACATGCCCGGATAAGGCAGCACGCTGCCATCGAGGACGTTGAGCAGCTCGGTGCCTTCCGCATACTTGTAGTTCATGCGGGTATAGTTGGCGTCGATGCCGAAGCCGCCCAGCCAGCCCGGCAGGAAGGTCAGCGCGGTGCGGCCGGCGATCTCGATGCCCTTGGTGGTGGCGCCCTCGCCATTGACCGCCTGGGTCACGTCGAACAGCTGGCCGGTCTTGAACAGGTCCACGCCGCGGGTCAGCACGCGTTCGCGCACATAGCTCGTGATGTCCTTCTGGAACAAGGCCAGCGACAGCTGGCTGTCCGGGGTCGGATAGTACTCGAAGCTCAGGTCCGTATTGGTCGAGCGGTAGGGCTTCAGGTCCGGATTGCCGGCGCTGCAGTCGTCGGTGCCGTCGCCGCCGAACTGCGGGTTGCCGCTGCCGACGATACAGGTGGCGTTCGGCGCCAGCAGGTTGACGCGCGGACGCGCCATCGCCTTGGCCCAGCCGACACGGGCCACCAGCTTGTTGTCGATGGCCCAGAACGCGCCATTGAAGCTCGGCAGCACGTCGCTGTAGGTGTTCTCGACCGTGGACACCGAATTGCTGATGATGACGTCGCGGAAGGTCGACGAACCCGGCGCGGTCTCGGTGCGCACCGAATAGCGCGACGAACCGCTCGAACGGTCGCGGGTACGGGTATAGCGCACGCCGATATTGCCCTCGAGGTCGCGGTCGAACAACTTGGTGGCGTAGTCCAAACGCAGGTAGGTCGATGCGATCCGCTCGTCCACTCCGAAGGCCGGGATCTGCGGATAGGTCTGGCCGTCGCTGCCCGGCGCATTGAACAGGTAGTTGTGGTTGAAGTTCGAGGTGTCGAAGAACGGTACCGCATTCGCATAGACCGGCGACATCCAGCCGGATGGCAGGCCGGAGACATCGTCGTAGCCGCTGAAGAACGTACCCGGCGTGCGGCCCTGCACGGCAGCGACCAGCGCAGCCATCTGGGCGGCATTCAGGTAACGGGTCTCGAAGCTCGAGTTGATGAAGCTCTGCGGATCGTTCGGGCGCTGGGCCGAACCGCTGTACAGCGGATCGTAGACCGCGGTCTGGTTGACGTTGGCGCCGCGCACGTTGATGTCGTCGGCGCTCGAGTTCAGGTCCGACCCGTTGCTGGCCATGTAGCCGCCGCCGTTGAACTGCTCCGAGGTGGCCTTGCGGCCCTGTACACCGAACCAGGCCTTGGTGAAGAACGGGGTCTTGAGCCGGTACTTGAAGTCGAGCTTGGCCTGGTTTTCGGTGTTCTCGGTTTCGCTCGGACGGTACTGCAACTGGGCCTGCACGTAGGAGCCTGGATCGTCCGGGCTGTAGCCGGACGGGAAAGTGAACTGCGGCAGGCTCTGCGCATTCAGGGCGACCTTCAGGCCCGGGGCATTCTGGGTCAGCACGATGCTGTTGGTATCGCTGCTGTAGGTCGATTTCGAGGCGCCGAACAGGCCCTCCACTTCCAGCCCGCCGCGGCGGAACTTGAAGCCGGACGAGGCGTAGCGCGAATCGATGTCGAGCTGGAAGTCGCGCGCCGAGGTGCTGAAGGCGCCCTGGCCGCCCTGCCCGCCGGCGTACAGGCAGGAGCCGACCACGTATTCGGTCACGTGGTGGTTCTCGAGCACCATGCCCGGGGTGGCGCCGGTCGGCGCGGTGCAGCGGCCGGCGGTGGTCGGCACGCCGTTGGCGCCGTACACCGGCGCGGTGCCGGTATTCGCCAGGCGCGAGATGCTGCCGAAATCGGTGCCGAAGTTGCGATCGTTCAGGCGCTGGCGCTGGGTGTTGGCCTGGTAGGTGGCCCAGGCGTTGAATTCCTTGCTGAATTCGTACTGCGCGGTCAGTTCGCCCGATGAACGCTTGTGGTCGCGGGTCCAGATGCCGTAGCGGGCGATGCCGGGCGAATAGTCGAACCACTGGCGGCGGCAGTCGGCCAGGTCGCCCGAGCTCAAGCCTGCGGTGGAGCAGCCGGCGTAGCTGTTGATCGCGGCCAGCGCCGGGTTGGTGCTGGTGACGGTCTTCTCGGGCGACAGGTCCCAGTCCTGCAGGAAGCGCCACGAGGTGTTGCGCGCGTAGTCGTTCTGGGTCAGGACCTTGTCGTAGACGAAGTTGGCCATCAGGCCGAGCTTCCCGTCCAGGAACTTGTCGGCCATGTACAGGTTGCCGCGCGGCTGGACACCGCCGCGCGAGGTCGAATGCTCGGCCGCGATGCTGGTGCCGATGGTGCGCTTCTTGAAGTCGAGCGGCTTGCGCGTGGTGATCTGCACGGTGCCGCCGATGCCACCCTCGGTCATGTCGGCGGTCAGGCCCTTGTAGACGTCGATCGAGCCGATCAGCTCGGAGGCCAGTTCGCGCAACTCGGCGCCGCGCCCGGCGCCGCCGTCGGTGCCGAGCACCGACATCCCGTTGACCTCGATGCGGTTCAGGTCCGGCTCGACGCCGCGGATCGCCACCTTCGAGCCTTCGCCGAAGTCACGCGACAGCTGCACGCCGGTAATGCGCGACAGCGCCTCGCCCACGTTCTTGTCGGGGAACTCGCCGATGTCCTCGGCCACGATCGAATCCGACACGGTGCCGGCGTTCTTCTTGCGGCTGATGGCGGACGCCACCGATTGGCGGGTGCCGGCGATGCGGACGACGGCCGGGGCCGGGGCGCTGCCGGAAGCGGTCGCACCGGCGCCGGACTGGCCCTGGGCCGGGGCGGCCGGCGCCGTCTGCGGCTGTGTGTTTTCCTGCGCCAGCGCGGCTTGCGCGGCAAGGAGGGTAATCACTGCGGCCACTGCGCGGGCGCAGCGGGTCGGATGAAGCACTTGCGTGCTGGTCGTCGCTCGAGTCATCGAATTGTCTCCATGGGCTCTGTAGTTTGAAATACGGCTTGGCCTTGAAAACATTCTATGTGCGCAGGATAGCGTGATTCCGTCGAGCACCGAAAGAATCACGAAGCTGATCATTTGTGGCGCGATCGCAGCGCCAATCGCTCAGCTCACTGATTGTTTCGTCCGCAGGCCCCGTAAACGCCGATGGCCGCCACGGGCGTGGCGGCCATCGGGGATGCAGCGCGGAGGTCAGCCGCCGAACTTGAAGTTCAGGCCCGCCATGTAGGTGCTGCCGGCATACGAGTCGGTGTACACGTTCGGGGTGCCGTCGGCGAAGACCGAATAGCCGCCGGTGTTGGTACCGGTGTGGGTCTTGCCCAGGTTACGGCCTTCGAGGAAGAACTCGACGTTCTTGTTGAAGCGATACGCGATCTTGGCGTCCACGTAGCGCGTCGCCAGGCGGAACACCGGCGTGCCCGGGAGGTAGGTAGGGTAGCGCACCGTGGTCATGCCGACAGCCGGGTAGTTGTTGACGGCGTTGCCGTTGCAGCCGGAGGTGCAGGCGAAGGTCGAGGCCTTGACCTGCAGGCCGACCCGCATCGACAGCGCGCCATCGTCGTACCACACCGACGCATTCCAGGAATGGCGCGGCTCGCCGGCCACCGGCAGGATCGCGCCGGTGATCAGGTCGCGCATGGCCGCTCCGGTCAGGGTCGACTTGTTACGGGTGTAGTTCGCATCCAGGCCGGTATAGCGCAGGTACCAGGGCAGGATGGTGAAGGCCACCTTGCTCGACACTTCGAAGCCCTTGCGGGTGAACGGGATCTGGTTGGTCCAGCGGCGCTGGGTGAAGACGAGGTCGGCGAGCGGCTTGCCGGTCTGCGGGTCGACCGCGTCTGAACCCGCGAACGGACGGACGTCGTCGACCGTCTCGATCAGGGTCGGCGCGCCGGTGATGCCTTCCTGCTTGTAGACGGCGCCGGCCAGCATGACGTCGCGGTTGGCATACCATTCCAGCGACAGGTTCTGGTTATGGTTGGTGAGCGGCTTGATCTCCGGATTGCCCATGATGTCGGTGCAGCGCATCGCGACTTCGCTGCCGTCGTCGTCCAGTTCGACCAGCTTGCGGCCGTCGTATTCGCAGGTGCCGTTCGGGATCAGGCGGCCGGCGACCGGGCGCGCGATGGTCTTGCCCCAGTTGTAGCGCAGGACCAGCTTGTCCGGCACCAGCCAGGTGTTCAGGTTAACCGACGGCAGGTAGTCGGTATTGGTGGCATTGATCGCCGTGTCCTTGCGGTAGACCCGCGTGCTGATGCCCGCCGGGTTGTTCGGGTCGAGCGGATTGTAGCTCTCGGTCGGCATGATCGAGCGGAAGGTCAGCTGTCCGGACCCCACCACCTTGGTCTTCACCGCGCGCACGCCGATGTTGCCGTCGAAGGACAGGCCGAAAGGCAGCGCGCGCTGCGTGAACGGAATCCGGTCGACCTCGAAGTTCGCCATCAGGTAGCCGGCGTCGACGGTTTCCATGATCGAGTTCTTCGGCTGGGCATACAGGTTGCCGTCGCTGCCCACGCACTCCTTGATGCAGTCCAGGTTGTAGTTCGGTACGCCGAGCAGCGCGTAGACCTTGTCGATGTCGAACTCGGTCCATCCATTGGTCAGGCTGGCCGGACGGTCCGGATCGCCCGCGTAGAACTGCGCGGTCGGCTGCTTGGTATAGGACTGGTTGAACAGCTGGCGGTACTGGTCCGGCGAGATGACGATGCTGCCCTGGCGCGCGTTGCGCGGGTCGGTGCTCGGGTTGTAGCCGTACTGGCAGGGACGGCCGCCCGGCGCCAGCGAGCCCGGCGTGTCCTCGCACACCTGGAAGGTGGTGCGCAGGTTGTTGGTCGAGACGTAGACGCCCGGGATGTAGCCCGGCTGTCCGAAGGTGCCCACCGGGTCCTGCAAGGTCGGGCCGCCGGTCGACCAGGCATCGTAGCCGCTCTTGCGGCGGTTGTAGCCGACCTTGATGGTCGGGACGAAGGGAATGTACTCGTCGGTGGCGATGTTCACGTCCAGCTTGGCCGTCTTCTCGTACGACTCGTTGATGCGCGGGTTCTGGAACGCCAGGGTGGTGGCGCCGTTCACCAGCGGCAGCTGGGCCGGGGTGTAGGCGACGCTGCCCGGGGAGTTGAAGGTGGGGGCCGAAGCATTGACCGCCGGTTGCGGGCCGAGGGTCAGCCAGCTGTTCGGATCGTTCACGTCCACCGTGCTGTTCGGCGTGTAGCTCCAGATACCGTTGGACAGCACCTCGGCGCTGGTCGTGCCCAGGTAGGCGCTCTGGCCCATGCGCTTCTCGTAGCGGTAGAACTCCGACTTGGCGTCGCCGACCAGGAATTCGGCGCGCACGATGCCCTTGCGGAAGGTGCCGCCGGCCTGGGTGTAGCTGGACTTGGTGCCGGTCGTGATCGTCGTGTTGTCGACGCCGTACACGCCGTCCGCGATCCGGAAGCCGGTGACGTGGTGGTTGCCGTCGACGACGACCGAGGCCGGGTCGACGTTCGCCACGGCGCCGTTGAGCGCGCCGGTGCTGCGGTAGGTCAGCTCGTTCGGATACGCGAACCAGCCGGAGGCCGGGTTGACGGCGCGGGTGCCCCAGGCGCCATTGGCCAGCTGGGTGCTTGAAATCGTATCGACGTAGGGCGAACCGAGGAAGTCGTCCGGACCGCGCACGCGTGCCGACGCTGCCGGGTTGATGCTGATGCCGCCGAAACTGTTGTTGGTGCTGTACGAGGTGACGTCACCCTTGCTGCGGCTATGCTTGGCATAGATGGTCAGCGCATCGTTGACCTTGAAGTCGAGGCGGATGTCGCCGCTGGTGCGCTCGTCGTTCCAGCGGTTGACGAAGTAGCGGGTATTGCTCGGCACCCAGTCGTTCCACTGGCCCAGGCAGCTCAGCAGGGCCAGCTGGGTGATGTTCTGCGCGTTGGTACGGCCGTTGCCGCCGGTGCTGAGCTGGGACGCCACGTTGGCCGGCAGCAGCGGGAATTTCTGGTAGCACTCGGCCTTGGTCCGGGCCGCGGCCGAGCCTTCCAGCACGTCCTTCGGCGTCATGCTGCTCCAGGTTCCCAGCGCCGCATTGCTGTAGGGGACGGTGTAGAAGGGGGTGGTCGAGGCCTCGTCGTTCAGGTTGAGGGTATCGGGTCGCAGCGCGACCGTCTTGTCGGGCGAATTGTCGAAGTCCATCGGGCGGTAGGCCCCGACCTGGCCGTTGCTGCCGCCCTGGTTGATCGAGTGGGCTTCCTGGTTGACCTTGCTCTTGGAAAGATTGACCAGCACGCCCAGGCGGTCGTTCATGAACTTCTTGACGCCGATGAGGTTCAGGTTGGGGTTGGTCTTCTTGTTCAGCGAATTCTGCTGGCCGGCCACGCGGAAGGACAGGTAGTCCTTCTTGAAGTCCAGGCCGTTGCGGGTCTGGATGCGCACTCCGCCGCCCAGCGAGCCTTCGGTCATGTCGGCGGTCGAGCCCTTGATCACGTCCACGCTCTTGATCAGGTCCGACGAGAGCTGGCGCATCTCGACCGAACGGCCGCCCGAAGTATCGGCGCCGGCCGTGATCCCGCCCAGCATGTCGGCGCCGCCGGCCTGCTGCACGCCCATGCCGTCCAGCTCGACCCGGGTCAGCTCCGGTCCGTTGCCGCGGATCGATACGCTGATGCCTTCGCCGAATTCGCCGCGGTCGACCGCGACACCGGCAATGCGCGAGATCGCGTCGGCGACGTTCCGGTCGGGGAAGGCGCCGACGTCTTCGGCGATGATCGAGTCCTGCGCCGTCTCGGCGTTTTTCTTGCGCGCGATGGCGCTGCGCTGCGAATCGCGGGCGCCGACCACCAGCACCGTTTCCATCGCTTCCGGCGCTTCCGCGCTGGAGGCCTTGCGGGCCGGCGTCGCCGATGCCTGCGCGTCGGCCTGCGGCGCGGCGGATTGTTGGGCATACGAGCTGCCGCTCGCGACGAGCGAAGCCAGCGCCATGGCGACGGCCTGGCTCAGGCGTTTAACGGGGAATCTGACCTGGGAATGGGGTGACATGTCTCTCTCCATGTTTTTGATTTATCGGGACGCTGTCGCGGGATGAACCATCGGCGTCCCTATCTCGTGACCTGCAGTGTGCGAAGCATCGCGACAGCCGGTAACGGTCGGCGACGTCGATTGTTATTGAATGGAGTCAATACAACAACATGGTTTGGCGCGCAGCGGCCAAACACTCACAGGCGTGAGCGCTTGCGTGCGCAAGCGCCACACTCATCGGCATCGAGCTGGGCATTCGGCAGGGAGCCAGGCTGCGACTGATGCCGTTTCCGGTATCGCAAGGCGACGCTGGGTTATCGCGCGTGTACGGCAAGCGCACGTCGCCTGCGCACACACGTCATGGACGAGAAGGACGAGAAGGACGAGCAGGACGAGAAGCACTCAAGATCGTGAGCATTCAGGCAAGGCGCGTTGACACCCGCTGCGAATCAGCCGGTAATGGCATCCCGATCCGTTCCAACCAATGCACAAGATCATGAGCAAACCATTCAAACGCATCCTCTTCACCGGCGCCGGCGGCAACCTGGGCCGCCGCCTGCGCGAACGCCTGCACGAATTCGCCGACATCGTGCGCCTGTCCGACGTGGCCGCCGGGCTCGCCGCGCTGGGCGGCGCCGGTCCCGGCGAGGAAATCGTGGCGTGCGACCTGGCCGACCGCGAGCAGGTCATGCGCATGTGCGAAGGCGTCGACGCCATCCTGCACTTCGGCGGCGTCTCCACCGAAGTCGAGTTCGCACCCATCATGCAGGCCAACATCCTGGGCATGGTCAACCTCTACGAAGCCGTGCACAAGCTGGGCATCCGGCGCGTGGTCTTCGCCAGCAGCAACCATACGATGGGCATGTACCAGACCAGCGAGCGCGTCGACGCCGCCATGCCGACCCGCGCCGACGGCTACTACGGCCTGTCCAAGGTCTGGGGCGAGAATTTGTCGCGCTACTACTGGGACCGTTTCGGCATCGAGACCGTGTGCCTGCGCATCGGCTTCTGCTTCCCGGAGCCCGCCACCCACCGCCAGATGGTGACCTGGCTCAGCCTGGACGACATGGCCGAGCTGTTGCGTCGCGCCCTGCTGACGCCGCGCGTCGGCCACACCATCACCTTCGGCGTCTCGGCCAACCCGGGCAGCTGGTGGGACGACCGCCATGCGCGCCACCTGGCTTACCAGGCCAGGGACAGCTCGGCCCAGTTCCTCGACGCCCTGCCGCAGGCATTCTCCTACCCGCCGGCGGACGATCTCAGCACCTTCCTGCAGGGCGGCGCCTTCGTGACGGCCGGCCCGAAGTATCCGTCATGAAGGCCGCCGGCGCTTATGGCGCGGCCGGGCTGGTCATGCTGGGCGTCCTGGCGCTGCCGGCCGGCGCCGAGGTCAGGCTGCCGGCCATCCTGTCCGACCACATGGTGCTGCAGCGCGCCGCCCGGGTGCCGGTGTGGGGCTGGGCTGCGCCGGACGAAGCGGTGACGGTGCGCTTCGGCAGCCAGTCGCGCAGCACGCGCGCCGGGCCGGATGGCCGCTGGCGCGTCGATCTCGACCTGAGCGGCGCCACGCAGGCGCCCGGCCTGCTGGCGGTGCGCGGCGAGGCCAACGAGCTCGTGGTGAACGACGTGCTGGTCGGCGAGGTGTGGCTGGCCTCGGGCCAGTCGAACATGGAAAAACCGCTCGGCGAGAAGCGCGGCCAGCGCCCGACCTTCGGCGCCGAGGAGGCCATCGCCGACGCCGACCAGCCCGACATGCGCCTGTTCAAGGTAGCCAAGAGCAAGGCCGAGCGGCCCGCGGACGATGTCCAGGGCGCCTGGGTGCGCAGCACGCCGGCCTCGGTCGTGGCGAGCGAATTCTCGGCCGCCGCGTATCACTTCGGCCGCCGCCTGAAGTCGGCGCTGGGCACGCCGGTGGGCCTGATCGACGCGACCTGGGGCGGCACCCGCATCGAATCCTGGACGCCGACGGAACCGCTTGCGCCGCACACCCTGCCGCCCGAACGCAAGGACAGGCCCGCCACGATGTACAACGGCATGGTCGCCGGCCTGGCGCCGTTCGCCCTCAAGGGGGCCTTGTGGTACCAGGGCGAATCGAACATCCTGGGCACCGACGACGGCCCGGCCTACACGCCGAAGATGGAAGCGATGATCGCGCGATGGCGCCGCGCCTTCGAGCGCGAGCTGCCCTTCTACTATGTGCAGCTGGCGCCGCACCTGTATTCCGTCGTGCGCGCCGACCAGGTCCTGCACGGCGCCGAATCGCTGCCGCGCCTGCGCGAAGCCCAGGCCGATGCCCTGCGCATCCCGCACACGGCGATGATCGTCACCACCGACCTGGCCGACGACCTGCGCGACATCCACCCGCGCGACAAGCGCAGTGTCGGGCTGCGCCTGGCGAACCTTGCCCTGGCCCTGAGCTATGGCCGTCCCGGTATCGAGCCCTTCGGCCCGCGCTTTCGCGCGGTGCGCTTCACGGACGGACAGGCAATCCTCAGCTTCGACCATGCCGGGGGACTGGCCGCGCGCGACGGCAAGCCGCTCGACTGGTTCGAGATCGCAGGCAGCGACGGCCAATACCACCCGGCCACGGCGGCCATCGTCGGCAGCGAGGTGGTCGCCAGCAGCCCGCTGGTGGCGGACCCGAAGTCGGTGCGCTTCGGCTGGCATGAGGCGGCGACGCCGAACCTGGTCAATCGCGCCGGACTGCCGGCGCTGCCCTTCCGGTCGGAACATCCGATTCCGGCGCCGCCGCCGTCCCGGTAAGCTGGTAGGGTGGGCGGGTTCCCCGCCCACGCGTTCAAGCACAACATGCGCAGCCACAGCGCGCCTGGTGCCAGTCGCGCGGCCGGCTTGGCGTCCTCCCTTCCCCGGCCCACCCTGCATTCAGCGCAGCATGCAGGGCCGCTTGTTGTCGAACTTCCAGTTTGGGATCAGGTACTGCATGGCCGCCGCATCGTCGCGCGCGCCCAGGCCCATGTTGCGATAGGCCTGGTGCGCCGCCGCGAGCGCATCGACATCGAGCTCGATGCCCAGGCCGGGCCGGGCCGGCACCTTGACCGCGCCGCCTTCGATGCGGGGCGGCTCTTTCGTGAGTCGCTGGCCGTCCTGCCAGATCCAGTGCGTGTCGATCGCCGTCACCCGGCCCGGCGCGGCCGCGCCCACGTGGGTGAACATGGCCAGCGAGATGTCGAAGTGGTTGTTCGAGTGCGAGCCCCAGGTCAGGCCGAACATATCGCACAACTGCGCCACGCGCACCGAACCCTGCATGGTCCAGAAGTGCGGGTCGGCCAGCGGGATGTCGACCGACTGGAGCTGGATCGCATGCGCCATCTGGCGCCAGTCGGTGGCGATCATGTTGGTGGCGGTGAGCAGGCCGGTGGCGCGCCGGAACTCGGCCATGACCTCGCGCCCCGAGAAGCCGTTCTCGGCGCCGCAGGGGTCTTCGGCGTAGGCCAGCACGCCATGCTTGTCGCGGCACAGGCGCACCGCGTCGGCCAGCGACCAGGCGCCGTTCGGGTCGAGCGTGACGCGCGCCTCCGGAAAGCGTTCATGCAAGGCCAGCGCCGCTTCCATCTCCGCGTCGCCCGACAGCACGCCGCCCTTGAGCTTGAAGTCCTGGAAGCCGTAGCGCGCCTGTGCCGCCTCGGCCAGCGCCACCACCGCTTCGGGACTCATCGCCTCTTCGTTGCGCAGCCGGAACCAGGCATCGTCCGCACTCTCTTCGCTGCGGTAGGGCAGCGCGGTGCGCCGCCGCTCGCCGATGTAGAACAGGTAGCCCAGCATCGGCACCGCCTCGCGCTGCTGGCCCTCCCCGAGCAAGGCAGCCACCGGCACGTTCATGAACTGCCCGAGCAGGTCGAGGAAGCAGGATTCCACCGCCGTGACGGCGTGAATCGTGGTGCGCAGGTCGAAGGTCTGCAGGCCGCGCCCGCCCGCGTCGCGGCCGGCGAAGCTGGTGCGGATCGCGTTCAGCACGGCCTTGTAGTCGCCCAGCGACTTGCCGAGGATGAGCGGGCATGCGTCTTCCAGGGTCTGGCGGATCGACTCTCCGCCCGGCACCTCGCCCAGGCCCGTATTGCCGGCGCTGTCAGTCAGCACCACGACGTTGCGGGTGAACCAGGGGCCGTGGGCGCCGCTCAGGTTCATCAGCATGCTGTCCTGGCCCGCAACGGGGACGACCCGCAGGGCAGTGATGACCGGCGCACCGGTAAGCTTGCTATTCATGCATGACTCCAGTTGATGTGTTGCGTGTTATTTGTTGCGGTAGTAGTCGGCCAGCACCTTGAATGCCTGCTTGCGCACGCCGGTCTCGGACAGGATGCCCTTGCGGTTCCAGCCGTTCTGGAACACCGGGTGTTCGCGGCGCGGCGATCGGAAATCCTTCAGGATCCAGGGCGACATGCCGCGCAGCGTCGGAATCTGCTCGGCCATGGCCAGGGTCTGGCGGTAGTACTCGGCCTGGTAGTCCTCGGTGAACTTCTTCATGCCGTCAGGCGTTTGACCCCTGTATCCGGCCAGCGCGTCGGCGCCGAACTCGGACAGGATCAGCGGGCGGTCGGCGGGCACCTTCCACTTCAGCTTCGCCACCGCCTCGAGCGTGTCGGCGCCGTACCAGCCGGCATAGGTGTTCACCGCCAGGACATCGAGCTTGTCGACCAGCGGGTCGTCGATGACCAGCGCCGCGCCGTCGTGCTTGACCAGCAGGGCCGCGCTGACCAGGCGGCTCGGGTCGAGCCGGCGCACGTTGTCGGCCATGGCGCTGTGGAAGCGCGTGCGCGCCGGCGACACCGGCGTCTCGTTGCCGACGCTCCAGAGGATGACGGAGGCGCGGTTACGGTCGCGGTAGATGGTCTCGGCCTGCATCGCCAGCGCCTTGCGCAGCACGGCCGGGTTGTCCCAGTCGACGGTCCAGTACACCGGAATCTCGCTCCACACCAGCAGGCCCATCTCGTCGGCCAGGCGCAGGGTCGTTTCCGAATGCGGGTAGTGCGAGAGGCGCACATAGTTGCCGCCGAGGCCATGCTTGATCTCGTGCAGCAGTGCGCGCGCGGCCGGTTCCGTCATGTTGCGCGCCGGGTTGGGCCCGAACTCTTCTTCGTGCAGCGAGATGCCGCGCAGCCAGATCGGCTTGCCGTTCAGGAGGATCTGGTTCCCTTTGACCGCGATGGTGCGGAAACCGACGCGATCGCGCAGCGCGTCGCCGGCCGCCTCCACGCGTACGTCGTACAGGGTCGGCTGCTCGGGCGACCAGCGTTGCAGGCCTGTCGGCGCCACCAGTTCGAAGCTGGCGCGGCCATCGGCATCGGTGACGGCGCGTGCGGTGGCGAGCGATCCGATGGCCACCGTGACCGCCTGCCGGGCGGCCCGCGGCCCCTGCAGGCGCACTTCGCCGGCGATGCGGCCGTCCGGACGCAGCCTGAGCATGGCGTCGTCGATGAAGGTGTCAGGGGTGGTGATCAGGCGCACCGGGCGGGTGATGCCGCCGTACAGGTCCCAGTCGGTGATGGAGGTCGGGATCGACTGCGCGTCGTGGGTCGAATCGACGCCCACCACCAGGCGGTTCTCGCCGGCCCGCAGCGCGTCGGTCACTTCCAGCACGAAGGGCGTGAAGCCGCCCTCATGGCGCCCGACCTCCTTGCCGTTCAGGTAGACCCAGGCGCGGTAGTTCACCGCTTCGAAGCGCAGGAATGCGCGCTTGCCGGAAGCTGGCCGGGCGCTGAACTTGCGCTGGAACCAGATCAGGCCGTCGTAATAGCGCAGCTCGGGCTGCGCCGCGTTCCACGCGCCCGGGATCTGGATGATC